>CAKTIN010000001.1 GCA_934565775.1 uncultured Oscillospiraceae bacterium
CAGCATGGTGCAGAAGCGGCTGAAGCTGGACAGGGGGGCGGTGAGGAAGGTGACAATATCCGCGCCGGGGTTCTTGCTGCTCAGGAAGATCAGCAGGAAGCAGAACAAAATGGCCACACCGGCTGCCAGCAGGGTGCGATACACGCTGAACCGCTTTTCGATCTGCACGGCGGTAAGATACGGCAGCCTGTTATTCTTTTTATTCATGGATGACACCTCTGATTTCTTCCTCGCTCTGCTTCTTGACGCCGAGCATATACTCGCCCAGGACCTCGGGGGTCACATTGGTCAGGTCCTCGAAGTAGGCGACAATCTTGCCCTCGTACATGACGATGATGCTGTCGCTGACGTTGATCAGTTCGTTCAGGTCAGCGGAGAACAGCAGCGTGGCGGTATCGTTCTGATCCCGGAGGTCCACGATCTTCCGACGGATCAGATCCGTAGCGCCCACGTCAATGCCGCGGGTGGGATGGCTGGCCACCAGGAGCTTCGGCTTGGAGGAGAATTCCCGGGCGGCGACGACCTTCTGCACGTTGCCGCCGGAAAGGGTCTTGACCGGGGCCTCGGGGCCGTCGCACTTAATGAGGAATTCCTTGATCCGATCCTTGGACCAGGAGTTGACATAGTTATGATTCAGCACGCCGCCCTTGCTGTAGGGCTTGGTGAGATAGCGGTCGGAGATCAGGTTCTCCTCAATGGACTGGCCGGAGGAGACGCCGTAAATCATACGGTCCTCATGGACCATGCCGACATGCAGATTCCGAATGGCGTGAATGGACTTGTGGGCGATGCTCTGGCCCTCGATCTCGATGGTGCCCTTCTGCAGAGGCATATTGCCGCAGATGGTCTCGGAGAGCTCGCTCTGTCCGTTGCCCTCAACGCCCGCCACGCCGAGAATCTCGCCGGCCCGGACGTCAAAGGAAATATCGTCAATGGCGTTGACGCCAAAGGCGTTGGTATGGACCAGGTTCCGCACCTTCAGAACGGTGTTCTTGGGCTTGGCCTTGTCCTTCTCAATATTCAGCATCACATCGCGGCCGACCATCATCCGGGAAATATCCTCAATGGACACGTCCTCGATGTTGGCGCTGCCGGTCACCTGGCCCAGACGCAGCACCGTGATCCGGTCGCAGATCTGCTTGACTTCCTGCAATTTATGGCTGATAAATACGATGGTATAGCCTTGCTTCTTCAGAGCCACGAGCTGCTCAAAGAGCTCCTCGGTCTCCTGGGGGGTCAGGACGGCGGTGGGCTCGTCCAGAATCAGGATCTGCACGCCGCGCAGCAGAACCTTCAGGATTTCCACCCGCTGCTTATAGCCAACGGTCAGGTCCTTGATGAGCGCGTCGGGATCCACGGGGAGGTTGAATTTCTTCGCCGTCTCCTCGGTCATTTTTCTCGCTTGCTTCGCGTTATAGAACAGGCCGCTCTTGGGCTCGGCGCCCAGGACCATGTTCTCCGCCACAGAGAGGGAATTGACCAGCATAAAGTGCTGATGCACCATGCCGATGCCCAGGCTCAGGGCGTGCAGGGGGCTTTCGATCTTAACTTCTTCGCCGTTCAGCAGGATCCGGCCATGCTCAGGCTGCTCGTGACCGAACAGAACCTTCATCAGCGTGGTCTTGCCCGCTCCGTTTTCACCGACGAGTCCATGAATTTCGCCTCTGCGGAGCTGGAAGTTAATATCCTTATTCGCGACAAAGCCGTTACTGTAAATTTTGGTAATGCCCTCCATGGAAAGGACGATATCATTGTTGGGAGCAGCGCTTCTGTCTTTTTCCATTTC
The DNA here is from genome assembly GCA_934565775.1 of uncultured Oscillospiraceae bacterium. Lineage (GTDB taxonomy): Bacteria > Bacillota > Clostridia > Oscillospirales > Oscillospiraceae > Faecousia. The sequence goes on from CAKTIN010000001.1 coordinate 1,787, forward strand.
CATTCTAATTCTCCAAATCGTGTTTTTGGGAAGGGAGCTTCCGCGTGAGCTGCCGCAGGCGGCCGGAGGGAAGCAGACCGGCTTCCTCCGGCCTACGGGTTAGGGTTTGGGCTGGCCGCCCGCATGGGACGGCCAGCCGCTTCTTTCATTGGGGGGTGTCAGCGGATTAGTGGGCAGCAGCCTCTGCCTTCTTCTCGTTGACGTACTCGGGGGTAGCGCCCACAGCGGTGCCGACCTCGATCTTGCCGTCCTTCAGGTCCTGGCAGATCTGGGTATAGCGCTTGTAAACCTCGGGCATGCCTTCCTTAACGATCTTGTCGAACTGCTCGGTCTCCAGCATCTCCAGGTAGCCGGAAGCCACGTCGCAGTTGGTGTGCTTGCCGAACTCCAGCTCGCCGTTGTAGAACTTCACCATGGCGTCGTAAACGATCTCGCCGAACTGCTTGATGGCGGAGGAGACAACGTAGTCAGCGGTAGCGGAGCCGGACTGCTTCAGCTGAGCGCCGAAGTCGGTGTCCACGCCGAAGGCGTAGTGGCCCTTGGCAGCGGCAGCCTCGCAGACGCCGAAGCCGGCGCCGCCAGCGACGGCAAAGACCACGTCAGCGCCCATGTCGAACTGCGCGTTGGCAAGCTCGGTGCCCTTCGCGGAGTTGGCCCAGTCGCCAATGTAGGAGTACAGAACCTCGATGGAGGGATCGACGTAGTTGACGCCGTCAATGTAGCCAACCAGGAAGTCGTTCACAGCGGTGTTCTCGCCGCCGCCGACCCAGCCGACGACCTTGTCAGCGTTGATGTGGGAATCGGAGGTCTCGGTGGTCATCAGAGCAGCCAGGGCGCCGGCCATGAAGGCCAGGGTGTTCTGGTCGGCAGTGAAGCTGGCGATGTTCTTGCAGTAGGGCAGGGAGTAGTCCACGCTGCAGTCGAACAGGATCCACTTCTGGTCGGGGTACATCTCGGCAGCTCTCTGCACGGGCTCGGGGATGGAGTAGTAACCGGTGACGATCACGTCGTACTCACCGCCGGCGCACAGCTCGGGCAGGGTGGTGTCGTGCTTGGTCTCGTCGGAGTTGCACTCGTAGTAGTTCAGGGTAGAACCGGTCTCTTCGCAGAACTTCTGCAGCTCGGCGTAGATCAGGTCCTCGCAGGACAGGGTGCCCAGGGACTGGATGACGTACATCATGATGTTCAGGGGCTTCTTATCGCCCTTGGTCTCGTCGGTGGTCTCGTTGCCGCCCTTGGTCTCGTCGTTGTTGGCCTCGGTGGGCTTCTCGGTGGGGGCGCTGGTGGGATCGGTCTTGGTCGCGCAGGCGCACATGCTGAGCATGATCGCAGCCGCCAGGAGCAGTGCCAGAATCTTCTTCATTTTTGTTTCTCCTTTTTTTGTTGTATTTTTCCCGCGCATTGCGCGTTGGGAACAAGGTTGGGAGGGAAGCTTACTGATAGCTTCTCAGGGTGTCCAGCAGGAGCTTGCGGAACTTGTCGAAGTCCAGGCGCAGGCCCACATGGGTGTTGGGCGCGTGGCCGCGGAAGGGGGAGCCCTCGGGGGCGTCGTCCCAGCGCTTGGCCAGGGTCAGGTCAATGTCCGCCTCGGGATTGTTGCCCTGGAGGGGCCGCAGGTCCGTCACGGTCATGCCCCGGGTAAGGCTGCCGTTCAGTTCGATGTCCACATGGAGATAAGCGGACTGCACAATGGACGGATCGATCAGCCAGGCCACGGCGCAGGGATCGTGGAGGTGCGCATCGCCGCCCCTGCCGAAGAAGTCCAGGAGCTCTGCGGCAAACACACCGGCCTTATTGCCGATGGACCGCATTTCCTCCACATCCTCGGGCAGCACCGGGCACTGCCGGGTGAGGTTCACGCCGGACATATAAATGGGCATTCCGCTGTGGAACACCTTGTAAGCGGCCTCCACATCCACGAAGATGTTGAATTCCGCCGCAGGGGTCCAGTTGCCGCAGTAGGCGCCGCCACCCATGATATACAGGCCCTTGACCCGCTGGGCGATGCGCGGCTCCTTATTCAGCGCGGAGGCGATGTTCGTCAGGGGACCGGTGGCCACCAGGACCACATCGTCCGTGGACATCACGGTGTCCACGATGAAGTCCACGCCGTGCTTCTTCTCGGCGGGCTTGCTGGGGGGCGGGAGCTGGGGGCCGTCCATGGCGCTCTTGCCGTGGACGTTGGCTGCGATGACCAGAGGCACCGTGGAGGGACCGGCATGGCCGGGATACACCTTCACATCGGACCGGCCGATCACATCCAGGACCTGCAGGGCGTTCCGGGTGGTGTTTTCCAGGTAGCCGTTGCCGCCTACGGTGGTCACGCCCAGAATGTCCAGGTGCTTACCGGCCAGCATAATGGCAATGGCGTCATCATGACCGGGATCGCAGTCCAGGATCACTTTTTGCATATCGTTCACCTTTCTTTCATTACTCGCCAATGGCGTTTTGGAAAATCTTCAGGATGTCGTCCTTCGTCAGCACCTTGAACGCGCCGATGCGGTCGGTGCCGTAGGTGTGGCTGGCGGTTTCGGACATCTCCTCCAGGCGGTCGGTGGGAATGCCGAACTCCTTCAGGGAGGTGGGGAGCTTCAGCTCCTTAAAGAAAGCAGTGGTCCGGCGGATGCCCTCCTGGGCCGCCAGCAGGTCGTCCGTCTCGGTGACGTCGAATACCGTCCGGGCGAACCGGGCGAAGCGCCACAGGTGCTCCTGATACACATACTCCATCCAGTAGGGGGTGATGATGGTCAGGCTGGCGCCGTGGGGGGTATCGTACAGGGCGGACAGCTCGTTGCCAATGTTATGTGCGGACCAATCCTGGTTCCGGCCGACGCCCACGGTGTCGTTCTGGGCTACGGTGCCCAGCCACATGACCTCGGCCCGGTACTCGTAATTCTTGGGATCGGCCATGACCTTCCGGCCGAAGGTGACGATGGCCTTCATCACGCCCTCGCACATATAGTCGATGCAGTTGAGCTCATCGGAGTCGCTGAAGTACCGCTCCATCACATGGGAGAGCATATCGGCGATGCCGCAGGCGCTGATGAAGGGAGGCAGGGTGCAGCAGAGCTGGGGATTCATGAACGCGTGCCGGGGCCGGAGGCAGTCGCCGCTGGTCAGGGACTTCACATGGATCTGCTCGTTGTTGATGACGGACACGCCGCCGGATTCGCTGCCCGTAGCGGGCAGGGTCAGGACCACGGCCACAGGCAGAGCCTTGGTGGGACGGCCCTTGCCGGAATAGAAATCCCACACATCGCCGTCGTACAGCACGCCGGCAGCCACGGCCTTCGCCGTGTCGATGACGCTGCCGCCGCCTACGGCCAGGACGGCGTCCACGCCCTCGGCCCGGGCCAGGGCGATGCCGTCATACACCCGGGTCAGCCGGGGGTTGGGGACGATGCCGTCCAGCTCCAGGCAGCGGATGCCGCTGGCGCTCAGGCGGTCCCGGATCCGGCCCAGCAGGCCGGTGGTCTCCAGGAAGGCGTCGGAGCTCCGGCACAGCAGCACGGTCTTGACGCCGTCCGCCGCCAGGGCCTCGCCGACGCCCAGCTCGGCGTCATGGCCGAAGTGGAAATGGGTGGGAACATAATACTGAAAATCCTTGAGCATTGCTGTTATTCCTCCTTCAAAAATCTCAGCAGCGCCTCGGGGGTGGCGCACAGCACGTCGGGCCGGCTTTGCTTCACCAGCTCCGGGTCCCCGTCTCCGTAGAGCACGCCGACGCAGGGCAGGCCGTTGGCCTTCGCTGCCTCCACGTCCCCGGCGGAGTCCCCGATGTACAGGCCCCGGGACACGTCGAATTGCTTCATATACGCGCCCAGGCGGCCAATCTTTCCAATGGTATCCGGGTCCGTATCCAAGGTGCCCCGGTAGCTGGTGAAATACTTTCTCCAGCCCTTTCGCTCCAGGATCCGGCCCAGGGAGTAGTCTCCCTTGTTCGACAGGATCCCCGTGGGGACCCCCTCCTGCCGGAGCAGCGTCAGAATTTCCTCCATATGGGGGTACAGGACCGTATCCGGATAGTCGCTAAGGTACCGGTAATGCTCCGAAACTCCCTCGGCGGCGACGCGCCGGACCTCCGGCCCCGCCTCCGGATAAAGCTGCTCCACCATATCCTCCACCAGGTACGCCAGATTCCGATTGTCAGCGGCGTAGGCCTCCGGCAGGACCAGCCCGGCTCTTTCGAAGCCGTACCGGACGGAATTCCAGACGTCCTTGGCCGTGTAGGCCACGGTACCGTCAAAGTCAAAGAGCACCGCGGTGTACTTACCCATGCACGGTCTCCTCGGGCTGGACGGTGTGAATGGAGGCCTTGCAGAAGATGGTCCCGGCCACCACCATGAAGGAGCCCACTACCATGGGCCAGGTGAGCGTCACACCCAGCAGCACGGCGCTGAGGACCGTGGAGAACACGGGCATGAAGTTGGAGACCAGGATGACCAGCATATGGTCGCCCTTCTGCATGGACAGATTCCAGAACAGGGTGCCCAGGAAGCTGGAGAGCACCACCATGTAAAACAGCTCGCCGAACTGCCGCCAGGCCAGCACCTGGGGCTCGGCCACAAAGAGCGTGGCCCCGTAGGACAGCAGGCCCGTAACGATCATGAACAGGCCCACCGCGTCATAATCCGCGTCCCCCACGATCTTCCGGTTCAGGTTGGAGTACAGGCCCCAGGCGATGGAAGAGATGATGGACAGCAGGCTGGGCCAGAAGGCGTCTACGAACATGATCCGCAGGGTGTTCAGCACGGAGAAGTTTTCCACATCCGTGTTGGCCACCAGGATCCCCGCAATGGACAGCAGAATGCTGGGGATAAACCATTTGGAGGTCCTGTTTTCCTTCCGGAACATGACAACGGCCACGGCCAGGGTCATCATGGGCCACATCAGCCGCAGCAGCCCGGAGGTCACAACCTGCTCCCGGGTGGCGGCGATGCCCACGGCGATGCCGGTGGTGAGCTTGTAGATCACATAAATCGGCCCGCAGATCAGCCAGTATTTCAGGGGGGCGGCGGCGTAGCTTTTCAGCCCGCTGCGCTTGATCTGCGCCGCCGTCATGATTACGCCGGCGCTGACGTTGCTCAGGCCCGTGGAGGAGAAGTTGCCGTAGGTCTCCGCCAGGGACCGGCCGAAGGCGTTCCCGGAGCCCCAGATCAGGGAGGCCAGGATGCCCAGAAACGTAAACTTTCTTGTATCTTTCTTTTTCGTCATTTCTTACTGCTTCCTCGGCGTATTTGCCATAAAAGCCTTCAGCGTTTCCACATCCGGGGTGTACCGGGCGCTGTTGCCCGTCACCTTGTACCCTGCCACGGCGTTGCCCCAGGCGACGGCCTCCTCCACGGGAAGGCCCCGCATCCGCCCGGCGATAAACCCGGCGTTGAAGGCGTCGCCTGCGCCGGTGGTGTTGCGCACCTTCACGTCATAGGGCTTCAGCAGCAGCTCCCGGCCGCCGTCCACACAGAAGGCGCCCTCGCCGCCCATGCGGGCGATGACCGTCCGGCCCGGGGCCGCAAAGGCCCGCACGCTGTCGTGCCAGTCGGGGCAGGGGCGGAAGGAATACATCTCGTCCTTCCCGGAGCCCAGCAGATACGTCACATAGGGCAGGGTCTCCTCCACCGCCCGGCGGATGCCCGGCTCCAGCTCCTCGGGCGTGGCGACCCGGGTATTGAGATCGAAGGAGGTGGGGACCCCGGCCTCATAGGCCGCCTTGAACACCTTGGGCAGGTTTTCCCGGGTGCTCCCCTCGGCCATGTAGGTCATGCCGGAGGCATGGACCCAGGCGGCCTGCCGGACCCGGTCCAGATCGATGCGATTCAGGTCCAGATCTGCGTAGGAGCAATCCTCCCGGGGGAAGGCCCACAGGGTCCGCTCCCCGGTGGGGTCGATAAATGCAAAGACAAAGATGGTGTTGCTGTTGTCCACCAGGGTAAAGCTGGTGTCGATGCCCTGCTCGGCAAACTCCTTGAGCAGGAACCGGCCGCCGTAATCCTCCCCGATGGCGCCCATAAAGGCGGTGGGGACCCCGAGCTTGCTCAGGGCGACTGCCGTATTGGCGCTGGTGCCGCCCCCGGACAGGGTGGGCATCAGCCGCTCGGAATTGTATACGTCGCTGGCCCCGGCCGCCAGGTTGGCCAGGGAGACCGTCACGTCCACGCAGGCGTCGCCGATGACGATCACAGGCTTCTTTTCCATATCAGGCATTTTTGACCGCCTCAACGAACGCCTTGACCTTGGCGGGATCCTTCAGGCCGTTGGTCTCGTCCTGGAGGGCCTTGGGCAGGTTGGTCCGGGTGCAGGTATCCACGCCGTAGGGATGGGCCACATGGATGGCCTCCGCCACGTTCTCGGGATCCAGGCCGCCGGCCACGATGCAGGGGACCTTGGTGGCCTCCACGATGGCCCGGTCAATGTTATGGTCGTGGGTCATGCCGGTAACGCCGATGCCGATGGTGCTGGCGGGGTCCTTGGTGTCGATGAGGAAGAAGTCCGTGGTGGGCTCGTAGCGGCGGATCAGATCCTCGATGACGGGCCACTGCTCCTCATAGGGAATCCCAGCGTACACCGGGATGGCCTGCATGATCTTCAGATCGGGGTGGGCGTCCCGGATCCGCTGCACGCCCTCCGGGGGAATGTCCCGGATGTCGCCGGACAGGTGGTACACCTGGGGGCAGCACTTATCCAGATCGGAGAGGATCTCGTCCACGTCCTTGGCGATGGTCAGGCCGATGCCCACCACGCCCGCAGGCAGGTGATCAAAAATGTATTTCGCCTCAGCGCAGGTCTTCTGGATCTTGCCCAGGTGATCGGTGTCGCCCATGGCCACGCCGATGTGGTCCGCGCCCATGGCCACGCACATCAGCGCGTCGCTCAGGCTCGTAATGCTGTAAATCTGTGCAATGGTGCTCATCGCTATGTACTCCTTTTGATTGTTTACGCGTTCCGTGCGGCCTCAATGAAGGCCTTGACCTTTTCCCGGTCCTTGCCGTTGCCGGTGCCGTCCTGCTTGTCCTTGTCCACGTTGGTCCGGGTGCAGGAATCCACGCCGTAGGGATGGGTGATGTGGATGACCTCGGCCACGTTCTCCGCGTCCAGGCCGCCGGCCACGATGCAGGGCACCTTGGTGGCCTCCACGATGGCCCGGTCAATGTTCCGGTCGTGGATGGCGCCGGTGGCGCCGATGCCGATGGTGCTGGCGGGGTCCTTGGTATCGATGAGGAAGAAGTCCGTGGTGCTCTCATAGGTCCGGATCAGCTCCAGAATCGTGGGCCACTGCTCTTCATAGGAGACGCCGGAGTACACCGGAATGGCCTGCATGATCTTCAGGCCGGGATAGGCGTCCCGGATCCGCTGCACGCCCTCCGGGGAAATATCCCGGATATCGCCGGACAGGTGATACACATCCGGCAGGCACAGGGACAGGTCGTGAATGATCTCGTCCACGTCGCTGGCAATGGTGAGGCCCACCTTGACCACGCTGCTGGGCAGCCGGTCAAAAATGTACTTGGCCTGGGCGCAGTCCTTCTGGCTGGGTCCCAGATGCTTCACTTCGCCGAACGCCACGCCGATGTGGTCCGCGCCCAGCTCCGCGCACATCAGCGCGTCGTCCAGATTCTTGATTCCGTAGATCTGCGTAATGACCTTGCTCATACTCTTGCTCCTTTTCTGTCAGTCCCGGCGGGTGGAATCCCGCAAAATCAAATCCGCGTCAAATTGGATATTTTGCTTCTTGACCTTGTTCCCGGCGATGAGGTCCAGCATGACCTCTGCCGCCTTCCTTCCGATCTCTCCAAAGGGCCGGCGAATGGTGCTGAGGCTCGGGCTGGAGATGTCGCAGAAAATAATGTTGTCGCAGCCGATGACCTCCACCTGGCCGGGAACGGAGATCCCCAGCTCCCGCAGGGCCTGCAGGGCGCCCAGGGCCATCATATCGTTGCTGGAGACGATCCCCGCGAAGGGGGTGCCGCTGCGGTGCAGGGCCATCACGCCGTTGTATCCGCTCTCCAGATCGAAATTCCCCGGCACCAGCAGCGCCTCGTCCAGGGGGATGCCGTATTGCTTCAGGGCGCTCTGATACCCGCGGAACCGCTCCTTGGAGGAGGAGACCTCGTCCGGCCCCTTCAGGAAGGCGATCCGCCGGTCTCCGTGCTCAATAAGCAGGGAGGTCGCCCGGTAAAAGGCGTATTCGTTATCCACGAAAATGCCCACGTCGTAATCTATCATATTGCTCTTCCGGTCGATGAGCACGCAGGGCACATCCAGCTTCACCGGCGTCTCGCCGCCGGGCTGGCGCTCCTGCTGGACCGTCGTGAGGATGATGCCGTCCACCCGCTTGGCCAGGAGGGTCTGGATGCTCTTGCGCTCGGAGGCGGGGTTGGAATTGGTGCTGCACAGCATAACGGTGTAGCCCTTGCTTTGCAGGTGCAGGTCCACGGACTGAACCATCTCGGTAAAATAGGGGTTGGTAATGTCCGGGATCACCAGACCGATGGTCCGGGACCGGGAGGTGGCCATCCCCCGGGCCACCATGTTGGGGGTGTAGCCGTATTCCTCGATCAGCTTTTTGATCCGGGCGCGGGTCTCTTCGCTGACGCCCTCGTCCTTATCGTTCACGACCCGGGAGACGGTGGCCTTTGACACGTTCGCCATACGGGCGATATATTCCATGGTAACGCTCATGCCAAGGTCTCCTTTCTGCGTGGAATAGTTCGGGGGTTTTCCCCCTCCGGGGCAGAGCCCCAAGATTTTGGACCGGAGTAACCGGTTACATCCTATATCGTCATAAGTCATTCTATTTGAGAAACGCTGTTTCGTAAACGTATAGAATACCCAAAAAGTAACTTGTTTTTTTGTCAAATTGTACGTTTCGTTTTCGCTTCTCCCCGGCTTGGGCGGAGGAGGGCCCTTGTCAAAGTAGCCAGAGTTTCGCAAATAGTGTGCGCAGTTTCGTTCATTTTACCGACGATCCGTGTCTTTTTCGCGCTTTTGTACCATTTTCAACAATGCTCAATTTTGCCCCCTCCGGGCCCGCTCAAACGCCCGGGTCCGGGGCGTCCATTTTCGGAATTTTTTCTTTGTCATACCTGTTTCCGTAAATAAAATGTCTCTCAGGGCAGTGCTCTGAGAGACTTTTCGATCTATGATTATTGATTGCGCTCCTTCAGCAGGTCCCGGATCTCCGTGAGCAGGACCTCCTCCTTCGAGGGCTCCGGCTCCTTGGGCTCTTCGGGCTTGGGCTCTTCCTTCTTGTGCCCGAGCTCGGTGATCTTGTTCAGCAGCTTGACCAGCCAGAACACCACCAGGGCCAGAATGAAGAAATTGATCACCGTAGAAATAAAGGTACCGTAGTTCAGCGTATTCACCAGGACATTGCCGTCTGCGTCCAGCTTCTCCCCGAAGAACTGGGGCAGGGTAATGTACCAGTCGGAGAAGTTGATGCCCCCCAGGAACATGGACACAATGGGCATGATGATGTCGTTGGTCAGAGACGAGGTGATGGTGCTGAAGGCGCCGCCGATGATCACGCCGACTGCCAGCGACATGGCGTTGCCCTTAATGGCGAAGTTCTTGAATTCTTCGATCCAAGAGGGCTTTTTAATCTTCTTTTCCTTCATTTTGGTTTCTTTCCTTCTGCTTTCCTTTATTTTTTCTCGATGACCTCAATGCCGCCGAGATATTTCCGAAGCACCTCGGGCACTACCACAGAGCCGTCGGCCCGCTGGTTCTGCTCCACCATGGCGGGGAAGATCCGGGAGGTGGCCAGGCCGGAGCCGTTCAGGGTGTGGACAAATTCGGGCTTGCCCGTGGCCTCCCGGCGGAAGCGGATATTGCCCCGGCGGGCCTGGTAATCCCGGGCGTTGGAAACGGAGGAGACCTCCTTGTAGCCGTTCATAGAGGGGATCTGAATTTCAATGTCATAGGTCCGGGCCATGGAGGCGGAGCAGTCCCCCGCCGCCAGCTTCACCGTGCGGAAGTGGAAGCCCAGGCCCTTGACCAGGTTCTCCGCCTTGGTCACCAGCTCGTCAAAGGCCGCGTCGGAGTCCTCAGGGCGGGTGTACTGGAACATCTCCACCTTATTGAACTGATGGCCCCGGACCATGCCCCGCTCGTCGGCCCGGTGAGAGCCGGCCTCCCGGCGGAAGCAGGGGGTGTAGGAGAAGAACTTCTTGGGCAGGTCCTTCTCGTTGAGAATCTCGTCCCGGTACACGCTGGCCAGAGCCGCCTCGGCGGTGGGGAGCATATAGTGGATCCGGTCGTCCGTGGGGTTGGCGATCTTGTAGACCTCGTCGGCAAACTTGGGGAACTGGCCCGCCGTCTCGCCGCACTGGTACTCCAGCATATGGGGCGGCAGGATGAACTCGTAGCCGTCGGCAATATGGGTGTCGATGAAGTAGTTCAGCAGGGCCCACTCCAGCCGGGCGCCCATGCCCTTGTAAATCCAGAAGCCGGAGCCCGCCAGCTTGGTGCCCCGGTCATAGTCGATCAGGTCCAGGTCCAGGCACAGGTCCACATGGTGCTTCGGGGTAAAATCAAACTTATGGGGCTCGCCGAAATACCGCAGGGGCTGGTTGTTCTCCTTGCCGCCGGGCACCAGGTCCGGGTCCGGCATATTGGGCAGGGCCAGCATACAGGTGCGGTACTCCGCCTCCACCGCGTCGAGCAGCTTGGCGTTCTCGGCGATGGCGTTCTTCAGCTCGGTCATTTCCGCGAAGATCGGGGCCACGTCCTGCCCAGCCTTCTTCAGCTTGGGAATCTCCTTGGAGACCCGGTTCTGCTCGGCCTTCTTCGTCTCCGTGGAGGCGATGAGCTCCCGGCGCTTGGCGTCCAGCTCCAAAATCCGGTCCACAATGGCGTCGCAGTCCACTTCCTTGGCGCGCATCCCGGCCTTGATGGCCTCGGGATTTTCCTTGATCCGTTTAATATCCAGCATAATTTCTCTCCATTCTGCCGCAGAGCGGCGATCCTAATCGTTCTCTCGGGTCTGTCTTACGATTCCACAGGGACCAGGGTCAGCAGAGCGCTGTACAGAGCCTGCCCGTGCTCCCCCAGAAGGTCCTTCAGGGGCTCCAGCGCCTTCATGGCACTGAGAAATGCGGCGCTGTCCCTTGCCTCCACGGCGGTCCGCGCCTCCAGCAGGTACTCATAGGCCCGGGTGCGGTCCTTGGCCTGGGTCCCGGACTCCTGCTCCTTCTTCAGAGCCTCCTGGGTATCCTTGAGCTCCTGGCTCATGGCGTCCAGGGCGGTCTGCCGGTCGGCGGCGTCCGTCTGGGCCTCGCTCAGCTGCTTCTCCAGCTCCGCAATCCGGTCGGTGAGGGTGCGGTTTTCATCCTGGAGCTGCTCCGCCCGGGCCACGGCGTTGTTCCGCCCGGCGGTGATGTCCGAAATGGTGTTGGCGTTCCGCCGCTTCTGCACCAGCATGGAGATCAGCACCGCCAAAAAAGCGATGAGCAGCAGCCCCGCGAAATAATACACCAGCGCCTGCCGGCGCTTCCGGCTCAGGGCCTCCGGCTCCTTCGGAGGTTCCGAGGCGGCCGCCGGCTGCTCCGGCTGCTCCGGCTGCTCCTCGATCATTTCTTCCACTTCTTCCAGGAGCTTTTTTGACTTTTTCATTGGGCGCCTCCCTTCGGCAGCGTTCCAAGGGCGTCCAACAGGCGCTGCAGATCCTCCTGCCCGTAAAATTCCAGCTCACAGCGGCCTTTCCGCTTGCCGCAGACGATCTTGACGCCCCGGCCCAGGCGCTTGGACAGGTCCTTCTCACACTCTGCCACATAATCCACCTCCAGGGGCTTGGCCACAGGCTCGGCCTTGGGCTCCCGGTTCAGATTCCGGCACAGCAGCTCCGCCTGCCGCACGGACAGATCCAGAGCCGCGATCTTCTGAGCGGCCTCCCGCTGCCGGGCGGGGTCCTTCACGGTGAGCACCGCCCGGGCGTGCCCGGCGGTGAGCTTTCCCTGGGACACCAGGTCCAGAATCTCCGGCTGGAGGCTCAGCAGCCGCAGGGAATTGGCCAGAGCCGACCGGGATTTTCCCACCTGGCCGGCGGCCTCCTCCTGTGTCATGTGGTAATCCTCCAGCAGGCTGCGGTAGCCCATGGCCTCTTCCACGGGATTCAGGTCCTCCCGCTGCAAATTCTCGATCAGGGCCAGCTGGGCCGCCTTCCGGTCGTCCGCCTCAATCACGATGGCGGGCACCTCCCGGAGCCCGGCCAGGCGGGCCGCCCGCCAGCGTCGCTCTCCGGCGATGATCTGATAATAGCCGCCGGCCGCAGCCCGCACCGTCAGGGGCTGGAGAATGCCGTGCTGCCGGATGGACTCCGCCAGCTCCTCCAGCGCCTCCGGGTCAAAGACATGCCGGGGCTGGTCGGGGTTGGGCTCCACCTTTTGTAGAGGGAGCTGCTTCAGCCCGCTATCCGGGGCGGCCTCCTGGGTAAAATCCCCCAGCAGCGCCCCAAGGCCCTTGCCAAGGCCCTTTTGTGTTGCCATTTAATCTCCTCGCTTTCTGATCTCCTCCGCCAGGGCCAGATAGGCCTTCGCGCCCCGGCTGGCAGGATCGTAGGCTGTCACCGGAATGCCGTGGCTGGGGGCTTCCGCCAGCCGGACGTTCCGGGGTATCATAGAGGCAAATACCTTCCCGGGGAAGTGCCGCCGGACCTCCTGGGCCACCTGGGCCGAGAAGTTGGTCCGGCCGTCGTACATGGTCAGCACCACGCCGAAGATGTCCAGCCCCGGATTGAGCTTTCGCTTCACCGCCCGGAGCGTGCCCATCAGATCGGACAGGCCCTCCAGGGCGTAATACTCGCACTGCACCGGCACCAGAATGCTGTCTGCGGCGCACAGGCCGTTCAGCGTCAGCAGCTCCAGAGACGGGGGGCAGTCGATGAAAAGGTAATCGTAAGCATCCCGCAGGGGCTCCAGCACCCCGCGCAGGCAGTATTCCCGCCGGTCCATGTCAATGAGCTCCACAGCCGCCCCCGCCAGCGCGCTGGAGCTGGGGAGCACGTCGGCATAGGGGGTGTGCACCACCATGGTCTCTGGGGCCGCCTGGCCGATCAGAGCGGCATACACGGACTTGCCCTGGCGCTTATCCACCCCCAGGCCGGAGGTGGCGTTCGCCTGGGGGTCGAAGTCGCACAGCAGCACCCGGGCCCCGGCCGCGGTGAGAGCCGCGCAGAGATTGACCGCCGTCGTGGTTTTCCCCACGCCGCCCTTCTGATTGACAATGGCAATGATCTTTCCCATGGTCCGGCTCCCTTCTCTTTCTTACATTATAATTATAGCAATGGCACAGGCCCGATGCAACCCGGCATATTTCACGTTGTTTCACGTGAAACAACAGGCAAATTTGTACAGGGCTGTGTTTCACGTGAAACAGTCTATTGGGCCCCGCTGGGCTGGGTCTGGGACGGCTCCGTGGGAGCCGTGGTCTCCTCCCCCGCCGTTTTGAAGTTTTGACCCAAGGCATGGGCCGGAAGCTCGTCAAAATGGCCGAAGAAGAACAGCAGCGTCCCCAGCACCAGGCTCAGAACCAGCAGGCAGGCCGCCGTGATCCGCAGGCGGCGGATCAGCCCCCGCTGATGGGTAATGACCTCCTCCGGCTTTGGCTTGGGCCGCAGAGACCGGGGCTCCGCCGAGGGTGCCGGGCGCACCGGCAGCACCAGCTTTGCATCCCGGTCCACCGGCTCCTGCTCCATCTTTTTCAGGCAGCTAGCGCAAAACACGGCGGGGGCCTTGATCTCCGCGCCGCACTTCAGGCATTTCATACCGCACCTCCTAATCACAAGCTGTTTCTATTGTAACGCAAAAGCCGCCGTCCGTAAAGGGGAAAAAGGAAAAAATCCGGCGAACCCGATTCCCGCCGGGCCGTAATCCGCACCTTGCACAAATTTTCATCGTTCCAAGCTGTTCTTTCTGGAGAAAATCTGAAAAAATGTACAGAAAAGCGGTTGAAATTTTGAAATCTGTCCTGTATAATAGATTCATAATCCTATGGTGGGGCAATCTGCCCCACTGCCGGCCGCAGGCGGAAGGAGGGGTCGCCATGGGCGAAGTCATCGCCGTGTTATCCGGCAAGGGCGGCACCGGAAAGACCACCGTCTGCGCCGGTCTGGCCACCTGCCTGGCCCAGGAGGGCAAGCGGGTGCTCTGCATCGATCTGGATGTGGGCCTGCGGAACCTGGACATTGCCCTGGGGATGCAGGAGGTCCCCGCCCTGTCCTTTACGGAGGTGGCCCAGGGGGGCTACGCCCTGGAAAGTGCCGCGGTGCATCCCCGGTTCCCCACCCTCCGGTTCCTCACCGCCCCGGTGGGCCTCTCCCCGGAGGAGGTGGACCGGGAATCCTTCCTCCGGCTGCTGGACCTGGCCCGGGAGCAGTTTGACTTCTGCCTCATGGACGCCCCGGCAGGGCTCGGGGCCTGCTTTCAGCTGGCGGCCCGGGGCGCGGACCGGATCGTGCTGGTAACGGCCGGGGAGCCCGCCGCCCTGCGGGACGCCGCCCGGACCGCAGAGGTGCTGGACCTGATGGGCAAAGCCCGGGTGCGCCTGGCGGTGAACCGGGTCCGGCCGGAACTGTATGAGAAAATCCACCTCACCGTGGACGACGTGATGGACGGCGTGGGTCTGCCGCTGCTGGGCGTGGTGCCCGAGGATCGGAACGTCACCCTGGCTGCGGCCTTTGGCTCGCCGCTGATCCTCTTCACCCGGCGGGGCGCTGCCGCCGCCTGCAAGCGCATGGCCCGGCGGCTCCTGGGGATCCGGACCCCGATTCCAAAACTGAAAGTCAAATCCTAACCCTCCGGGTTTTTACCATTTTTGCAAGGAGTGATCGGCGTGAATATCGCATTTCTGGCCCATGATAAAAAGAAGGAGCTTATGGTGCAGTTCTGCACAGCCTATAAGAGTATCCTGTGCAACCACAAGTTGTTCGCCACGGCGACCACCGGCCGTCTGATCGCAGACAGCACCGGTCTGCCCCTGACCCTGCTGCTGAGCCACAAGCAGGGCGGTCACGAGCAGGTGAACGCCCGCATTGCCTATAATGAGATCGATCTGGTGCTGCTCTTTACGGACCCCAACAGCACCAACGATGCCTGGGACAACCAGCAGATTCTGGAGACCATCCGGGCCTGCGACCGGCACAACGTCCCCGTGGCCACCAATCTGGCCAGCGCAGAAATGCTGATCCTGGGGCTCCAGCGGGGCGACCTGGACTGGAGAGAAATGCTCCGGAGCAAAAATTCCCTGCGCAATCTCTAAGCCGTAATCGATACGGAGGGCTCCTTTCAACCTTTTGCCCTCGGAACCTGCGGGGACCGGGGGCAAAAGGTCCCCCTTGGGGCTTTCTCCGGGAAAGGAATCTACCATGGAACGAATCAAACCCCGGACCCTGTCCGGTTTTATGGAGCTGACGCCTCCTGCCCAGATGCAGATGGAGCGCATTCTGGAGGTCCTGCGCCGGACCTACGCCCTGTATGGCTACACCCCCCTGGACACCCCCGCCATTGAGGCCAGCGAGGTGCTCCTGGCCAAGGGCGGCGGCGAGACCGAAAAGCAGATCTACCGCTTTACCAAGGGCGAGAACGACCTGGCCCTGCGCTTTGACCTGACGGTCCCCCTGGCCAAATATGTGGCCCTGCACTATAATGAGCTGACCTTCCCCTTCCGCCGGTATCAGATCGGCAAGGTCTACCGGGGCGAGCGGCCCCAGCGCGGCCGCTTCCGGGAGTTTTATCAGGCGGACATTGACATCATCGGCGACGGCAAGCTGGATATTATGAACGAGGCGGAAATGCCCGCCGTGATCTATCAAATTTTCCGCACCCTGGGCCTGCGCCGGTTCCAGATCCGGGTAAATAACCGGAAGATCCTCAACGGCTTCTATGCCATGCTGGGGCTGACGGACCTGGCCGGGGACATCATGCGCACCGTGGACAAGCTGGACAAGATCGGTCCGGAGAAGGTCCAGGAGATTCTGGTGGAGGATTTCGGGATTTCCCGGGAAAACGCCGGGGCGATTCTGACCTTCATGGGCACCAAGGGCAGCAACAGCCAGGTGCTGGAAAGCCTGGAGGCCTACCGGGGCCGGAACGAAATGTTCGACCTGGGCCTGGAGGAGCTGACCGCCGTCGTGAAATATCTGGGCGAATTTGGGGTGCCGGAGGAGAATTTCGCCGTGGATCTCACCATTGCCCGGGGCCTGGATTACTACACCGGCACGGTGTATGAGACCACCCTTCTGGATCACCCGGAGGTGGGCTCCGTGTGCTCCGGCGGCCGGTATGACAATCTGGCCGGGTACTATACGGACCGGCCCCTGCCCGGGGTGGGCATTTCCATCGGCGTGACCCGGCTGTTCTTCATCCTGGGGGATCAGGGGATGCTGAACCCCGCCCTGCCCACCGCTCCGGCGGATGTGCTGATCCTGCCCATGACCCAGGAGCCCGGCCCCGCCATCGCCTTGGCTACGGCCTTCCGGCAGGCGGGCCTGCGGACCCAGCTGTATGCCGAGCAGAAGAAGTTCAAGGCAAAAATGAGCTACGCGGACAAGCTGGGCGTGCCCTTTGTGGTTTTCCTGGGGGAGGACGAGATCGCCCAGGGCAAGTGCTCCGTCAAGGACCTGTCCACCGGGGAGCAGAGCCTGCTGACCACCCAGGAGGCCATTGCCCGCATCTCCGCCGAGGCGGCGAAGCGGGCCTCCGGCGCCGTGATCCTGGACTGATCGGAGGCGGCCATGGAATACCGCAGATTTGGCAATACCATCGTGGTCCGGATGGACCGGGGCGAGGAAATTCTGGAGCAGGTGCGGGCGGTGGCGCTGGCCGAGCAGGTGCGGCTTGCCAGCGTACAGGCCCTGGGGGCAGTGGAGGAATTCACCGCGGGGGTCTACAGCGTCCCGGAGCAGAAGTACCATGCCAACACCTTCGCCGGGAGCTATGAAATCGTGTCCCTTACCGGCACCGTCAACACCATGGACGGCGCGTTCTACTGCCACCTGCACATGAGCGCCGGGAACGAAAAGGGCGAGGTCTTCGGCGGCCATCTGAACCGGGCCGTGATCTCCGCCACCTGCGAAATGGTCCTGACCGTGCTGGACGGGACCGTGGACCGGTTTCATGACCCGGTTACGGGGCTGAATCTGTTCCGTTTCTGAATCCTGCATAGAGAGAATGTCCCCACCGGGCAAGCCCGGCGGGGGCGTTTTTGTCTTGCTTCGGAACGTACATTTTTCTCCCCAAAAAGCCAAATTTTACGGAAAGATAGGCCCCCTGGGGGAAAAGACGGGTGCAACCCGCCCTTTGCATAAGGGAGCCTTTGACGCTCTGAATTCCGAATTTTTCAGTCATGATTTGAGCGTGTACTAATGCACCGTCTTGTTGCGCCCGGCACTATCTTGTTGTGTCTGGCACCACCGGGCGGCATGATGCACTTCTTCCGGTGCAGCTGCCCCCCGGCTTTGCCCGGTGCATTTCGGGCGCGGGCGCGGCCAAGCGCTGCTGCGTGTCGAAACAGTGCCGGTGCGACGCAGCGGCTTACAAATTCTGCCGGGTACTTGTCCCGTACCGCCGCCTGGGCCCCCGGGTCCGGGCCGCAGCCCGGTGGGCTTTCGGCCCTTTCCCCCAGTGGAAAGGGCCCCGCCGGGGGCTGGCAGGCCGCCTCGCCTGAGCGCTGATGCAAAACGGGAAAAACGCTTGATTGAGAGTTTTCTCAAAATGGGATAGCTTACAATCCCTCAATCAAAAATCAAAGATTTTTGTGTGGTGCGCTTGCCACCGGCAAGCGTCCTATTTTGATCCGCAGCGGGTTGCACCCGCCCTTTGCATAAGGGAGCCTTTGACGCTCTGAGTTTCGAACTTTTCAGCAAAATTTCAAAATCAGCCCGGCATTTCCACATGAAAAAGCCGCCCGGCCTCCTCACTGGAAGGTCCGGGCGGCCTGTTTGTCCGGTGGGGCCGCAAACCCCGCCGGGGGCGGAGGGTGCCCGCCTCCGCCTATGGAAACCGCGCCAGTACCCCTTTGGCGTCTCAACGGCGCCTACTGCACGGTTTCTATCTTAATCAAATTGGTGTTGCCGGAGCGGCCGTTGGTAATGCCGCCGGTCATAACCACATTGTCCCCGGGCTTTAGGTGGGCGGCCTCCTTGGCCACCCGCAAGGCGTGATAAAACAGCACGTCCGTGGAGTCAAACTCTGCGCTGAGCACCGGCAGCACCCCCCAGGACAGAGCCAGCTTGTACCAGACCTTCCGGTTGGTGGCCATGCCGATAATATCGGTGGGGCAGCGGAACCGGGAGACCATCCGGGCGGTCATGCCGGAGATGGAGCTGGCCACAATGACCTTGGCCCCCAGATCGATGGCCATGCCGCAGGTGGCGTGGGAAATGGCGTCCACCCGGTTTTTAATGGGAAATTCCCGGCTGCGGAACATTTGCGTATAGGGAATGTGCTTTTCCGTCTCCTCGGCGATCTGCGCCATAGTCCGCACGGTCTCCACGGGGTATTTACCCGCAGCGGACTCCCCGGAGAGCATGATGGCGCTGGTGCCGTCATACACGGCGTTGGCCACGTCGGAGACCTCCGCCCGGGTGGGCCGGGGGTTGGTAATCATGGACTCCAGCATCTCCGTGGCGGTAATGACCCGCTTGCCCAGCAGGCGGCACTTGGTGATAAGGTATTTCTGAATGGCGGGAAGCTCCGTGAAGGGCACCTCCACCCCCAGGTCCCCCCGGCCGATCATAATGCCCTCGCACACGGAGCAGATCTCCTCAATGTTGTCGATGCCCGCCCGGTTTTCGATTTTGGCGATCACATCAATGGCCCCGCCCCCGTTTTCCTCCAGAAAATGCTTCAGATCCAGAATATCCTGCTTGCAGGAGACGAAGGAGGCGGCCACATAGTCCACGTCGTTTTGGATGCCGAAGAGCAGGTCCTCCTTGTCATGATCGCTGAGATAGACCTGATGGAGCACCCGGCCGGGAAAGCTCATGCTCTTCCGGTCGGAGAGCACGCCGCCGTTGACCACCCGGGTGAGGACCTGGGTGTCCGTCAGCCCCGTGACCTCAAAGCGCACCAGACCGTTGTTCACCAGCACCGTGTCCCCCACCGCCAGCTCATGGGGCAGATTGGCATAGCTGACGCTGACCCGGGTCTCGTCGCCCTGGACCGGCTCGGAGGTAAAGACGAACTCCGCCCCCTCCCGCAGCTGGACCTTGCCCTGGGCAAAGGTGCCGATGCGATATTCCGGGCCCTTGGTGTCCAGCATAATGGCAATGGGCAGGCCCAGCTCCTGCCGGACCTTCTTGATCATATCGATCTTCTGCTGGTGCTCCGGATGGGTGCCGTGGGAGAAGTTCAGCCGGGCCACATTCAGCCCCGCCTGGCACATGGCGGCAAAGGTCGCCTCGCTGCTGCTGGCGGGACCGATGGTGCAGACAATTTTCGTTTTTCTCATAACGTGTACCTCCAAGTCGGACAAAAAAAAGACAGAACCGGGGTGGTTCTGTCTAAAAAGGGCATAAAAAGTGCCGGACGGCATGAATAAAGGGCCAAGGGCCGCTTTATGACAGACTCCACCACTCATGCCGCATCTTCAGTTCTTGCTTAGAATAGCACAGGCAAAGGGTCTTGTCAACCCCCAAATGCGTCGTAGCACCGGCGGAAGGCCGCCTCAAAGCGGTCCAGCTCCTCCGGGGTGGTCAGATGGCTCAGGCTGATCCGCCAGGAGGACAGGGCCGTCCGCCGGTCCCCGGTGAGGGCCAGCACCCCCCTGGAGGGCGCGCCGCTCCGGGCGCAGGCGGACCGCACGGACACGCATATGCCCTCCCGGTCCAGCGCCTGCTGGAAGGTCTCCCCCCGCACCCCCTGCACGCTGAGGTTCAGAATGTAGGGCGAGCCCCCCGGGGGGCTGTTCAGCCGGACCCGGGGAAAGGCGGCGAAGAAGGTCCGCAGCCGCTGCTCCAGGGCCCGGACGGTCCGGGTCCGGTCCTCCAGCCCGGCCAGAGCCAGGTCCAGGGCCTCTGCGGCGGCCACGGCCAGAGCAGCCGCCGGGGTCCCTCCCCGGGCGGGATTCTCCCCGGCGCCTCCCAGGATCAGAGGCGGCAGGGTGAGACTGCGGCGCTGCAGCAGAATGCCGCAGCCGTTGAGGCCGTAAAACTTGTGGGGGGCGAAGCTGGCGGTGTCCATCCCCCGGAAGGAGAAGGGCAGCTTTCCCACCAGCTGGGTGGCGTCCACGTGGAACCGGCAGTCGGGAAAGTCCCGGAGGACGGCGGAAATCGCCCCCAGAGGCTGGAGGGTCCCCAGCTCACTGTCCACCGCCGTCACCGCCGCCAGCACCGTGTCCGGCCGGAGCCGGGCCCGGAGGTCCTCCAGATCCACCGCCCCGGCGGGGGTCAGGGCCACCTCCTCCACGGTATAGCCCTCCCGGCGGAGGGCCTCCAGGGGCTCGGCCACGGAGGCGTGCTCCAGGGGCGTGGTGAGGATGTGCCGGCCCCGGCCCGTATGGGCCAGACCCAGCAGGGCGGTGTTGTTGGCCTCGGTGGCCCCGGAGGTAAAGCGCACCTCTCCCGGAGCCGCCCCCAGGGCTGCGGCAATACGCTCCGCCGCGTGGGCCAGCTGCTCCCGGGCCTGCCGCCCGGCGGCGTGATTGGCGTTGGGATTGCCCAGGCAGGCCCCCTCCGCCGCCAGATAGGCCGCCAGGACCCGGGGGTCCGCCGGGGTATTGGCCGCATAGTCCAGATAAACAGGTTTCGTTTCCATAATCTCAATCAAACGCCTTTCGGATGGTACCGCCGCCCAGGACCGTATCCCCCTCGTACAGCACCACGGCCTGCCCGGCAGTCACCGCCCGCTGGGGCTCGTCAAATTCCAACTCCAGCAGCCCCTCCGGGAGGAGCCGGGCGGTGGCCCACTGCTCGGTCTGCCGGTAGCGAGTCTTGGCCTTCAGGCGCATTTCTCCCGGAAAAGTGTCAAATGCAATCCAATTCAGCTGATCTGCCAGAAGCTTTTTGGTATAAAGGCAGGAGTTGGGCCCCACCCAAACGGTATTGGTTCCCATGTCCTTCTTGTACACATACACCGGCTCTCCCATGGCCAGACCCAGCCCCCGGCGCTGCCCGATGGTGTAGGCCACCGCCCCCCGATGGGTGCCCACGGGCTGGTCCTGGGGGTCCAGGAAGGGCCCCGGGGGATAATGCTTGCCGGTGTACTGCTCCATGAACTTGACATAATCTCCATCCGGAATGAAGCAGATGTCCTGGCTGTCCGGCTTGGCGGCGTTGAGAAAGCCCTGGTCCCGGGCGATCTGCCGGGCCTGGACCTTGGTCAACTCCCCCATGGGAAACAGGGTCCGGGCGAGCTGCGCCTGGGTCATATCGTAGAGCACGTAGCTCTGATCCTTGGACCCGTCCAGGGCCTTCTTCAGAAGATACCGCCCGTTTTCCCGGACGATCCGGGCGTAATGCCCGGTGACCACATAGCGCAGCCCCTGCCGGTCCGCGTATTCCAGGAGCTTCCGGAATTTCATATACCGGTTGCAGTCGATGCAGGGGTTCGGGGTGCCCCCGGCCTCATAGGTGCGGATGAATTTGCCGATGATCTGCTCCTTGAAATCAAAGGTAAAATCCACCACCTCATAGGGAATGTCCAGGCGGAAGGCCACCTCCGCCGCGTCGTCTATATCCTTCTGGGAGCAGCAGGTGTGGAACCGGCTGCGGCCAAGGTCCTCGTTGCGGTACAGGCGCATGGTGGCGCCCATGCAGGTATAGCCCCGCTGCACCATGAGATAAGCCGCCACGGAGCTGTCCACTCCGCCGCTCATGGCGATCAGTGCCGAAGAATCGGGCATAACGGGCCCTCCTTTCGTTAAACCTACCAAATTTATAGGTATTTCTATTATACGGGCCCTTCAGTCCCTTGTCAAGCCTTGACAGCGCCTCTTTGGATGGCTATAATCGGGGTAAGCACAGCCGGAAAGGAGCGTTTTTATGAAGATTTATGAAAAAATGACCGACCTGATCGGAAACACCCCCCTGGTCAAGCTGGGGGCCTATGCCGCCGCCCGGGGCCTGGAGGCGGAGCTTGTGGCGAAGGTGGAGTTCTTCAATCCCGCCGGGAGCGTCAAGGACCGGGTGGCGAAGGCCATGCTGGACGACGCCGAGGCGAAGGGCCTGCTGGCGCCGGGCAGCGTCATCATCGAGCCCACCAGCGGCAACACGGGCATCGGCCTGGCGGCCGTAGCCGCCGCCCGGGGGTACAAGGTGATCCTGACCATGCCGGAGACCATGAGCGTGGAGCGGCGGAACCTGCTGAAGGCCTATGGGGCCCAGGTGGTCCTGACCCCCGGGGCCAAGGGCATGACCGGGGCCATTGAGAAGGCGGAGGCCCTGGGCAAGGAGATTCCCGGCAGCTTCCTGCCCGGGCAGTTTACCAACCCCGCCAACCCCGGGGCCCACTATGCCGGCACCGGTCCGGAGATCTGGCGGGACACCGAGGGGAAGGTGGACCTGTTTGTGGCCGGGGTCGGCACCGGCGGCACCCTGTCCGGGGTGGGCGCTTACCTAAAGCAGCAGAACCCCCAGGTGAAGATCGTGGCGGTGGAGCCGGAGACCTCTCCGGTGCTGTCCAAGGGCGTTTCCGGGCCTCACAAAATTCAGGGCATCGGCGCGGGCTTTGTGCCCAAGACCCTGAATACGTCGATTTATGACGAGGTGATCCCGGTGAGCGACGCGGACGCCTTCGCCACCGGCCGGGCCATTGCCCATGAGGAGGGGCTGCTGGTGGGGATTTCCTCCGGGGCTGCGGTCTACGCGGCTACGGTGCTGGCCCGCCGCCCGGAGAACAAGGGCAAGCGGATCGTGGTGCTCCTGCCGGACACGGGGGAGCGGTATCTCTCCACGCCCATGTTTGTGGAGTAAGCCAAGAGAATGAAAAGGGGGCGCTTGCCGGTTGGTAAGCGTCCTTTTTTGTGCTAAAAAGTTTGAAATTTCAGAGCGTCAAAGGCTCCCTTATGCAAAGGGCGGGTGCAACCCGCAGCGGATCAAAATAGGACGCTTGCCGGTGGCAAGCGCACCACACAAAAATCTTTGATTTTTGATTGAGGGATTGTAAGCTATCCCATTTTGAGAAAACTTTCAATCAAGCGTTTTTCCCGTTTTGCATTAGCGCTCAGTCGAGGCAACCTGCGCTGCCCCCGGCGGGGCCCTTTCCACTGGGGGAAAGGGCCGAAAGCCCACCGGGCTGCGGCCCGGACCCGGGGCCCAGGCGGCGGTACGGGTCAAGCGCCCGGCAAAACTTGTGAACCGTTACGTCGCACCGGCACTGTTTCGACACGCAACAGCGCTTGGCCGCGCACACGCCCGAAATGCACAGAGCAGAATTTGGCAGCAGTTGCGTTGGGAGATGTGCATCATGCCGCCCGATGGTGCCGGATGTAACAAGATGGTTCAGCTTATAACGAGAAATGCACATAAATATGTAGAAATCTAAAAATTGCAATTGCTACACGCTTAAATCATGAGTGAGTCGTTCGGAAATTTCAGAAAGTCAAAGGCTCCCTTGTGTGAAGGGAGCCTTCCCGCAATCATCACCGCCGGCGGGCCGGTGGGTTTTTCCTACAAAAAAGTCAGGTCCGGCGACGGCCGGGCCTGGCAGCTTTTTTATGGAATTTTATAGGGAGTGTTTTCCAAAATAAGAGCAAAATAGCTTTTTTCCGGAGAAATCCGGCAGATTTTTGGACCGGCTTACGCCAGATAGAACCGGAACATGGGGCGGACGAGCAGCTCCGTCCGGTGCAGGGGCTCATTCTGCCGGTCGTAGCCGAATTCCTCCATGCGGATCACGGCTTCTCCCTCCTCCAGGTGCAGCAGCTCCGCGTCGCTGCCGTGCACCCGGTACAACTCAATCCAGTTAGGCCCGTGATTCACTACCCCGCCGTAAGCGGAATTGAGAATCCCATAAAAGGAGCCCTCCAGGTCCTCTGGGGTGAGATAACTGAACCTTTCCGGTAAATACAGCCGCTCCAAAAGCACCGGCATACCATCCCCCAGGCGCAGGCGCTTGGCGCAAATCACCGACTCGCCGGGCTTCAGCCGGAAAAAGGCCCGGTCCTCCTCAGAGGCCGGCTGCACCTTCATATCCACCACCACGGTGGAGGGCTGCATATTCATCCGCGCGCAGGTTGCGGAGAAACCGGCTCCGGTGTGCATGGGATAGGCCTTTATGGAAGAGACAAAGGTTCCCTTACCCTGAATCTTCTGCAAATAGCCCTCCTTCACCAGCTCGTTCACCGCGTTGCGCACGGTGATCCGGGAGACCCCGTACTTCCGCATGAGCTCCGGCTCCGGGGGGATTGCCTGATCCACCTGATAACCGCTGTCCGGTTCAATATAATCCGCCTGCAGGCGGTCCTTCAGCTGGCGGTACAGGGGCACCGCGCTGCTGCTGTCCAATTTCTTCATGGTATCTTCCCCATTTGTTCCTTTTTTCCTCAGAATATCATACCATAAATTTCAAATTTGTACAGCAATCGCTCAAATTTTTGTGAAATTCAGCAAAATTTCTCCGCATTCTTTAGTGAGTATCACAAGAAACTCCTGGCTTTACAAGGTTTCACCCCGGTAATTTTTTCTCTGCACTCCTATAATGCGGCAATATCCTCCAGCAGCGCGTCCACCTCGGCCCGGGTGGTGGCCCAGCTGGTACAGAACCGCGCAACGGTCCCCCGGGGCGTCTCGCCCTCCTCCTCGAAGCAATAGCGCCGGGCCAGGGTCTCCTTCTGCTCCCGGGTCAGAAGGACAAACTGCTGGTTGGTGGGGCTGTCCACCCAGAAGGGAATCTTCTTTGCCGCAAAGGCCGCCCGGATCTCCATGGCCAGAGCGTCGGCCCGCTTCGTCTTTTCAAAATAGTCGCCGCTCTCCAGCAGGATCGAAAATTGCAGCCCCATCAGCCAGCCCTTCGCCAGCACCGCGCCGTGCTGCTTCATGTGCGCCTTGAAGCGGTATTGCAGCGCGGGCTCCGTCAGCACCAGGGCCTCCCCGAACAGGGCCCCGCACTTGGTCCCGCCGATATAGAATGCGTCGGTAAGGGCTCCGAAGTCCGCAAGGGTCAGGTCGTTGGGCTCCGCCCCCAGGCCGTAGCCCATGCGCGCCCCGTCCACGAACAGATACATCCCGTACTTTCGGCAGACCCGGCTGATCTCCTCCAGCTCCCGGTGGGAATATAGGGTCCCCTTTTCCGTGGGGAAGGACAGATACACCAGCTTGGGCTCCGTCAGATACTCCGGGGCGCCGCCGCCATAATAGGCTGCGGCGCAGGCGTCGATCTGCCCGGCGGTGAGCTTACCGTCCGCATTGGGCAGGGAGAGAATCTTATGCCCCGTATTTTCAATGGAGGCCGCCTCATGGCAGTTAATATGCCCGGTGTCCGCCGCAATGACGCTCTGCACCGGGGACAGGGCCGCCGCGATGACCACCAGATTGGCCTGGGTCGCCCCGGGAAGAAACTGGACCAGGGCGTCCTCCCGGCCCACCAGCCGCTTGACAAGCGCCGCGGCTTTGGCGCACCACCGGTCCTCCCCGTAGCCCCCGAAGCTCTCGGAATTGGTGGCCGCCAGGGCCTCCAGAATGGAGGGCAGGGCCCCGTGGTTATAATCGTTGTTGAATCGTATCATGCCAAATGGCTCCTTCCTGTCTGCTCCCCGGCCGGAAAAGGGAAAAGCGGGCATCCCGGCAAAAAGCCGAATTCCCGCTTCTGTTTCAAATCCCGGCCCGGGAGGCGCTTACTTTTTCTCCTCGGGCTCCGAAGGAAAGAGGGTATCGTCGTTAAACACCCAATCCTGCACGTTAAATACCTGATACCGACCGCTGGACTGCCGGACGATCATCTTGCTCAGCCCCGCGTTGATAATCATCTTCCGGCACATGGGGCAGGGTTCCTCCTGGTCAATGAGCTCGCCGGTGGCGGCGTCCTTGCCTACCAGGTAAATGGTACCCCCCAGGCACTCGCTCCGGGCGGCGGAGATAATGGCGTTCGCCTCCGCGTGGACGCTGCGGCACAGCTCATACCGCTCCCCGCTGGGAATATGCCGCTGCTGACGGATGCAGTAGCCCAGGTCCATGCAGTTCGCCCGGCCCCGGGGCGCGCCGTTATACCCCGTCGAGACGATCTCATCGTTTCGCACGATCAGCGCCCCGTAATGGGCCCGGCGGCAGGTGGACCGCTCCGAGACCGTCTGGGCAATATCCAGATAATAGTTTTCCTTGTCAATGCGGCTCATGGCTATGCTCCTTTGAAAGGGACGGCGGCCTGGGCCGCCATTTTTTGCTATTATATCTTAATTTTTCAAAAACTGCAATAGGACCCCCGCTTTTTTGGGTATATTTCACTGTTTTTCCTCCACCCAACCCTGAAATTTCCCTGTATTTTCTATCAAATTCACCACTTTGTAACCATTTGTAAAAATTTCTCCCCGAAAAAACGGGCTCTCTGCCCCGGGGATTTCTTTTTTTATAATGTGTAGCAGAAAAAAAACTTGTATTCTTCCGGAAGATATGATAAAATTAGCATGAGATTTTATCGATTTTACATGATTTTACTGGCGAAATGGGGGCGTCGGCTTCCTGCCGCCGAAAGGAGCGCGCTATGTCCTCTTCCTCCTTCGTCTGGGCCAAGATCCTGGCCCATATGGAAAACAGGCTCGGCCCTCAGGTCGTGGCCTCCTGGTTTGACAATACCGATGTGGTGGAGCTCAACGAGGAGCGTCTGGTGCTTCACGCCCCCTCCCCCTTCTGCAAGGAGATGATCCTGCGCCGGTGCAAGGAATACATCGACGACGCCATGCAGGAGATCTTCGACACCAAGCTGGAGCTGGTGGTCCTTACGGACGACGAAATGTCCAGCTTTGAGAAAAAAAACCAGGACGAGAACATCCCGGATTTCAACCCCCAGTACACCTTTGAGACCTTCGTGGTCGGCTCCAGCAACCGCTTCGCTTACGGCGCCGCGGTGGGCGTGGCCAAGGACCCCGGAAAGTCCTACAATCCCCTGTTCATTTACGGCCCTCCCGGCGTGGGCAAGACCCATCTGCTGTACGCCATCGCCAACGGCATCCGCAAACAGCATCCCGAATTCCGCATCGTCTATGTCAAAGGCGACGATTTCACCAACGACATGATCCGCGCCATTCAGGACAACAAGAACTTCGAATTCCGGGAGAAATACCGCCGGGCGGACCTGCTGCTCATCGACGATATTCAGTTTATCGCCGGTAAGGAGGGCACCCAGGAGGAGTTCTTCCATACCTTTAATAAGCTCTATGAGGCGGACAAGCAGATCGTCATGACCTCCGACCGCCGCCCCAGCGATATGAAAACCCTGCAGGACCGGCTGAAGAGCCGGTTTGAAAGCGGCCTGCTGGCGGACATTCAGCCCCCAGACTACGAGACCCGTATGGCCATCCTCCGGAACAAGGCGGACTCCATGGGTCTGGACCTGTCCGACGACGTGTGCCGGTACATTGCCAACAGCATCACCAACAACGTCCGGCAGATCGAGGGCACGGTCAAGCGCATTCAGGCCTTCCGGGATCTGAACAAAATGCCCCTGGACCTGGAGAACGTCTCCAAGACCGTCAGCGAAATGTTCCGGGTGGAAGGCAGCGCCATGCCCACCCCGGCGCTGATCGTCTCCCAGGTGAGCAAGTTCTATTCCATTGACGAGGTGGTCCTGCGGGGGACCCTGCGGAACCAGGCCACGGCGGAGGCCCGGCAGGTGACCATGTACCTGATGCGGACTCTGACCAACCTGTCTACCACGGACATCGGCCGGGAGTTTGGCCGGGATCACACCACGGTCCTCCACGCCATCCGCAAGGTGGAGGCCGCGCTGAAGGACGACGGCTCCCGCATGAGCGACGTGGTCCGGGATATTACCGCCAATATCAACTCCCTGCTGTAAAAATGCTTTTCCAACTTTTTGGGCTCCTTTTGGCCAAAAAGTTTTCCACAGGCCCTGTGGATTGTGCAGGCGGCCCCCTGTGGAAAAGTTGCCCTTCTTTTTGCCCGCCGGAGGGCTGTGGATAAACCGTGTAAGCTCTCCACAGGGGGTGTGGATAAAAAAGCCCGGAATCCCGTGGTTTTTCCGGGTTATCCACAGTATCCACGCCCCTACTATAACAACTAACATTATCCTTTCTGTTTATACTGTATTATTTATAAATCTGAACGAGGAAGGTCGAGTCTATGAGATTTACCTGTGAAAAAGACAGTCTGGTTTCTGCGCTGAGCATTGCCAGCCGCACCGTAGCCCAGAAGAGCACCCTCCAGGTGCTGGAGGGCATCTACTGTAAGGCCGGGCACGGCCTGTACCTCACCGGCTACAACCTGGAGACAGGCATCACCGTCCACGTGGACGCCAGCGTGCCGGAGGACGGCGAGTGCATCTTCCCCGCCCGGCTGTTCTTCGATATTATCCGCCGCCTGCCGGACGGAGACGTCATGGTGGTGGTGGACGAGAACTACAAGGTCTCCATCCGGGCCCAGCAGGCCTCCTTCACCATTTCCGCCTCCGACCCGGAGGACTATCCCGAGCTGCCGGACGTGGAGAGCAACAAGGGCGTGTCCATCCCCCAGGGGGAGCTGCGGGACATGATCGGCGGCACCATCTTCTCCGTGTCGGAGAATCAGGGCCGGCCCATCCACACCGGCTGCCTGTTTGAGGTGGCCGACGACAGCATTTCCATGGTAGCCGTGGACGGCTACCGCCTGGCCCGGCGGACCTACCATCCCAAGGAGCCCACCGGCCGGACCATGAAGTTCGTAGTTCCCGCCCCGGCGCTGAAGGAAGTGGAGAAGATTCTGGGCGATACCCAGGAGCCCGCCGTGTTTACCCTGGGGCCCAAGCACATTCTCTTTGAGATCGGAGAGGCGACCCTAGTCTGCCGCCTGCTGGAGGGCGAATTCCTGGATTGGCGGCAGGTGGTGCCCACCAACTGCCCGGTGAAGCTGGTGGCCAACGTCTCCAAGCTGGCCGCCTCCTTTGAGCGGGTGGGCCTGATCGTCAACGAGAAGGTCAAGAGCCCCGTGCGCTGCACCTTCGGGGAGAACGAGGCCCACTTCATCACCAGCACCCCCATCGGCAACGCCGAGGACCGGTGCGACCTGGCCGGCAACGGCGAGGGGCTGGAGATCGGCTTCAACTACCGCTATATTCTCGACGCCCTCCGGGCGGTGCCCAGCGAGGAGGTCGCCCTGGAGATGAAGGACGGCATGAGCCCCATCGTCTTTACCCCCGTGCGGCCGGAGGACGATTTCGCCTATATGGTCCTTCCCGTGCGGCTGAAAAACAAGTAAGGAGGCCAATATGAAGGTCGTAGTCAAACGCAAGACGCCCTCGGAGGAAATCCCCGTGGCCATTCATACCCCGTTTATCAAGCTGGAGGCGGCGCTGAAGCTCTGCGACGCCGTGCCCTCCGGCGGAATGGGCAAGAACCTGATCCAGGACGGAGAGGTGACCGTCAACGGAGAGGTCTGCACCATGCGGGGCAAAAAGCTCTATCCGGGGGACGCCTTCTCCTGCATGGGCGGAAATTACCGGGTGACCGATGAGGCTTGACGCGCTTCATCTGGAGCATTTCCGGAATTATGAGAGCCTGGAGGCGGAATTTGACCCGGGGGTGAACCTCATTGTAGGGGATAACGCCCAGGGAAAGACCAATCTCCTGGAGTCCATGGTCTATCTGTCCATGGGAAAGTCCTACCGCACCCGGAGAGAGCAGGAGCTCATCGGCTTTGGGGCGGAGTTCGCCCGGCTGTCCGCCAGGATCACCGGCCAGCGCCGGGAGCAGACCCTGGAGGCCCTGCTGTTTTCCGGCCGCAGGCCCCGGCAGCTGTTTCTCAACGGCGTGAAGAAAAAGACCGCCGGGGAGTTGGCCGGGGTGCTGACCACGGTGCTGTTCTGCCCGGAGGACCTGCTGGTGCTCAAGTCCGGCGCCGCCGCCCGGCGGCGGCTGATGGACGGGGCCCTGTCTCAGCTCCGGCCTAATTATGAGGCGGCTCTGGGGCTGTACACCCGGGCCTATGAACAGAAGAGCCAGATTCTGAAGCAGCGCTTTGAGAACCCCTCCCTGCTCCAGATTCTGCCGGAGTATAACCGGCAGCTGTGCCAGGCCGGGGCGGCGATCATCTCCTACCGGGCCCGGTTTCTGGAGGCCCTGGGGGCGGAGGCCACGGCCTATCACCGGTCCTTCTCCGGGGGCCGGGAGGCGCTGACGGTGGAATATAAGACCGTATCCACGGTGTCGGACCCCTTTGTGCCCCTGCCCGCTCTGCGGGAGGCGCTGGAGGCGCACATGGAAGCCCACGCCCGGGCGGAGCTGGAGGCGGCCCAGTGCCTCTCCGGTCCGCACAAGGACGATTTTGACCTGCTGCTGGACGGCATGAGCCTGAAAAGCTTCGGCTCCCAGGGGCAGGTGCGCACCGCCGCCATCAGTCTGAAGCTGGCCCAGCGGGCTCTGTTCCTCCGGGACACCGGGGAGGAGCCGGTGCTGCTGCTGGACGATGTGCTCTCGGAGCTGGACCCCGGGCGGCAGGATTTTGTGCTGAACCAGATCCGCACGGGGCAGGTATTCATTACCTGCTGCGAGTCCGGCAGGCTCACCGACCTGGGCCGGGTGCTGCGCATCTCCGGCGGCCGCCTGGCAGAGGTTTTGGATATTAAAAAAACAGACTGATTTTTGAACAATAAGCCAAAATTGTTGCTGAAGGGTTCGAAAATTTCAGAAAACAAAAGGCTCCCTTATGGAAAGGCGGGCTGCACCCGCCTTTCCACAAGGGAGCTTGGGGCGCTCCTGCGCCAGTGCAAAGGGAACATTCGTCTTTGCGCGCGATCGCGCACATCCGGAACGGAAGCTGAAGGATACGTATGCAGGCAAAGCACAATAAGCGGCTGACTCCTTTTGCAAAAAAGCTGCGAAAAGAAATGACAAAGGATAAATTCATAAATTTGATTGCTCCGGGCTTCGGCGCCGGAAAATTGCCGGCTTGCCGCACGGAAGCGTGCAACCGGAGCCCTGCTTTTTTCTAAGATTGAAACCCTAATTTTTATTGTTTAAGGAGGTCAATTCATGTCTGACGAACGCATCGACCGTGTCGAACAGGAATATGACGCCAATCAGATCCAGGTCCTGGAGGGCCTGGAGGCCGTGCGGAAGCGCCCCGGTATGTATATCGGCTCCACCTCCGCCTCCGGATTGCATCATTTGGTCTACGAAATCGTGGACAACGCCATTGACGAGGCCCTGGCGGGCTACTGCAAGCACATTACCGTGACCATCAACCCCGGGGACTCCATTACCGTCACCGACGACGGCCGGGGCATCCCCGTGGACATTCAGCCCCAGACCGGCCGGCCGGCGCTGGAGGTGGTCTATACGGTGCTGCACGCCGGCGGCAAGTTCGGCGGCGGGGGCTATAAGGTCTCCGGCGGCCTGCACGGCGTGGGCGCCTCCGTGGTCAACGCCCTGTCCCAGTGGCTCCGGGTCCGGGTCCACAAAAACGGGAATATTTATGAGATGAAATTCGCCCGGGGGGCCATTACCGAGGAAATGACCATTGTGGGCAAGACGGATCACACCGGCACGGAGGTCACCTTCCAGCCCGATCCCGAGATGTTCGACACCCTGGTTTACGATTACGAGACCCTCCACACCCGGATGCGGGAGGAGGCCTTTCTGAACGCCGGGCTGTCCATCTCCATTGCCGACCGGCGCACCGAGGACGGCCCCAGCGACTCCATGTGCTATGAGGGCGGCATCCGGGAGTTTGTCACCTGGTGCAACCGGCACAAGACCCCCATTCACAGCGAGGTCATTTATATGACCGGCCGGAAGGGGGACGCCTCTGCGGAGATCGCTCTGCAATATAACGACGACTACTACGAAAATATCCTGTCCTTCGCCAACGACGTGCACACCCCCGAGGGCGGTATGCACGAGACGGGCTTCAAGACCGCCCTCACCCGGGTCATCAACGCCTACGGCGTCAAGACCGGCGCCATCAAGGGCGACGACAAGGTCTCCGGCGAGGACTGCCGGGAGGGCCTGACCGCCGTCATTTCCGTGAAGCTCACCGACGCGCAGTTTGAGGGCCAGACCAAGGCCAAGCTGGGCAACGCCTATATCCGCACTCTGGTGGACAACATTGTGGGCACCCAGTTGACGGAGTTCTTTGAGGAGCATCCCCAGGCGGCCAAGATCATCCTGGAAAAGGCCATGACTGCCAACCGGGCCCGGGAGGCCGCCAAGAAGGCCCGGGAGTCCATTCGCCGGAAAACCGCCCTGGGGGGCGCGGCCATGCCCGATAAGCTCCGGGACTGCAACGAGTCCGACCCCAGTCTGACCGAGCTTTATATCGTCGAGGGCGACTCCGCAGGAGGCTCCGCCACCCAGGGACGGGACAGCCGGTTCCAGGCCATCCTTCCTCTGTGGGGCAAGATGCTCAATGTGGAGAAGGCCCGGGAGGACAAGGTCATCGGCAACGACAAGCTCCAGCCGGTGATCACCGCCCTGGGCGCGGGGATCGGCGAGGAGTTTGATCTGAACAAGCTCCGGTACCACAAGGTGGTCATTATGGCCGATGCCGATGTGGACGGCAGCCATATCCGCACCCTGCTTCTGACCTTCTTCTTCCGGTTTATGCGCCCGCTCATCGAGCAGGGCTATGTCTACGCCGCCATGCCGCCTCTGTATAAGCTGGTCCGGGGCAAGGTGACCCGCTACGCCTTCTCGGAGGGGCAGCGGGACAAGATCTCCGCAGAGCTCCGGGGGGACAATCCCGCGGCGAAGGTGGATATTTCCCGGAACAAGGGCCTTGGCGAAATGGACCCCCATGAGCTGTGGGAGACCACCATGGACCCGGAGAAGCGCACCCTCAAGCGCATCCAGCTGGAGGACGCCCAGCAGGCCGACGAGATCTTCACCCTGCTTATGGGCGAAAAGGTGGAGCCCCGCCGGGATTATATCGTGGAAAACGCAAAATACGCCATGAATTTGGACTACTAAAGGAGGGAGAGCACATTGGCGCAGCATAAAAAAGACTACAAGCCAGAGGACATTCAGTACCCCAATCAGGCCATCGTGACCTCCGAGCTGGTCCATGAGATGAAAACGAGCTTCATTGAATACGCCGTGTCCGTTATCGTGGGCCGGGCTCTGCCCGACGTGCGCGACGGTCTGAAGCCCGTGCACCGCCGGATCCTTTACGCCATGTATGAGGACAATCTGACCTCGGACCGCCCCTTCCGGAAGTCCGCCACCTGCGTGGGCGACGTGCTGGGCCGGTACCATCCCCACGGGGATCAGTCCGTGTACGACGCTCTGGTCCGCCTGGGCCAGGACTTCTCCACCCGGTATCTGCTGGTGGACGGCCACGGCAACTTCGGCTCCGTGGATGGGGACCCCCCCGCCGCCTACCGGTACACCGAGGCCCGGCTGTCCAAGATTTCCAACGAAATGCTCCGGGACATCGAGAAGGACACCGTAGACTGGGACCCGAACTTTGACGAGACCCGGAAGGAGCCCCGGGTGCTGCCCAGCCGGTTCCCCAACCTGCTGGTCAACGGCTCCTCCGGCATTGCCGTGGGCATGGCCACCAACATCCCGCCCCACAACCTCCGGGAGGTCATTGACGCCTGCGTGTGCATTCTGGACGACCCGGAGGCCACCCTGGCGGACCTGATGGAGCACATTCAGGGCCCGGACTTCCCCACCCGGGGCGTGATCCTGGGCCGGGCGGGCATCCGCGCGGCCTACGCCACCGGCCGGGGCCGGCTGACCCTTCGGGCCCAGACCCATTTTGAGGAGTTCGGCCAGAACCGCACCCGGATCATCGTTACGGAGATCCCCTATCAGGTGAATAAGCGGATGCTCATTAAGGCCATGGCCGACCAGGTGAACGAAAAGCGCCTGGAGGGCATTTCCGACATCCGCGACGAGACCGACCGCACCGGTATGCGCATCGTCATCGAGCTGAAGCGGGACGCCAATCCCCAGGTGGTGCTCAACCGCCTGTTCGCCCAGACCCAGCTCCAGACCACCTTTGCCATCAATATGCTGGCCCTGGTGAAGAACCAGTCCCAGCCTAAGGTCCTGTCTCTCCGGGAGATTTTGGACGAGTACCTGGCCTTCCAGGAGGAGGTCATCATCCGCCGGACCCGGTTCGACCTGCGCAAGGCCGAGGAGCGGGCCCATCTGCTGGAGGGCCTGCTCATTGCCCAGGAGAACATCGATGAGGTCATCCGCATCATCCGCACCTCCTATGATAACGCCAAGCAGAACCTGATGGAGCGCTTCAGCCTCTCCGAGGTCCAGGCCCAGGCCATTTTGGATATGCAGCTCAAGCGCCTGCAGGGCCTGGAGCGGGACAAGCTCCTGAGCGAGTACAAGGAGCTGGAGGAGAAAATCGCCTATTACAAGAAGGTCCTGGGAGATATGGACCTGGTGAAGGGTATTTTGAAGGACGAACTCCTGGCCATCCGGGACAAGTACGGCGACGACCGCATGACCCGGATCGAAGAGGTGGAGGACGAGATCGACATCGAGGACCTCATTGAGGAGGAAGACTGCTGCTATACCCTGTCCAGTCAGGGCTATATCAAGCGGATGCCTGTGGATACCTACCGCAGCCAGAAGCGGGGCGGCCGGGGCATTAACGCCCAGAACCTCAAGGAGGAGGACTATGTCAAGAGCATCTTCATCGCCTCCACCCACGACTATGTGCTGTTCTTTACGGATACGGGCAAGGTCCACCGAAAGAAGGGCTACCTCATCCCCGAGGCCAGCCGCACCGCCCGGGGCACGGCCATTGTGAATGTTCTGCCTCTGGAGCCCGGGGAGCAGGTCACAGCTATGCTCCTGACCCGGGAGCTCACCGAGGACAGCTACCTGGTCATGGTCACCCGGAACGGCACGGTGAAGCGCCTCCAGCTGGACAGCCTGAATACCGCCCGGAAGGCGGGCATTCGCGCCATCACCCTGGAGGAGGGGGACCACCTGGCCTCCGTCATCAAGACCTCCGGCAACGATAATATCATCCTGGCCACCGCCCAGGGCATGGCCATTTTGTTCAACGAGAACGACATCCGGCCCATGGGCCGGGACGCCGCCGGCGTCCGGGGCATCCGCCTGGACGAGGGGGACTTCGTGGTGGGCGCAGAGCTGGCCCAGGAGGGCAAGTGCCTGCTCACCGTCACGGAAAAGGGCTACGGCAAGCGCACCCAGCTCACCGAGTACCTCCGCACCGCAGAGGACGGCTCCCGCCAGCCCCAGGGCCGGGGCGGCAAGGGCCTCAAGAACTACAACATCACGGAGAAAACCGGCCCCGTGGCCGGGTGCTGCGTGGTGGGCGAGGAAGACGACCTCATGCTCATCGAAAGCGGCGGCGTGATCATCCGCATTCCCGCCTCCGATGTGAACGTGTACAAGCGGGACACCCAGGGCGTAATTGTCATGCGGGTGGAGGACGGCGACCGGGTCATCGGCGTGGAGCGCCTGGACCCTGCGGACGAGGAAGCATGAAAACAGTCGTAATCTATACCGACGGCGCCTGCTCCGGCAACCCCGGTCCGGGGGGCTGGGGGGCCGTCCTGCGCTACGGGCAGCATGAAAAGGAGCTGTCCGGGGGCGAGGCGAGCACCACCAACAACCGCATGGAGCTCCTGGCGGTGATCTCCGCGCTGGAGCAGCTGAAGGAGCCCTGCGCGGTGGAGCTGTATTCGGACTCGAAATATGTCATCGATGCCCTGGAAAAGGGCTGGGTCTGGGGCTGGAAGAAGCGGGGCTGGGTGAAATCCGACAAGAAGCCCGCCCTGAACGCGGACCTGTGGGAGCGGCTGCTGCCCCTGATCCAGACCCACGAGATGCACTATCACTGGGTCCGGGGCCATGCGGACAATCCGGATAACGAGCGCTGCGACCGGCTGGCCGTGGCCCAGTGGAAGAAAATCAAGGGGGAATAGTTGTGTATCTGCCCATCGGCGGGGACCTGTCCGTCCGGGACCGGTCCATTGTGGGAATTTTTGATCTGGACAATACCAGCTATTCCCGGCATACCCAGGCCTTTCTCCGCCGGGCGGAGGAAAACGGCGAGGTGGCCAGCGCCACGGACGATCTGCCCAAGGCCTTCGTCCTGACCCAGGAATACGGCCTGGACCGGGTGTTTCTGACCCAGTTCAACGCCGCCACCCTGGAAAAGAGAATGAAATAGGACTTTTTGGCGCGGTTCAAAGCGGGAAAAGCGTTTGATTGAAAGCCTTCTCAGGGCGGGATAGCGTTCAATCCCTCAGTCAGCCTGCGGTTGACAGCTCCCTTTACACAAGGGAGCCTTGGACGCTCTGAATTCCGAACCTTTCAGCAATGATTTGAGCGTGTACTAATTATAATTTTTAGAAATTCACATATTTATGTGAATTTCTTGCTCAAACTACGCTATTAAGCTACTTTCAGAACCATCAAGTTATGCCTGGCACTATCTTGTTGTGTCTGGCGCCATCGGGCGGCATGATGCAGTCCCGCTAACGCAACTGCTATCAAATTTTGCCTGGTGCAATTCGGGCGTGTGCGCGGCCAAGCGCTGCCGCGTGTCGAAGCGGAGACGGTGCGACGCAGCGGCTTACAAAGCTTGCCGGAAAATTGTCCCGTATCGCCGCCTGGACCCCCGGGTCCGGGCCGCAGCCCGGTGGGCTTTCGGCCCTTTCCCCCAGTGGAAAGGGCCCCGCCGGGTGCAGCGCAGGCCGCCTCGCCTGAGCGCCGGTTCAAAACGGGAAAGGCCTTGATTGCAAGCTTTCTTAAAATGGGATAGCGTTCAATCCCTCAGTCAGCCTGTGGCTGACAGCTCCCTTGTGCAAAGGGAGCCTTGGACGCTCTGAATTCCGAACCTTTCAGCAATAATTTGAGCGTGTACTAATGCACCGTCTTGTTGCGCCCGGTACCATCTTGTTATGTCCGGCACCATCAGGCGGTATGATGCAGTCCCGCTAACGCAACTACTTTCAAATTCTGCCCGGTGCATTTCGGGCGCGGGCGCGGCCAAGCGCTGCCGCGTGTCGAAACAGAGAAAGTGCGACGCAGTGGCTTACAAATTCTGCCGGGAAATTATCCCGTACCGCCGCCTGGGCCCCCGGGTCCGGGCCGCAGCCCGGTGGGCTTTCGGCCCTTTCCCCCAGTGGAAAGGGCCCCGCCGGGTGCAGCGCAGGCCGCCTCGCCTGAGCGCCGGTTCAAAACGGGAAAGGCCTTGATTGCAAGCTTTCTTAAAATGGGATAGCGTTCAATCCCTCAGTCAGCCTGTGGCTGACAGCTCCCTTTCACTTGGAGTATTTAGAAAAAATAGACCGGTTTCGGCCAAAACAGACTAGTTCCAGAGAGGAATCCTATGAAAACGCTTCTGCATATTTGCTGCGCACCCTGCGCGAACCAGTGCATCGATGTGCTGCGGGGAGACGGCCTGGAGGTAACGGGCCTGTGGTACAACCCCAATATCCACCCCTTTACGGAGTACCGCGCCCGGCGAAACTGCCTGCGGGAGTACGCCCAGACCATCGACATGCCCCTGATCGAGCGCAACGACTACGGCCTGCGGCCCTTTGTCCGGGCGGTGGCGGAGGACATTCCCAACCGCTGCGTCAAGTGCTATGAGATGCGCCTGTTTGAGGCGGCCCGGCAGGCCAAGGAGGGCGGCTTCGACAGCTTCACCTCCTCCCTGTTCATCAGTCCCTACCAGAAGCACGAGCTCATGCGGGAGGTGGCCGAGCGCGCCGCGGCGGAATACGGCGTGGCCTTTCTCTACCGGGACTTCCGGCCCTACTTCAAGGCGGGCCAGGAGCGGGCCCGGGAGCTGGGCTTCTATATGCAGAAATACTGCGGCTGCATCTTCTCCGAAGAGGAGCGCTATCTGAAGGCCAGCAAAATTCTTCCCTAACAGACCAAAGGCGGTCGTCCCGGCATAGGCGGGGCGGCCGCTTTTCCTGTTTTCTCCGGGGCGCGCGAAATTGATACCGAGCCGCGGCAATGGGATACACCGATTCCCCGCCGCAGGGCGATCTTCCCTTGCAATTTGTTTGGAAAAGTGGTATGATTGTATCTGAATATGGTCACATACCGCCTTTTGGAGCGCACTGTGGCGGATGTGGAGAGAGAGGGTCTTACACGATGGAAAAGAAGCTGCTTTTAGCCAGCCCCCATATGTCCCAGGAGGGCTACGAGCTGGCTTATATCCAGGACGCCTTCCGGAAAAACTGGATCGCGCCCCTGGGGGAGAACGTGACGGAATTTGAAAAGGCCATGGCGGCCTATACCGGCGCGGCGCATACCGTCGCCCTGTCCGCCGGAACGGCGGCGCTGCACCTGGCCATGATCCTGGCGGGGGTGGGCCCCGGGGACCTGGTGTTCTGCCAGAGTCTGACCTTTTCCGCCTCGGCCAACCCCGTGACCTATGTGGGGGGCAAGCCGGTGTTCATCGACTCGGAGCCGGACACCTGGAATATGGACCCCCGGGCTCTGGAGCGGGCCTTTGAGACCTATGGCAAGCCCAAGGCCGTGGTGGTGGTTCACCTGTACGGCAACCCCGCCAAGCTCCGGGAGATCACCGAGCTCTGCAGGGCCCATGAGGTGCCACTGGTGGAGGACGCTGCGGAGGCCCTGGGGGCCACCTATGAGGGGCAGAAATGCGGCACCTTCGGGGAGTTCGGCGTGCTGTCCTTTAACGGCAATAAGATCATTACCACCTCCGGCGGCGGGATGCTCCTGTGCAGGACCGAGGCGGAGGCGAAGCACGCCCTGAAGCTGGCGACCCAGGCCCGGGAGCCCTTCCCCTGGTATCAGCACGAGGAGATCGGCTATAACTACCGCATGAGCAACATCTGCGCCGGGATCGGCCGGGGGCAGATGAAGGTGCTGCCCCTGCGGGTGGAGCAGAAGCGGGCGATTTTTGACCGGTACGAAGAGAACCTCCGGGGCCTGCCTGTGACCATGCAGCCGAAGCTGACCTGCGCGGAGCCCAACCGCTGGCTGTCCAGCCTGGTGCTGGGCCGGGACTGCGGCGTGAGCCCCATGGAGCTCCTGGGCCGTCTGGCGGAGGAGAATATGGAGGGCCGCCCCTTATGGAAACCCATGAATATGCAGCCGGTATTCCGGGAGGCGGGCTTTGTGAGCGTCCAGGCCGAGCCGGTGTGCAACGACCTGTTCCAGCGGGGTGTGTGCCTGCCCAGCGATACGAAAATGAGCCTGGAGGATGTGGACCGCGTGTGTGATGTGATCCGCAAAATGTTCTGAAAATGAAGCATAGAGCAGGTTTTTATGAGAAATACATAAAGCGGCTGTTGGACCTTCTTCTTTCCGGGCTGGCGCTGCTCCTGCTGTCGCCCCTGCTGCTGCTTACGGCGGCGCTGGTGCGGGTGAAGCTGGGCAGTCCGGTGCTGTTCTGCCAGGAGCGCCCGGGGAAGGATGAAAAAATATTCAAGCTGCATAAATTCCGCAGCATGACCGACGCCCGGGACGAGACCGGGGCGCTGCTGCCGGACAAGGAGCGCCTGACCCGGTTTGGCCGCCTGCTCCGGGCCACCAGCCTGGACGAGCTGCCGGAGCTGTGGGACATTTTCCGGGGGAAAATGTCCATCGTCGGCCCCCGCCCGCTGCTGGTGGAGTATCTTCCCTATTACACGGAGGAGGAACGGCACAGGCATGATATTCGACCGGGCTTAACAGGATTGGCTCAGGTCAATGGCCGCAATAATCTGACGTGGGAGCAGAAGTTTGCCTACGATCTGGAATACCGGTGGCATATTACTTTTTGCGGGGATTGTAAAATCCTTATAAAGACAGTCATCAGTGTCTTTGAGAGAAAGGACATCCAGGTGGACACGCAGTGTAGCGAAGGAAATCTGGCGAAGCTGCGGAGCGTGGCCCAAGTGACAAAATAGTGCGGGGGTAAGGAATGAATCTTTTAATTCTTAGCTGTGGAACGCGAAATAAGGTTGTACAAGCTTTTAAGGAAGCGGTAGGAAAAGGCGGGAAAATCCTTGCAACGGATTGCAGCCCCTATGCACCGGCCCTGTATGACGCAGACGGGTACTATATTGTTCCCAGAATGACGGAGCCCGGCTACATCGAGAAAATCCTGCAAATTTGCAAAAAGGAGCAGGTGCGCGGTGTTTTGTCCCTAATTGACCCGGAATTGTCTCTATTAGCCCAAAATAGAGAACGCTTTGAGGAAATCGGAACAACGGTGATTGGCTCCTCATACGCACTGTGTGAAATGGCGTTGGATAAATGGGCAATGTTTCAGTGGCTGACGGAAAATGGCTTTCTCTGTGCGAAAACCTACGTGGATTTCCAGGCCTTTGAAAAGGCTTTGGCAGACGGGACCGTTTCTTTTCCGGTGTTTGTGAAGCCCAGATTTGGCAGTGCCAGCCTACATATTTCCAAGGCAGAGGACCTGGAGACAGCGAAATTCCTCTTTTTGCATGAGCCCGACATGATAATTCAGGAATTTCTATGCGGGCAGGAAATCGGTGCCGATGTATATATCGACCTTCTGAGCGGAGAACCGGCTGCGATCTTTACAAAGAAAAAGCTGGTGATGCGCGCCGGTGAGACAGACAAAGCGATTTCTTTCCGGGATGAAGCGCTGTTTGCACTGATTGCGGCATTTGTCAAAGAAAGCGGCTATCGCGGGCAGATCGATATGGATCTATTCAAAATCGGAGAAGAATACTACATTTCCGAAATAAATCCCCGGTTTGGCGGCGGTTATCCGCACGCCTATGCGTGTGGGGTGAAAACGCCTCAAATGATCGTAAAGAATCTGAGCGGAGAAGTAAATCCTACGCAAATTGGGGCATATCGGGATCATATTGTGATGATGAAGTATAACGAGATCAAAACGCTTGATCTAAGTGAGGAAAAGCCGTGAAACGGATTTTGATTCTGGCGAACCACAGCGGCGGGCTGTATGATTTCCGAAAGGACCTGATTTGCGCCTTGCGGAAAAACGCGGAGGTCATTGCCGCCGTGCCCCG
Organism: uncultured Oscillospiraceae bacterium; assembly: GCA_934565775.1. Taxonomy (GTDB): domain Bacteria; phylum Bacillota; class Clostridia; order Oscillospirales; family Oscillospiraceae; genus Faecousia. The sequence goes on from CAKTIN010000001.1 coordinate 42,838, forward strand.
GAACGACCGGTGGGAGGACCTGTGCGCCATTGCGGACCGGGTCATTGCTTTGCCCATCGACCGGCGGGGGATGAACCCCCTCCGGGATGGCAAGCTCTTCCGGCAGTACCGGGCGCTTCTGCGGGAGGTCCGGCCGGATCTGGTGCTGACCTATACCATCAAGCCGAATATTTACGGCGGCCTGGCCTGCCGGTTGGCCCGCGTCCCCTACGCGGTGAACATCACCGGCCTGGGCAGCGCCATTGAAAACGGCGGCTGGGTCCGGCGGCTGGTGCTGGGGCTGTATAAGCCTGCCCTGAAGGGCGCCCGGGTGGTGTTCTTCGAGAACGCCGGGAACCGGGACGCTCTGACCGCCACGGGGGTGGTGCCCCAGGGCCGGGACGTGGTGCTTCACGGCGCGGGGGTCAATCTGACGGACTTCCCCTATGCCCCCTACCCCAAGACGGAGCCGGTGCGGTTCCTGTTTGTGGGCCGGGTCATGCGGGAGAAGGGCGTGGACGAGCTGTTCGCTGCCGCCCGGCGGATGAAGGAGACCTTCGGCGGCCGGGTGGAGATCGCTGTGGCCGGGTCCTTTGAGGAGTCCTATAAGCCCCAAATGGACGAGCTGGCCCAGGCGGGAATTCTGACCTATCTGGGCTACCGGTCGGATATGAAGGCCGTCTATGCCGGCGCCCACTGCGTGGTGCTGCCGTCTTATCACGAGGGAATGTCCAACGTGCTGCTGGAGGCCGCGGCCACCGGCCGCCCGCTGATTACCAGCGACGTCCCGGGCTGCCGGGAGGCCGTGGAGCCCGGGGTGAGTGGGATGCTCTGCCCCGCCCGGGACGCCGGGGCCCTGTATGAGGCCATGAAGCGCATGGCGGAGCTTTCTGCCCAAGAGCGGGAGGAGATGGGCCGCCGGGGCCGGGAACGGATGGAGCGGAGCTTCGGCAAGGAGCGGGTCGTGGAGGAAACGATCCGGCATTTGGGGATCTAGCATGAAGGAATTAGTGGTTCTGCTTTTGGCGGCTGTGGCCCTGGCCTGGTGCGCCGACCATATGAGCTTCGGCAGCCTCCGGGAGGAGAAGCCCCACCGGGCGATCTTCTTTACCGTCCTGCTGATCCTGCTGCTGGGGGGCTACGCCGGGCTGCGGACAAGGTACAACGATACCGGCGCGTACCGCCACGCCTATGAGACAATGCAGGCGGGGGCAGCGGGGCAGATGTCCCTGAAGATCGGCGCCAATCCCCTGTTCAACGTGGTCAACGGCTGGCTGAAGGGTCTGGGGGTCTCCACCCAGAATTTTCTGATGTTCTGGGCCCTGCTGACTGTGGGGGGCTATCTGCTGTTTCTGCACTGGCATGGGACCGACTATCCCCTGACCGTGTTCCTTTTTATCGTGACGGGGTGCTATACCTTTGTATTCGCGGGGATCAAGCAGGCGGCGGCCATGGCTTTTGCCGCTGTGGGGGTGCATTTTGCCCTGAAGCGGAAGTGGGTGCTCTATGGGCTCCTGCTGGCGGCGGGGGTGTGCATCCACCCGTATACGCTGCTGTATTTTCTGGTCCCGGTGCTGCTGTTCCGCCCCTGGAGCCGGAGGACCTATGTGCTGCTGGGCCTGGCGGTCTGCGCCGGGTTCCTGCTTCAGCCCCTGATCGGCACGCTGGTGGATATTACCGCCATGATGGGCAAGGAGTACACGGTGGACTCCTTTACCGGAGAGGGCGTGAACCTGTTCCGGGTGCTGGTGTGCAATGTGCCCACCCTGCTGTCCTGGCTCTACCGCAGGCAGCTCTTCGAGGACAGCACCCGGGAGGAGAACCTGATGGTGAACCTGGCCATGCTCAACGGCGCGATCATGTTCGTGGGCCTGTTCGGAACGGCGAACTATTTTGGCCGCCTGGCCAATTACTTTCTGCTGTTCCAGTCCGTGAGCCTGCCCTGGATGGTGAAGAAGATTGGCGGCCGGGATGGCAGAACGCTGACCATTTTTATGGTTTTGGGCTACAGCGCCTATTTCTATTACGCGAACGCGATCAATCAGCCCTTTGACCAGGGCTTCGCCCGGCTGACCGTCGCGGAATACCTTGCACAGTGGGGAGGAAACGCGCCTTGACGGAAAGGGAGAAGATCAGCGTTATCATACCCGTCTATAACGTGGAGGCCTATTTGCCCCAGTGTCTGGACAGCGTATTGGGGCAGACCTATGGCAACCTGGAGATTCTGTGCGTGGATGACGGCGCGACGGACCGCAGCGGGGAGATTCTGGACCGCTATGCGGAGCAGGATTCCAGAATGCGGGTTTTTCACACCAAAAACGCCGGCATTTCCACCGCGAGAAACCTGGCGCTGGAGCAGGCGGAGGGGACCTGGGTCCTCTTTGTGGACGGGGATGATTGGATCGACCCGGAGACCTGCGAAAAGGCGCTGGAGCAGCAGAGGCTGACCGGGGCGGATCTGGTGATGTGGCCCTATATTCGGGAGTTTCCGGACCGCAGCGCGCCCAAGGTGATTTTCCCGGAGCGAAGGGTCTTTGAGGAAGCGGACTGCCGGCAGCTGTATCGCCGCATGATCGGGCCGCTGGGGCAGGAGCTTGCCCGGCCGGAAAATGCGGATGCTCTGTGTACCGCCTGGGGAAAGCTGTATCGCCGGGATTGGATCCTGGAGCGCGGGCTCCGCTTTGTGCCGCTGGAGAGAATCGGGTCCTATGAGGACGGAATTTTCAATTTGTATTATCTTGCCGCTGTGCGCCGGGCGGTTTATGTCCCGGCCTATTGGAATCACTACAGGAAGGGAACCGGCGTGACCGCGACCTTCCGCCCGAGGCTTCGGGCCCAATGGGGGAATCTGTTTGCGCAGATGCAGCAGTACCTGACACAGAACCGGCTGGGCAGCGACTTTCAGCAGGCGCTGAACAATCGGATCAGCCTGAGTATCATTGGCCTGGGGCTGAACGCCCTGGCTCTGCCGAAGGGACAGGCCCGGCGGGAGGTTCGGGAGATTTTGTCGGATCCGGTCTACCGGGCCGCCATTCGGACGCTGCCCATGGGGAAGCTTCCCCTCCATTGGTGGGTGTTCTTTGCTTGCTGTAAGCTGCGCTTTTCGGCGGGGGTATTCTTTTTGCTAAACTGTATGAAGAGGGTGATGGGATGAGCCAGACGCAGGACGGCCCGATCCGGGTTCTGAATTTGTTTACCATAATGGACCGGGGCGGCGCGGAGACCATGGTCATGAATTATTACCGCAAGATCGACCGGTCAAAGGTCCAGTTTGACTTTCTGGTCCACCGCCAGCAGCGGGGGGCCTATGAGGATGAAATTGAAGCGCTGGGCGGGCGCATTTACCGGATGAGCCCCATTTATCCCCAGAATTTCAGAAAATACAAGAAGGAGCTCCGAGCCTTTTTCCAGGAGCACCCGGAGTACCGGATCATTCATGCCCATATGTCGGAGCTGGGGTATTTTGCCTTTCGGGAGGCGGCCCGGCAGGGGGTGCCCGTGCGGATCTGCCATGCCCATAACGCGCCTCACGGCTTTGACCTGAAGATGATCGTGCGGACCTACTTCAAAAAGCGCATGATGCCCTATGTGACCCATCTGTTTATGTGCGGGATCGAGTCCGGCCGCTGGCTTTTTGGGGAGGAAAACGAGAGCCGCTTTATCATGCTGAATAACGCTATAGACGCGGCGGCATATGCCTACGACCCCCGGCGGCGGCAGGCGGTCCGGCAGGACCTGGGGCTGACCGGGGAGCTTGTGGTGGGCCATGTGGGCCGGTTCAACAAGCAGAAGAACCACCCCTTCCTGATCGAGCTGTTTGCCGCCCTGCTGAAGCGGGAGCCCAACGCGGTGCTGCTGCTGGTGGGCGGCGGAGAGGACCAGCCCAGGATCGAGCAGAAGGTCCGGGACCTGGGGATCGCGGAGCGGGTGCGCTTCCTGGGGGTCCGCAGCGATGTGGCGGATTTGATGCAGGCCATGGATGTGTTCGCCTTTCCCTCTTTGTTTGAGGGGCTTCCGGTGACCATGGTGGAGGCCCAGGCCGCCGGGCTCCCCTGCCTGATTTCCGACGGGATTCCCAAAGAATGTATTTTGACCCATGGACTTGTGGAGATCGTGCCTCTGGCGGCGGGACCGGAGGCCTGGGCGGAGCGGGTGCTGGAGAAACGGAATTTCCCCCGTACGGACCGCCGGGCGGAGATTGCCGCTCATGGCTTTGACATCGCGACCGAAGCCGTAAAACTACAGGAGTTTTATCAGAATGCTTATGAACAAACCTGCTGAGCCGGTCTTGACGGTTTTTACACCGGCCTATAACCGGGCCCATACCCTCCCCCGGACCTATGAGAGCCTTTGCCGCCAGAGCTGCAAGGATTTCCTCTGGCTGATCGTGGACGACGGGTCTACGGATGAGACTGCCGCCCTGGTAAGGCAGTGGCAGAGCCGGGACAACGGCTTCGCGATCGAATACCGGTACAAGGAAAACGGCGGAATGCACACCGCGCATAACGTGGCCTATGCCAACATCCATACGGAGCTGAATACCTGCATCGACTCGGACGACGCTCTGGCCGAGGGCGCGGTGGAGAGCATCCTGCGCAAATGGGAGCAGGTCCGGGATCAGGGCTACGCGGGGCTCATCGGCCTGGACGCGGATTTTGAGGGGCATATCATCGGCAAGGGCTTTCCGGAGGGCATGACCCAGACCACCCTTTCCGGCTATTACGCCCAGGGCGGCGCCGGGGATAAGAAGCTGGTCTACCGGACGGATATTATAAATGCCTATCCGGAGTACCCCGTGTTTGAGAGGGAAAAGTATGTGAGCCTGGCCTATAAGTACCTGCTGATCGATCAGGACTATAAGCTGGCGGTGCTGGACAAGGTCCTGTGCAACGTGGAGTACCAGCAGGACGGCTCCAGCCTGAATATGTACCGGCAGTATTACAAAAATCCCCGGGGCTTCGCCTTTTGGCGGACGGTGCAGATGCGCTATCCGGAGTCGTCCAAGCGGCTGGTGATGGATTGCATCCACTACTGCTCCAGCAGCCAGCTGGCCGGGAACCGGCATTATATCCGGGAATCCCCCAAAAAGCTGCTGACTGTGCTCTGCACGCCTGCGGGGTGGGTGCTGACCGGGGTGATTCGGAGAAAAAACCGGGAGCGGGTCTAGGAGGACGCAGCCTTGCAGGAAGAGAAAAAAATATCGGTCTGTATCCCGTTTTACAATCTGGAGGCCTATGCCGGGCGCTGCCTGGATTCCGTGCTTGGCAATACCTACCGGAACCTGGAGGTGCTATGCGTCGATGACGGCAGCACCGACCGCACCCGGGAGATTTTAAGCGCCTATGCGGCGCGGGACAGCCGCGTGCAGGTCATAGAAAAGGAAAACGGCGGACTTGTCTCCGCGCGGAACGCCGCGATCGACCGGATCACCGGGGACTTCACTGCGTTTATAGACGGGGACGATTGGGTCCATGCCCGGTATTTTGAACGGTTGATGGCGGTGCAGCACAGCAGCGGCGCGGATGTGGTGATCTGCGATTATGAACCGTGCAGCGAGCGGACAGCGGATGCGCCCCTGCCCGAAGGCGAGATCCCCTACCGGAGCTTTGGCGTGGAGGGCACGCTGAAGTTCTGGCGGGCAAGAACCCTGCTATGGGGGCGAATCTATGCAAGCGGCCTGGTACGCGGAGTCCACGGACCCGAGGAGATCTCCATGGGGGAGGACAGCGTGTTCAACCTGCTGTTTTTGTGCAGAAGCGAGCAGACGCGGATCGCTGTTACGGAGGAAAAGCTGTACCGCTATTTCCAGCGGGAGGGCTCCTTGGTACATACCCAGAGCCACGGAGCAAAGATCCGGGTGGCGCTCTACTGGAAGGAGCACTACGACGCCATCGGCGCCCGGGCCGGGCGGCAGATCGTGCTGCATGAGATGCTGCGGGACCTGCTCTCTTACCGCTATCTGGAGATGTTTCGGCCCGGCCGGGCCGAGCGGAAAGCGTGCTGTGCCGGCCTGTATGCCTTTTGCGGAGCGCGCTGGGCGGAAGCCGGGCTGCCCCTGCGGGAGCGGCTGCGGTACCGGCTGCTGTACCGGGTGCCGGCTGCCTACCGTTTCGGCCGGATATTGGCAGACCCGTCCCTGCTGAAGTGGGAGCGGGCGGAGAGAAGCAGAGAAAGGGAGCGCCATGGGTAACTCGATTCTAATTGTATCCCAGGCTATGGAGCTGGGCGGCGTGGAGCGGAGCCTGCTGGGGTTGCTGGACGCCATCGACTATGAGCGCTATGACGTGGACCTTTTCCTGATGCGCCACACCGGGGAGCTGCTGCCCTATCTGAACGCCAAAGTCAACCTTCTACCGGAGATTCCGCAGTATGCGTCGTTGGCTGTGCCGATGGCGTCGCTCCTCAAAACCGGGCAATTCGGCGTGCTTTGCGGGCGACTGCGGGGAAAGCTTACGGCGCGGCACTTTGAGAAGGGGCACCCCGGCGAGAAGCCCTCCGTTACGGCCCTGACCTATAGCCACCGGTATACCCTGCCGTATATGCCGCAGATTTCGGACAAAACGTATGATCTTGCGATCAGCTTCCTGACCCCGCACTATTTTGCGCGGGAACGGGTCAAGGCAAAAAAGTATGCAGCCTGGATCCATACGGACTATACGGCGATTTCCTTTGACCGGGCAGCGGAGCTTGCCATGTGGGGGGCCTACGACGCCATATGCGGCGTTTCCCAGGAGGTCAGCCGGGGCTTCGCCCAGGTATTTCCCACCCTGGCCGGGCGGGTGCGGACCGTGGAAAACATCCTGCCGGAGGCGCTGATCCGGTCGCAGGCCCGGCAGCCCCAGACGGAGATCCCGGCAGAGGGCCTGTCGCTGCTCTCCGTGGGGCGGTTCTGCGACGCGAAGAATTTCGACAATGTGCCGGATATTTGCCGCCGGCTGGTGGGCATGGGGCTGGATGTAAAGTGGTACCTCATCGGCTACGGCGGGGACGAAGGGCTGATCCGGCAAAGGATTGCCGAGGCCGGGATGGAGGACCGGGTCCTCATCCTGGGGAAGAAGGACAACCCCTACCCCTATATGCGGGCGTGCGCGCTGTATGTGCAGCCATCCCGCTATGAGGGCAAGGCCGTCACCGTGCGCGAGGCGCAGCTGCTGGGCAAGCCCGTGGTTATCACAAACTACGCCACCTCGGCCAGCCAGCTGACCGACGGAGTGGACGGCGTGATCGTGCCCCTGGACAACGAGGGCTGTGCCGCCGGGATCGCCGCCCTGCTCCGGGACCCCGGGCGCATGGCCCGGCTGGCGGAGAACTGCGAGGCCCGGGATTATACCAACCGCCGGGAGATCGAGAAAATTTACGGGCTTATGGAGTGAAAAAATGACAAAGCAAAAGTCACGGGTGCTGAAGGGTGCTGCAATCCTTTCCATGCTGATGCTCCACCTTTTTTGCAGAAAGGCGAATCTTCCATATACACCACTGTTATGGGTTGGGGGTACGCCGCTCATTTACTATTTTGGCCTATTTGGGGATGTTTGCGTGGCAATGTTTTGCTTTATCAGCGGCTATGCCCATGAGCTCCAATTTGAAAAAGCGGTCCCGGGAAGGGAGAGATGGAAGCATCTTCTAAAGTTCCTGATTTCTTTTTGGGTGATTGCAATTATGACGGCTGTTACCGGGATGATAATACGGGATGAAAGAATTCCTGGAAGTTTAGAGGAATTCCTGCTGAATTTCTTCGCGATTAGAAATAGCTATAACGGGGCTTGGTGGTATGTAAATACTTACATTCTACTGATCCTCCTCCAGCCGCTTTCCTGCCAACTTGTGCGGCGGCTTCCGGCTTGGCTTGCGGGTTTGTTTGCCTTTGCTTTCTATACTGTTGGCTATGGGATCCGTTTTTTCGGTTGGGGAGCAAGTTCGCTGTCGGTCCTTTCCTGGGCTATTATGCGGGTTGGGCTTTTGGGAACGTCCTATTTTCCGTATCTTATCGGGATGCTATTCGCTAAAAATAATATCTTAAACTTACTATACAAAAAAACGATCAATATGAACCATGCGTGCCTATATGTAGTAAGCATCGCCGTAGTTGTGGGAATGCTGGTGTTTCATGCCTTTGTGCAGTCCCTTTATATTGCAGCTTTTACAGCAATTGCCATAATTTCCATTCTTTGTGTGCTGCCGCTGCCGACCTGGATAGAACGGGGGTTGGCCTATTTAGGAGTGCATTCAGGTAACATTTGGCTGGTTCATATGTTCTTTTATGCGAATTTATTTGAAGGATTTGTGTTTCGGGCAAAGTATCCGGTCCTGATTTTCCTGCTTCTGCTTGCCTTGTCTCTTGCGGTTTCCTACGTGGTGAATTGGCTGAGCAGACCAATACAAAAGCTTGTGAGGTAAGGCGTTATGATTCCCAAAATCATTCACTATTGTTGGTTCGGTCGGGGGGAGAAGCCGCCCAAGGCACAGAAGTGCATCGACAGCTGGAAGCGGTTCTGCCCGGACTTTGAGATCCGGGAGTGGAATGAGGATAATTGCGACTTTCAGGCGATTCCCTTTATGGCGGAGGCCTATGCGGCGAAAAAATTTGCCTTCGTGTCGGACGTGATGCGCCTGCTGGTGCTGGAGCAGTACGGCGGCGTGTATTTTGACACGGATGTGGAGGTCCTGCGGGACTTTACCCCCCTGCTGGGGGACGAGGGCTTCCTGGGCTTTGAAAACGACCGGTTCGTCAACAGCGGGCAGGTTTTCGGGGCCCAGGCCCACCACCGTGTGGTGCGGGCCATGATCGAGGCCTACCGGACCCTGTCTTACACCGGGCCGGACGGCGCGCCCGCCCCTACCGGCTGCCCGGTGGTGAATACCCGGGTGCTGGAGGACTTCGGCCTGAAGGCCGATGGAAGCGAGCAGCAGGTGGCGGGGATCCACGTGTATCCGGCGGCGTATTTTAACCCGCTGGACAGCGTGACCGGGCGGCTGCGCAAGACCCCCTGCACCTATTCGATCCACTGGTATTCCATGAGCTGGCTGCCGAAGCACCGGCGGATCCGGGCGCGGCTGGGCCGGGTCCTGCGCCGTCTGACGGGGAGAGGAAAAATGGGAGATGAAGAAAGCAATGGATGAGATGGCCCGAGTAAAAGAAAAATCTTTGAATCTTCTCTTGGAGATTGATCGTATTTGCGAAAAGGAACAGATAAAATACTATATTTATGCAGGCACTTTGCTTGGTGCGGTTCGACACAAGGGCTTTATTCCTTGGGACGATGATATTGATGTTGTTATGTTTCGCAGTGACTATAGCAGATTTTTGAAGGCCTGCGATTTATATTTGCAGAAGGACCACTATTTTCTGCAAACGATAGAATCTGATCCGCTGACAAGTAATCCGTGGGCGAAGCTTCATGATCGGCATACGGCATTTATTAGCGGAGTTAGAAGAGCTGGAACAGCGGAAGGAATCAATGTTGATATTTTTCCAATCGATAATGCACCGAACAATCATTGGATGCGGAAGATGCGCGGGAACAGGATTGACCGGTTAAATTTCATCTATCAATATCGATTTCAGCAGCATTTCAAGAGAGCCGGGAAAAAAATGAGAATTTTCCAAACGGTAATCGGGTGGATCCCTCCTTGGAATGAACAGAAGTATAAGGAGAGGTACGATACTTATCTGCAAAAGTATAATCGGCTCGATACCAAATACGTTGTATATTTATCTAATCGTAAATATGCAAGAAAAGTTGTGCCCAGGGAATGGTTCGGCGATGGCGTACGACTTCAGTTTGAAGGATACTGGTTCCCGGCGCCGGTTGCCTATCAAAAGGTGCTGGAGAGCTTGTATGGACCGGATTATATGAGACTACCGCCAGAGGAAGAGAGAAAGACAGTCCACGGAACAAAGCTTGTCGATACAGAGTGCGGTTGGGAAGACTACAGAGGAGTGCAGGGCAATGAATGAGGGGAAAAAATACAGGGTCGGGTATACGACAGGTGTGTTTGACCTGTTTCATATTGGCCATTTGAATGTTCTTAAGCGAGCAAAAGAACTGTGTGAATATTTAATTGTGGGAGTAAGTACGGATGAGGCGGTGCTGGAGTACAAGCATAAAAAGCCTGTTATCCCGTTTGAGGAGCGGGCTGCGATTGTTGCGGCGATTCGCTATGTGGATCGGGTAGTACCGCAGACTACAATGGACAAGCGGAAAGCTTGGGAAACGCTGCATTTTGACGCGCTTTTTCATGGAGATGACTGGAAGGGATCCGTACTTTATGAAAAATATGCTAAAGACTTTGAGGGAACGGGGGTCGAGATGGTATTTCTGCCACACACAGCAGGAACCTCGTCTACCATGTTAACGGCCGTATTAAACGAGAAATTGGAGAAATGATAAGTTATCTGAAATCCGGTAACAAGCAAATGTGCTTTGGCTGCGGAGCTTGCGCGCAGATTTGTCCAAGGCGCGCAATAGAAATGCAGGAGGATGAGGAGGGCTTTCTCTATCCGAAGGTAATACCTGCACGGTGTATAAATTGCGGGCTTTGTCGCAGAGCTTGCCCGGTAGAAGCGGAGCATATCGGCACATTTCCCAGTTTAGGACTTGTTGGGTTTGTGAAGGAGAATAGCGCGCGTAAAGAGAGTGCCTCCGGCGGCGCATTTCCGGCGATTATTAAGTCTGTACCTGAAGACGCAGTGGTGTTTGGCGCTGCCTGGAAAAATCGAAGCGAGGCAGTGCATGATTGCGAACCAGCGATAGCCGCATACGAACGATTTCATAAGTCAAAATATGTACAAAGTTTAATCGGAGATTCATACAAGCAGTGCAAAGCGCTGCTGGAAGCTGGAAGGCGGGTCATTTTTACGGGGACCCCCTGCCAAATTGCTGGACTTCAGTCGTATTTAGGGAAAAGGGCTCCTAATTTGTTGTGTGTAGACTTAGTTTGCCATGGTGTGCCAAGCAGCCGGGTGTTGGAAAACTACTTGCAGGAATATGAGCAGAAATGTGGAAGAAGGATACAGAGAATCGATTTTCGCTGTAAACATAAAAGAAGTGGAGAATGGGACTCCAAATGCGCAGAGATACATTTTGAGGATGGTGGAACGCAGGTAACGGACTATGATACCAACGCATTTCTGAGAGGATTTGCGAACGGCCTATTTTTCCGTCCATCCTGTAGTATATGCCCCTTTGCCAGAACAGAGCGTATTTCAGATTTGACGATTGGAGACGCTTGGGGAGCCGAGAATTATGTGGGGCTAAATCCGCATGAAGGGGTTTCGATGATACTGATTAACAGTACGAAGGGAGCGGAAATTCTTCCTGCACTGCAAAAAGAAATGCAGCTTGAGGAAGTGCCCGTTCATGTGCTGGCAGAGGGAAATGCAAGATTACGCGCACCGGACCGAGGCAATCCTCATCGAGGAACTTTCTTTGCGGAATATGCGGATATCGGGATTATAAAGGAAGTGAACCGGATTGTTCCACGGGTTTCAAGCCTTAGAAAACTTGCGCATAAAATAAAAAAGCGGCTTAAGCGTTTGTGAAATAAAAAAAATGAGAGAGGGCCAAGTTGAGATGAGCATATTGGAGCAGCCAAAGGTGTCGGTGATTGTCCCGGTATACTGCGCAGAAAAAGAAATCGGCCGCTGCGTTTCATCTCTTTTAGAACAGACAGAGCCGCGTTTGGAGATTCTCCTGATCGAGGACGGCTCAACGGACGGAAGTCCGCAGAAGTGTGACGAATGGGCGGAAAAAGACTCCCGCGTTCGAGTGATTCATAAAAAGAATATGGGCGTATCTGCGGCAAGAAATGATGGACTGCGCTTAGCGCGGGGGGAGTTCCTTTCATTCGTGGATGCGGATGATTATGTTGAGGCAAATATGCTGAAGCTTATGCTGGAAGAGGCAGAGGCAAGCGATGCTGAAATTGTAATATGCGGTTATTCAATTGACACCGGACATGAAAGCCGGAATGCAAAACTTTGCTGCGAGCCGGGGCGGTATAGCGGAGCGGAGTGCAAAGCACTCTTCGCTCACTTTTTCACAAGCAGCACCAATGGCCTGGCATCAATGTGCAATAAATTATACCGCAAGCGTACTTTAGAAGAAAACGGTGCGCAGCTGGATGAAACGCTGCAACGGGGAGAGGATTTCTGGTTTAATTTTGAACAGCTAAAGCAAGCGAATAGGGTTTCTGTTTTGGGCGTCGCCCTGTATCATTATGTGCAGAATTCAAACAGTACCATGCATATGCTGAGAGAGAGGCAGTTTGAAGAGTGGACAGAAAATCGAAAAAAGTTGCTGGCGGCTGCTGAAGAGATGAACTTGGCACTTGATCTCTCCCAATTTTATTATTCTTATCTTTATAATACGATAATCTATATGCGGCAGATAGATGCCAGGGGAGAGCGAAAAAAGATGGATAACATTATGCGGGATCCGTTTTTCTCCTCAGCGCTAAACTATGGAAAGGGACTTCCGCTGCATATACGGGCAGTTTTATTTTGTATAAAGCATAAATGGTACATTGCGGCAAAGACGGTCATTCGGACATGGCGAATTGGCAAGGGAGACTGAAATGAATCGCAAAAGGACAACCTATAATTTGATTTTTGGTATACTTTCTCAGGTGGTTTCGATTCTGCTGGGAGCAATTCTGCCGCGTTTGTTTCTAACAAATTATGGCTCTGAGGTAAACGGATTACTTAGCTCTGTCACACAGATTTACGCATATATTGCGCTGCTTGAAGCGGGAATTGGAACTGCGGCACTACAGGCCTTATACCGGACGATTGGGCAAAGTGACCGCAAGGGAACCAATGGGGTATTGTCTGCAACAAATCGCTATTATAAGCGAACCGGCTGCATTTATTGCGGCTGTATTCTTCTGTTTGCGGTCATTTACCCGCTTTTAATTCAATCAGAAATTCCGAAAGAGACAATTGCGCTTGTTGTTGTATTCAATGGACTTGGAAATGCAGTAAACTTTCTGTTCCATGGGAAATACAAGCTTCTTTTACAGGCTGAAGGAAAAAATTATATCGTTACAAATCTGAATACAATTATTCATGTTTTAACAAATGTCGCAAAAATCTGTGCCATTTCTATGGGCTATGATGTTGTAGCGGTACAAGTGATAACCTTTGTTGTCAGCCTTGCGCAGATGGTTTATATTTGCCTGTATATTCGGAAAAACTATGGGTGGCTAGATTTGTCCGTGCAGCCAGACTATAAGGCGATTGCGCAAAGTAAAAACGTATTGGTGCATCAAATCAGCGGCCTGGTATTCAACAACACAGACACTGTTATTTTGACGTTTGCCTGCGGGCTTAAGGTAGTCAGCGTATACTCTATGTATACGCTTCTCTTCAGCATGATAAGTACATTCTTGAACACGGTGACAGACAGCGTTACCTTTGTGTTAGGACAGACCTATCACAAGGATCGGGAACGTTATGTCCGCTATTTGGACTTGTATGAATTGTGCTATATGGCGCTGGTTTTTGCACTCTATGCTGTTGCTTATTGTTTTATTCTTCCGTTTTTGGGAATATACACGCGAGGAGTAACGGATGTAAACTATATTGATCCGTGGCTACCGCCTCTGTTCATTTCAACTTATTTGTTGTCCTGCGGCCGCAAATCTGCTAATTTAACAATCAATTTCGCAGAGCATTTCAAGCTAACACAAGGAAGGTCCATGGGGGAAGCGGTGATAAACGTTTCGGTTTCTCTGGCTTGCGTATTCCGCTTTGGAATTTATGGAGTATTGGCCGGAACAATTGCGGCGCTTTTTTATCGGACAAACGATATGATCCTGTATGCAAATCGGAAAATTTTAGGCCGCAGCCCGTGGAAAACGTACCGGCGATGGATTGTAAACCTCGGATTGTTTGTAGGAGTGACCACAGGGGGAAAATGGATTTTAAGTCACATCATACTGGATGGCTATTTCAAGTTACTTCTCTGGGCGGCCGTATTTTGTGTTGCGTTTCTATTGCTGTTTGCCGGAGCAATAGCATTGACAGAAAGAGACACTTTCCAATATGTAAAAGGTTTAGTACGCTCCTATATAAAGAGAAAAAGGACATAAAAGTTTGGCTTATATGAGGTGTGGAGGAGTTCACTGCCGGAGCCCATTTCTTTGAAAGCGAGTATCATGAATAACAGCAAAAAAGGCATTAAAAATATTCTATCGAACATTTTGAGTCAATTGGTCTCCATTCTCCTGGGCATTGTGGTGCCCAGGCTGATGCTGGTGAACTTGGGCTCCGAGGCCAACGGCCTCATGACGACGGTAAACAACCTGCTGACCTATGTGGCCCTGCTGGAGGCGGGGGTGGGGGCGGCTGCGACCCAGGCCCTTTACGCGCCCCTGGCCCGGGACGACCGGGGGAAAACCAGCGAGATCGTTGCGGCGGTGGGGCACTTTTACCGGCGCACTGGCCGGTGGTACTTTGTAATCGTACTGCTGCTGACCTTTGTTTTCCCCCTGACGCTCCAGTCCACTCTGCCGACCTGGCAGATCATGGCGGTGATGTTCCTCAGCGGAATGCCCGGGGTCATCAAATACTATTATCAGGGGAAGTATATTATCCTCTTACAGGCGGAGGGCCATGGCTATATTCTGACCAACCTGACCCTGATCATGAATATTGCCACCAACTTTTCAAAGATTGCACTTTTGGTGCTGGGATGCGATCTGGTCGTGCTTCAGCTGGTGTATCTGATGTTCAACGCGGCCCAAGTGGTTTTTCTTCTGCTTTATGTGCGGAAGCAGTATCCCTGGCTGCGCCGGGATGCCGCGCCGGACTACGGGGCCATCTCCCAGAGCAAAAATGCTCTGGTGCACCAGGTTACGGGGCTGATCTTCTCCAACACGGATACCATTCTGCTGACCTATCTGTGCGGCCTCAAGACCGTGAGCGTCTATGCCATGTATGCGATGCTGTTCAACATTATCTCCACGGCGATTACCAACTTTTCCGGGGCGAATTTTATCCTGGGCCAGGCCTTCAACACCGACCGCCAGCGGTCGCTGAAGCTGATCGATTTGTATGAGCTGTTCAACATGGTGCTGACCTTCAGCCTGTACTGCATCGCCGGGCTGTTTATCGAGCCCTTCCTGCGGCTGTACACCGCCGGGGTCACGGACATCAATTACCTGGACGATTCTCTTCCCTATCTGATGATCGCCACCTATCTGCTGTCCAACGGCCGGGCGTCCTCCTCCCAGATCATCGAGTACGCCGGGCACTTCAAGCAGACCCAGTGGCGGGCCATTCTGGAGGCGGCGATTAACGTGTCGGTGTCGCTGATCTGCGTGTTCCGCTTCGGAATTTACGGCGTGCTCTTCGGGACCATTGCGGCGCTGCTTTACCGGACCAACGACATCATCCTCTATGCCAACCGGATCATTCTGGGGCGCAGCGCCTGGAAAACCTACCGCCGGTGGCTGCTGAATCTGGCCCTGTTCATCGGGGTGACGGCGGGCGGCAGGCTGCTGCTGCGCCAGGTGGATCTGAGCAGCTACTTCCGGCTGATCGCCTGGGCGGCGCTGAGCTGCGTGATAATTCTGCCCCTGTTCTTCGGGGTGCTGGCGCTGACGGAGCGGGAGTCCTGCCGCTATGCCAAGGACCTGATCCTTCCCCGGCTCCGCCGCCTGCGCCGGCACGGGGACTAAAGGCGGCCCCTGCCGGAACGATTTGACAAAACAACGCCCTCCCCGCCGGACCTGGCTTGCAGGCCCATGGGGAGGGCGTTGTTCCGTGTAGGGGCGGTCATTGCGCGCCGCCGAATTCGAGCTTCACGCTCCGTATCTTCATCCGCCGTGCGTCCGAGACGGCAAAATAGGCTCCAACCTCCCGCATTTCGGCGCTCTTCAGCCAGGTCCGGAGCATCAAGGCCTCCCGGACGGCATTTTTCTTGATTGTGTATTTCAGAACGGCGTTTCCTTTCTGAGGAAGGGGAGCTCCGGCAGACGGCTCTGCTGCGCAAGGTATAGGAGCAATCCAGCAAAGCCCCGAGGGTCCTGAATTTGATACTGCATATGGTTATGGCCGGTAAAGACCGGGAAATTGCCCTGGGGATAGGCCCGGCGCACCGCGTCCCGGTACTTGAAATGCTCCTCAGCGCTGCCAAACTCGAAATAGACGCGCCGCTGCAGGTCCTCCGGCAGGGGCAGAAAGGGCCTGTTCTCCAGACTGTCCGCCAGCTGGCGGCGCAGGTTCCCGTAGGTCAGCGCCTTGCCCGCCGCGATGAAATAGGGGCGGATGGCGTCGCTGTCGCACCAGAGCAGGCGCTTGAGGGTCCGGCCCCGGGACCAGTACAGGCTTTTGATGGCGAGATACAGAAACGGGACCATAAGGCGCCGGGTCCCCCGGCTGATCTGGGCGAACTGCCCGCCGTCAAAGAAAACGTGCCCCACCGGCACCTTTGTTTCGGCCAGGAAGGTCAGGGCCAGGTCTGTTCCCAGGGAGGAGGCCACCAGGAGCGCAAGCTCCGTGACCTCCTGAGCCCGGAGAAATTCCTCCACCTGCCCCACCTCATCGGCCTTGCTGCGGTACCGCTGCCCGGGGCAGTATACCGTGGAGGTGGGCAGAATGCAGAAATAGCGGGTCTGTAGGGCCCGGGCCACCGGCTCGCTGCTTGCGCCGGTGACGCCCATGGCGTGGAAAAACAGGACGGCAGGATTGCGCTTGTCTCCCAGAGTTTCAAACTGCATATGGATTCCTCCTTAAATGGATCGATTTCGCCGGTAACCGGCTTCGTTCCGGTACTCGGGATGGGACTTCAGATACGGGTCCCGGTCCCCACAGATCGGATAGCCGCATTTGCAGCCGTTGGCGCGGGGAGTCTCCCGGACCAGCCTTGCGTGGAGCAGGGCCATGCCCGCATAGTCCGGATTACACAGGGCGGGCATGACCACCAGCAGGCCGTGCCAGGCCCCGGCGCTCTATGGCTCTGGCGGAAGCTGCTTGCAGCGTGGGCCCCGGCACGCCGGAGGGCGGGATGGATGCGCGTGCTCCTTTCAGCCTGCTGGTTAGAATGTGCTAACTGACGGGCTTTGGAAAGGCCGCCCAAGGCGGCCTTCTTTTTTTAAGGCCTGATTCGCGGCTTGGGCAGACTGGGGCCGTTTTCGGATACCGCTACGGTAAGCGTTCCCTGGGTGGCGATCTCCACCTTGCGAAGCGACCGCCAGGTAAACGCCACCGCCCCAAGGAGGACCACCGCGCACACAGCGGCGACCAGCCGGACGCTGCGGCGTCTGCGGGCGATCAGGGTGAGCAGCTCCGCCGTCCCGGCGCTCTCCACAAAAGCCGCCGCCAGGTCCTCCGGCTCCCCAAGGGCTGCCTCCAGCTCCCCCATTCCGGCATCGGGATGCTCCGCCAAAAAGGCCTCGGCGCTGCCCCGGAGGTGCCGGGCAAAGTATTTCTTTTCCTTCCAACAGCCGGGCAGGGCGCTGCAAGCCCGGCGGCAATAGGCGCGTAAGGTCCGACGATTCTGTGTCATTTGTTCCCTCCTGCCGGGATAGAGACCGGCGCGTCACTGCTGACGGAGACGGTTGCGGCATCCTTGAAGAGCTGCCGGTACCGGGCGAAGGCGTTCCGGACCCCCAGCGTATACCCGGCGAAAAGGAGGACGAGGGCCAGCCCCGCCGCCAGGAGCGTAGCGCACACCCGCCTGCGGGTCCGCAGGGCCGTCAGGACCTTCTTGGTTCCGGCGTTTTCCACATAGGAGGCCGCCAAGTCCTCCGGCTTTCCAAAGCGGGCGGTCAGCTCCGCCTCCCCCGCCTCAGGGTGCTCCCGGAGGAAGGCAGTCAGCTCCTGCCGGAGCTGGGCCAGCAGCGCTCTCTTTTGCCGCCCGCCCCAGGGAAGCAGACGGCTTACCCTGCGGCAGTAGGTCCGGAGGGAATTATTCTGCGTGTTCATCGGCGTCACCTCGCAGAATCCGAAATACGCCGTCGGTCACGGCGGTGTATTCCTCCGCCAGGGCCTTTAGAAAGGCCTCCCCCGACGGCTCAATGTGATAGTACACCCGGGTCATCCGCTTTCCGACCTTGACCCGGTAGTCCGAGATATAGCCCGCCTCCTGGAGGCGGTACAGCACGGGGTACAGCGACCCCTCCTGCATGGCCAGGGTGCCGCCGCTCTGCCGGGCCATCTCCTGCACCAGCTGATAGCCATACATATCGCCCCGGCTCAGCAGGGCCAGCAGGCTCAGCGGCGCAACGCCCCGGCGAAAATTCGTCAGTTCCGATTTGTTTGGCATAATGCTCCCCCTTCCATTCCGCATTTATTTTACAGGACACAAGGAATGAAAATCAATACCTAGGAATCAAAAGTATAGCTCCTGCGGCCCCGTTTGCCCCCTGCCGGTCCGCAGCGTGTCAACAAACTTGTTTTTGGCACGCTGCCAGACATCAAGAAAGCGCCGGAGACAAGCAACTCGCATCCGTCGGCGTACAGAGGTACGGTAGGATGCGAGTTGCGCAGGAAGTTAAAATGCTGTTTTTTTCTAGAATTCCGAACTTTTCCTGATTTTATATGGCCTGTAAAGTGCTGCGAAAAACCCAGAACCCCTCTCGTGTTTGATTCTGCATTTTAACGGTCCGGGGGTTTCTTGATTGTCTGAGGACCGGCGGGGAGGACGACCCGTCCTCCCTGCCAGTCCTTCCGGCCGCATTAGGTTTTCTTCACAAAGCGCTCCCGGCACTTGGGGCAGGTAATGGAAATCTTCCCCTTGCCCTTGGGGACTCGGACCAGCTGCCTGCACTTGGGGCAGCGGTAATAGCGGTGGTCCCGGTCCTTCAGCCGGTCAAAAAACTGCAAAAACTTCCGGTTTTCCTCATACCGCTTATAGGTGTTCCGGGACAGGCAGCGAAACAGCACCCAGACCATGGGTAGATAGGCCAGCAGCGTCAGCAGCGGCACGCGGACCAGGGCCCCCACCAGGCTCAGCACCACGCCGAAGGCGAGGATGACCATGTTGAGCTTATCTGCGCCGCCGTAGCGCCCCGCCATGAACTGCCGGAGCCACTGCCCTAATTTTTGAAACATACAATCACCTGGTCAAACGAGAATTTCTGCCTTTATTATAGGCCCTTTTTGGGGAATTGCAACGGCCGGGGGGCAATGTTTACGAATTGTTTAAGAACCCGCTCCGTGCCTCAAAAATCACCGTTTGCCCCAGAAAAAAGCAGGAGCGGCTTTTGCGCGCTCCTGCCTGATATTCAATTTTCCGGGGTCAGGTCGCGGAGAAGGCCGCTACCTCCGCCGCCGCGGGAATCGACGCCGCCGCGCCGCTGCGGGAGACGGTGATGGCCGCCGCCTTGGCCGCCAGGTCCAGGGCCCGGGCGGGGTCCCCGCCCTCATAATACGACCGCAGGAAGTAGCCCGTGAAGGTGTCTCCCGCCGCCGTGGTGTCCACGGCCTTGACCTTATAAATGCCCTGATGGAACACTCCGGCCTGCCCGGCGAATACCGAGCCCCGGCCGCCCAGGGTCAGCACCACCTCGGCGCCGGGATAGCGCGCCCGGAGGGCCAGGGCGTCCTCCGCCCCGCAGAAGCTCCGGCACTCCACCTCGTTGAGCACGAACAGGTCCACCAGCTCCAGAGGCCAGGTGAGGATCTCCTCCGTAAAGGGGGAGGGATTCAGCGCCACCCGCAGCCCCCGGGCCTTGGCCTGGCGGATGATCTCCGGCACGGCGTTGATCTCGTTTTGCAGCAGCACCACGTCCCCGGCCTCAAAGCCGGACAGGACCTGGGCAATATAGGCCTCGTCCATGGTGCGGTTCGCCCCGGGATAGACGATGATGCAGTTCTGCCCGGCGGTGTTCACCTGAATGATGGCGTGCCCCGTGGGCTCCTCGCTGGGAGCCAGGTACCGGGGGTCGATGCCGTATTGCTCCCGGAGCAGGGCGCTCAGGGGCGCCAGATCGGACTGGGCCACCCGGGCGGCGAGATAGGTCTCGGCCCCGGCTCTGGCCAGGGCAATGCCCTGGTTCTCGCCCTTGCCGCCCCAGCCCTCGGTGCGCCGGGCGCTGGAGATGGTCTCCCCCTCCCGGACGATGTGGTCCACTGCGTATACAATATCCCGGTTCACGGAACCGAAGCTTAGAAATCTCATGATATGATCCCCTTTGCGGAAAGTGGTCTTAGTACGTCCTATTTTACATGACGGACAGGCTTCTGTCAAGAAAGACAGAAAAAATTGACGTTTCTACCAAAAAATCCTCTTGCAATTAAAAGGCAGAGCCTGTATAATAAGGATTGGTAGATTTCTGCCGATCCTGCATATTCAAACGCAAGCGCGCGCCCGGGTTTTCCCGGCGGCGGAATGGGGTGAGAAGCCCCGCGAGTGGGTCACTGTGATACCGGCCTCGTCCGGTTGAGTCAGATACACCGATGCGCGCCTGCGGGCTCCTGCCGTCACCGGGAAGCTGTGCGCCAGAAGGCACCGTTGTGCCGACTGGGCTTTTGCTGCGCTATCAGTGCGTCTGCTTGGCTTTCCCGCCGGGCAGACGCATTTTTTGTTTGTGTGCAGAGCCGCCCCGTTTTCCCCCGGCGGCGGCAAGAGAGGCGGCGCTTTTCCCCCTTTGCGCCGCTTCACATAGAGAACCCGGGCGGCGGCGCTGCTTCTGCCGCTGCCCGGCTCCTTTTGGAGTCTATCGCCCGGGCACGGCGTGGATATCAAAATGTTGCAGAAAGGAAGTCAACATGAAAAAACGCATTGTGAGCTTGCTCCTGGTGGCCGCCATGCTGCTTGCCATGTTCCCCACGGCCTTCGCCGCAGAGCATAGCATCCGCATCACCCCGCCGGAGAACGTGTCGGTAACCGCCGGCGCGCTGTATGAGCTGGCGCTGGCGGATCTGTTCGCGGATACCGAGAACCATCCCCTCAGCTACAGCCTGAAGGAGGACTACGGCAGTAAAGTCTATATCAAGAATGACAAGCTGGAGTTCACCACCCCCGATGCCGGGGACTACACCGTCGTCATCGTTGCCAGCTGCTCCGATGGCCTGTCCGTGGAGGGCTCCGTGAAGATCACGGTGACGGCCGCCGCGTCCGGGGATCCCATCCAGTACGGCTACGACGAGACGGATCAGGACAAGGTCACCGTTCGGGTGAGCATCTCCAACGACGGCGTGCCGATCATCGGCAACGACAAGGCCTCTACGGTCCTGGGCAGCGTGGATGTGACCATCCCCTACTTCACCCTGGAGAGCTACGGCCTGGAGCAGTTCAACCGCTTCCACACCGAGGGCGGCCAGGGCAAGTATGTGGATGAGGTCGTGGTCAAGCGGCCCACCCTGCTGCACCTGTACCTCTATATGCTGGAGCGGTACTACCTGGGCCTGCCCGAGGACCAGTGCGGCAAGGGCAACGACGTGTCCCATGTGCTGGACTATACGGGCACCGGCGCCGGGGTCTTTGACCTGCTGGGCGGCTCCTATCAGGACACCCTGAAGGCGCTGAACATCACCGGCTCCGCCACCTCCATGTATATGCAGCAGTTCTGGGGTCATGACGAGAACCTCATGTATTACCGGAACCATGTGTATCCCCTCATGGGACCGGGCTGGGGCTCCACGGCGGATTACATCCTCCTGTCGGATAACGATGTGATCGACCTGGCCATGTTCAGCAACTGGAGCTTCTGGACCAAGGGCGCCTTCGCCTGCTTCGACAAGGACGGCTACACCGTCAAGCAGAACGGCACCCTGAATTTCCAGACGCTAAAATATGATACCCAGTCCGTGGCCCAGGGCGGTTCGGAAAAGACCGAGCCGATCCAGGGACTGGCTGCCACCCTGTACACCAGCGCCTGGGCCCAGGTGCCCAGCGGCAATCAGCCTGTGGTGGACAGCGCCGACAGCAGCAAGTTCGTCTGCTCCCTGTCCGGGCTCCCCGCCGGGACCTACTACCTGCTGGCCATGGATTCCAACGCCGGGACGGGCGACGCCTGCTACGCCCCCGCCGTCACCAAGGTGACTGTGGAGCAGGCCGATCCCTATGAGGGCTGCGACTTTGTGAAGCTGGTCTGCGACACCACGGATGAGCCCCTGACGAAGTTCACCTCCGGGACCTGCTATGTGCAGCACTATGCTAACCCCGGGGATAAGCCCTACTATGTGGTGACCATTCCCGACGGAAAGCATGGCATCGACAAGGCAACCACCGTGGACGTGTACTATCCTGCCGATACGGATCTGGTTTCCTACTGCGCTCTGTTCAACCCCGATACCGGCGAGGTGGACTGGAGCCACATGAGCGACTATGCGTACTCCGTCCGGGAGGAGAACGGCTACAAGATCGCCACGATCCCTGCGGCCTTCCTGATTGAGAACAAGCTGGCTCTGGCCGTGGAGGACAGCAGCTACGATTATCCCAACACCTTCTCCTTTGTTTACGGCGATATTTCCAATACCCCCGCGCCTCCCGTGGCGGTCACCGGCGTGAGCCTGGATAAGACCACCCTGACCCTGGACCGCCGCCAGAGCGTGCAGCTCACGGCGACCGTGGAGCCTGCGGACGCGCTGAACAAGAATCTCACCTGGGAGAGCCTGGACCCCACCGTCGCTGCGGTGGACGGCGGCCTGGTCACCGGCGTGAAGGCCGGCCAGACCACCATCCGGGTCACCACCAAGGACGGCGGCTTTACCGCCGCGTGCGCCGTGACCGTTACGGACAGCAACGCCCCCCAGAAGGACGAAAGCGGCGTTTACCAGATCGCCACCGCCGCCCAGCTGAAGTGGTTTGCCGATCAGGTCAACGACGGCGGCGATGAGAACGCCGCGCTGAATGCGGTGCTGACCGAGGACATTGACCTTTCCTCCGTCTGCGGCGCGGGGAAGGGCTCCTGGACGCCCATCGGCGACTATTCCAACAACCATGTGACCTACTCCGGCAAGTTTGACGGCCAGGGCCACAAGATCACCAACCTGTACATCTCCGAGGAGAACAGCGACTATACCAGCGTCAGCTGGAACTACCGGGCGCTGTTCGGCGACTGCCGGAAGGCCACCATCGAGAACCTGTCCGTGTACGGCACCGTGGAGAGCAACAACCGGTTTGTGGCCGCCATTGTCGGCTCCGCCACCAGCTGCACCCTGCGGAACCTGCACAACTACGCCACCGTGACCTGCACCAAGGCCACCAACGAGTGGGGCTATGCCGGTGTGGTTGCCTCTCCCCGGACGAATACCCTGGTGGAGAACTGCTCCAACCACGGCAAGATCTCCGGCCACTGCTATCAGGTGGGCGGCATCGCGGCCTCCGCTGCGGGCGTGACCTTCAAGGGCTGCTACAACGACGCCGAGATCTACTGCCACAACGCCCCCAGCCGGGACGATCAGCAGGGCGTGGGCGGCATCGTGGGCTATGTTTCCAACGGCGTCACCCTGGAGAACTGCTACAACACCGGAAAGGTCTGGCACTATTTCCAGACCCAGGCCCGTGCCCTGTGTGTGGGCGGCCTGGTGGGCCTGCACTACTCCGGCGAGCTGACCCTGACCAACTGCTATAACGCGGGCCTGGTCACCACCAGCTCCGCCTGCCTGGAGAAGGCGAACCTCGGCGGCCTGGTGGGCTATATGAGATCGAACGGCACCGTCACCGCCACCAACGCCCTGTATCTGGACAGCACCGCGGCGAAGGACGCCGCCGGCGGCACCGCCGTGACCGCCGCTGCCCTGACCGCCGCGGACCTGGGCGAGGGCTTCCAGTCCAGCTGCCCCTATCCCGTGCTGAGCTGGCAGACCCCCGTGGCCCACACCGACGCCGACAACGACTCTGTCTGCGACGTGTGCGGCGCGAAGCTCCCCGCGCCCGCTTACCTGAGCGTGCTGCGGCTGACCAAATCCGGCACCGCCAGCAACCCCGGCGATTATACCTTCCAGCCTGCCTTTGACGGGACCGCCGGGACCTATCAGGTGCTGATCCCCGATGCGGACGGCACCGGCGCCTACCTGTGGGCGACCCTGTCCGAGAACGCCCCCGAGGGCGCGACCATCCGGGCCGAGTGGACGAACCTGGGCAACAACCAGACCCGGTCCACCGCCATCACCTCCGGCAAGGCCTCCGGCCAGATCCTGCTGAACTTCTCCAAGGGCGGCAAGGCCAACACCGTGACCGTGACCGTGGGCGTGGAGGGCGACACCCAGAGCTATATTCTGACCTCTTACCGGACTCCCACTCTGAAGGGGCTGGGCCTGGAGGGCGTCAGAATGAACGAGACCTTCGCCTTCGCCAACACGGCCTATACGGCCATGACCACGGCGGACACCGTCACCGTTACGGCGACGCCCTATGACGAGAGCTACACCGTGACCTACAACGGCGGCGCCTCCAACGTCATCGCCCTGAACGACGGCGAGAACGTCATCACCGTGAAGGTCGCCAACGCGGCCGGGGACGCCAAGGAGTACACCGTCACCGTGAAGAAGGTTCCCCTGTGCGTCGTGACCTTCAAGACCACCCCTACGGACGCGACCGTCTTTATGGTGGACAGCTTCGGCGATACGGTATTCCCCGATGCCGAGGGCAAGTACACCCTGATGGAGGGCGCCTCCTACACCTATAACGTCACCGCCAAGGGCTATGTGGGTGTGCAGAACACCATGGAAGCCAAGGCGGGCCAGATCGAGGTCAACCTGACCGCGGCGGCGAAGAACGACAAGATCGACGGGAATCTGCCCGCCGAATGGCCGAACTTCCGCAACGGCAGCAACCACCTGGGCCTGGTGAACGCGCTGACCCCCACCTCCGACGAGGACTGCGAGCTGCTGTGGGCCGCCAAGTACGGCACCGGCTGGGCGGCTGCCCCCGGCTCCCCCATTCTGGTGGACGGCGACCTCATCACCTACACCGGCAACACCATTAAGCGCCTGGATGTGAACACCGGCAAGGTCATGGCAGAGGGCACCATGGCCGGTACCTCCAGCTTCTCCATCAACCCTGCGACCTATGCCGACGGCATGATCTTCGTGGGCCTGTCCGGCGGCAAGATCCAGGCCTTCAACGCCAAGACCCTGGAGTCCCTGTGGATCTACACCGATCCCATCGGCGGCCAGCCCAACACCTCCCCCACCTACCATGACGGCTTCATTTATGTAGGCTTCTGGAACGGCGAGAACAAGCCCGGCAACTTCGTGGCCCTCTCCGTCACCGACGAGGACCCCTCTCAGACCGAGGAGGCCAAGCTGGCGACCTGGTCCTACGGCTGCAACGGCGGCTTCTACTGGGCCGGCGCGTATGTCACCGACAAGCTCTGCATCGTGGGCACGGACGACGGCTCCGGCGAGGGCGACTATGTGAAAACCTCCGCCCTGCTGGTCTTTGACCGGCTGAGCGGCAAGATCCTGGATTCCCACTTCGGATGCAGCGGCGATATTCGCAGCAACGTGTCTCATGATCCCGAGTCCGACCGCGTGTTCTTCACCTCCAAGGGCGGCTACATTTACAACGCCAAGATCGATTGGAGCACCGGCAAGATCACGGACTTCAAGTCCCTGGCGCTGAAGGACGCCCAGGGCTACACCAGCGAACAGAAGCCCGGCGCGATCATGTCCACCTGCACCCCCAGCGTGTATAACGGCCGGATCTACCTGGGCGTGTCCGGCAATAAGGGCCAGTTCTCGCAGAACGGCGGCCACTGCATCGAGGTCATTAACCTGGATGTGGAAACCGGCGAAATGAGCTATGCCTACTCCTACGGCATCGTCGGCTATCCCCAGACCTCCGCCATGGTCTCCACGGCGTACCAGGATAAGGACTTTGACGGCGACGGCCAGGCGGACGGCTATGTGTTCATTTACCTGCCGTATAACTACACCCCCGGCGGCGTGTCCGTCCTGATGGACCGCCCGGGTCAGACCGCGCCCAAGACCGTGACCGATTCCGGCTACAGCGAGATCTTTACCCCCAAGGCCCCCCTGGCGCAGTACTGCATCGGCTCCACCATCGCCGACAGCTACGGCACCGTGTACTACAAGAACGACTCCTGCTACCTGATGGCCATTACCTCCAAGATCCTGTCCATCAAGGTGGCGCAGAAGCCCACGAAGCTCGCCTATAACGATGAGCCCTTCGATGCCACCGGCATGAAGGTCGTGGCGGTCCTGGCCAACGGCCTGGAGCGGGACATCACCCGTTACGTCACCTGGCCCGAGGACAAGATCCCCAGCGATCAGGAGACTGTGACCCTGACCTATACCTACGGCTTCGACAGCGAGAACTACGGCCTGAAGACCCAGACTGCCGAGGTGGAGCTGCAGAGCACCCCCAAGCAGGATGCCGACGGCTATTACCTCATCAGCAGCGCGTCCAAGCTGGTCTGGTTCCGCGATCAGGTCAACGGCGGCAACACGGCAATTAAGGGCAGAATGACGGCCAACATCGACCTGTCCTCCGTGGAGAGCTGGAGCCCCATCGGCACCAAGAGCAAGCCCTTCGCGGGCAGCTTTGACGGCGACGGCCACAGCATCACCGGCATGAGCATCACCTTCGATTCCGATGACAAATCTGTCGGCGCTCCGTACCTCGGCCTCTTCGGCTATGTCAAGGGCACGGCCGACAAGAAGGCGGAGATCAAGAACCTGACGCTCTCCGGCAAGCTGGACATCACCGAAAACTACCGCAACTCCTTCGCTTACTCCGGCGGCCTCGTCGGCGGCGCAGAATATGTCTCCTTCACGGATGTGACCGTGGACGTTGCCGTTACGGCCAAGCAGGGCACGGCCCCCTATCCGTGGAGCTACATCGGCGGCTTTGCGGGCACCGTGGTGAATGCGGACTTCCTGCGCTGCGTCAACAACGGCACTGTGACCTCCGACGGCGACTATGTCGGCGGCTTCGTTCCGAAGAGTGAGAAGACGACCTACATCTCCTGTGTGAACAACGGTGCGATCACCGGCCGCACGAAGGTCGGCGGTTTTGGCGCTGAGGTCAAATCCACGAAGGTCGTTGACTCCTGCAACACCGGTGCGATCAGCCTCATTGCCTACGGCACGGGCAAGCAGGCCATCGGCGGGCTGTTCGCGGAGATCCGCTATGGTTCCTCCATCACCCGTTCCTACAACAGCGGCGCCGTCACCGGCGACTGCTACGTCGGCGGCCTTGTCGGCACGCTGAGCAGCAGCTCCGACAGCACGAACGGCGTCAACTACATCGTTGACTGCTACAACTCCGGCGCGATCACCGGCCACAGCGACAAGAACTACTGCGGCATCGGCGGCCTCGTCGGCAACCTCGACGCTGGCATGAGGAGCTACTCGCAGAGCTACATCCACAACTGCTACAGCGTCGGCACCGTGACCGACCTCGGTCTGAAGACAGCCGGCAACCCCGGCGCTGCCATCGGCGTCATGCACGCGGACTACTCCGAGGGCAGCTACCTTGAGGTGAAAGACGTCTACTACCGCGCCTGCGGCCTCGAGGGCCTCGGCAAGATGAACTATTCCACGATGCATGACCCGTCCGTCTTTGTGGAGATGACGGCCGAGGCCATGAAGGCCTCCGACTTCGTCACGAAGCTCGGCGCTTCCTTTAAGGCCGACGGCACCTGCATGCAGAAGGTCAACGGCGGCTATCCCATCCTGGTGTGGCAGAAGCTGGCCGAGGGCCAGAGCGAGCACACCCTGACGGCCAAGGAGACGGTTGCTCCTACCTGCACCGAGCAGGGCTACACCGTCTATGTCTGCTCCGCCTGCGGCGAGCAGGTGAAGGCGGACTTCATCCCCGCCCTGGGTCATACCTTTGAGGAAAAGACCGTGGCCGCTACCTGCACTTCGGACGGCTACACCGCGCATACCTGCTCCGTCTGCGGCTACAATTACCGGGACGGCTATGTGAAGGCCAAGGGCCACAGCTACACGGACGTTGTGACGGCGGCGACCTGCGAGTCTGCGGGCTACACCACCCACACCTGCTCCGTCTGCGGCTACAGCTATGTGGACGCCATGGTTCCCGCCAAGGGCCACAGATACACCGAGGTCGTGACCCCCGCCACCTGCGAGCAGGGCGGCTATACCACCCATACCTGCTCCGTCTGCGGCAAGACCTATGTGGACGCCATGACCGAGGCCAAGGGCCACGATTATAAGGCGGTCGTCACCGATCCGACCTGCGACGAGATGGGCTACACCACCCACACCTGCTCCGCCTGCGGCAAGAGCTATGTGGACAGCTACACCCAGCCCGCCGGTCACAGCTACACCAGCACCGTGACCAAGGCGCCCACCTGCAAGGAAGAGGGCGTCCGGACCTTCACCTGCGGCCACTGCGGCAAGAGCTACACCGAGCCCATTGCCAGGACGGCTCACAGCTATGAGGCTGTGGTCACCGAGCCGGACTGCACCCACATGGGCTACACCACCTACACCTGCTCCGTCTGCGGCGATAGCTACAAAGACGACTTTGTAGACGCCAAGGGCCATGAGTGCGAGGCAACCGTGGTGGAGGCCACCTGCGAGGGCTACGGCTTTACGGAGAACCACTGCAAGCACTGCGATTACAGCTACATCAGCAGCATCCGGCAGCCTCTGGGCCATGCTTACGAGCTGACCGGGGCCAAGAACGCCACCTGCACCGAGGCCGGTTACACCGGCGACCTGATCTGCGTCCGCTGCAAGGACGTGAAGTCCACCGGCGAGGAGCTCCCCGCCCTGGGCCACGACTTCGGCGAATGGACCACGGTAAAGGAAGCGGACTGCTTCGAGAAGGGCCTGGAGGAGCGGAGCTGCGGCCGCTGCGGCGAGACCGAGCAGCGGGAGACCGTGGCCGAGACCTGCCCCGGCGACGCGTTCTCCGATCTGAACAAGGACAGCTGGTATCACCGGTATGTGGACTATGTGCTGCGCACCGGGATGATGAACGGCGTGAACGAGAGCGAGTTTGCCCCCGGCGCCCTGACCAACCGGGCGATGCTGGTGACGGTGCTGTACCGTCTGGCCGGCGAGCCGGATATGACCGGGCATGAGAGCCCCTTCACCGACGTGAGCGGGGAGGCCTGGTTTGCGCCTGCCGTGATCTGGGCCTATGAGAACGGGCTTGTGAACGGCGTGGGCGACGGCCTGTTTGCCCCCGGCGCGGATCTGACCCGGGAGCAGATGGCGGCGATCCTGTTCCGCTTTGCCGGGAAGGAGGGCTATGACACCACTGCCCGGGCGGACCTGAGCGCCTTTACGGACGGAGCGCGCCTCAGCCCCTATGCCCAAGACGCCATGTCCTGGGCCGTGGCGACCGGCCTGATCAACGGCCGGAGCGAGACGGAGCTGGCCCCCGGCGAGGGCGCGAACCGCGCCGAGCTGGCGGCGGTGCTGTACCGCTTTGCCATGAACGCAAAGAAAACCGCCGGGAACTAATCCCGGTAACCCCATAGCACGAAGCGCCCCGGGCAACCGGGGCGCTTTTGCGTATGGGGCGGACAGCGGCTGCCTGCGGAAATATACAGTATATTGCAAAGGGATATACAGCGGATTTCCTGGCCGAAAATGAATAGAATCCAAAATATACAGCAAATATTTTGCAAAATAGCGGGAATATACAAAGGAACCCCTGCCTGAAGGAAAAAACTTGTTGTATATTATACGCAAAAATACATTGACAATTCATTCCTCCGGCGGTATACTAATGCCCAGAAAGCAACCGCGTGACTGCGGACAAAGGAGAAATGAAATATGAAAAAGATGATTGCAATGCTGCTGCTGGCAGCCATGTGCCTGACCCTGTTTGCGGGCTGCGCCAAGAGCGGCACCCAGGAGACCGAGCCCCAGAAGCTGATTCTGGCCACCTCTGCGGACTATCCCCCCTTTGAGTTCCACATTGTGGACGCCGACGGCAAGGATGCCATTGTGGGCATCGACGTGTCCGTGGCCAAGAAGATCGCCCAGGACATGGGCCTGGAGCTGGAGATCCTGGACATAAGCTTCGACAATCTGGTCACCGCCATGGAAAAGGGCCAGGCCGACATCGTGATCTCCGCCATGGAGTCCGATGAGAAGCGGGAGGCCTCCGTGGACTTCTCCGACGCCTACTACACCGACTATCCGCCTCTGATCCTGGTGAAGAAGGAGAACCTGGACAGCTACAAGAGCCTGTCCGACTTCGACGGCAAGACCGTGGGTGCGCAGACCGCCACCACCAAGGAGACCGCCGTGAAGGACCTGATGCCCGGCGCTTCCCTGCTGAGCCTGGCCTCTGTGAACGACCTGGTGAACAACCTGGTGTATGACAAGTGCGACGCCATCGTCCTGGACTATGCCGTGGCCAAGCAGTACGCCGAGTCCAACGATCAGCTGGCCGTTGCCGGTGTGGAGCTGGGCCAGGCTGCGGCCTACAAGGTGGCGGTGCAGGAGGGCGACCCCAAGGGCCTGCTCCCCGAGATCAATAAGATCATTGCCCAGATCCTGTCCGACGGCACCATGGAGCAGTATATCGCCGACGCTGAGGCCCAGTACGCCGAGGGCTAAGGCCATGTCCGGAGTATTGGAAGCCATTACCCGCTGGTGGGAGAGCTTGACCGGCTCTCCCGCTGGCTTTTTCAACTTCTCGTTCCTGCCGAAATACTGGCTGTATTTCCGGCAGGGCATCGGCATGACCCTGCTGCTGTCCGTGGCGGCGGTGGCCCTGGCGGTGCTGCCCGCCCTGGCACTGGCGCTGATGCGCATGAGCAAGCGGCGGCTGCCCCGGTGGATCGCCGGGGCCTATATTGCGGTGTTCCGGTCTACCCCCATGCTGGTGCAGCTGAGCCTGGTGTATTTCGGCCTGTTTTCCGCCATCCGCCTGCCCAATGTGCAGCTGTTCGGCTTTGTGAAGCTCAGTATGTTCCTGCCCTGCGTGGTCTGCCTGGCGCTGAACAGCGCCGCCTATGTGGCGGAGATCTTCCGGGCGGGCATTCAGGCCGTGGACCGGGGGCAGAGCGAGGCCGCCCGGAGCCTGGGCCTGTCCCGGGGCCAGGCCCTGCGGCTGGTGGTCCTGCCCCAGGCAGTGAAGAACATCCTCCCGGCCCTGGCCGGAGAGGTCGTGACCATGGTCAAGGAGTCGTCCATCTGCTCCACCATCGGCATGATGGACCTGATGTGGGGGGCGAAGAATGTGGCGGCCACCACCCTGGTGTCCGTGGGGCCCTATGTTATGGCGGCTCTCATTTATTTCTGCATCAACTTCCCGGCGGCGAAAGCCATCGAGGCCATCGAAAGGAGAATGCGCCGTGGCGACGAGCAATGAGCTGATCCGCGTCAGCGGTCTGGTCAAGACCTACCACCGGGGAAAGGTCACGGCCCTGGACCACTGCGACCTCACCGTGCGGCAGGGAGAGGTGGTGGCCATCATCGGCCCCTCCGGCTCCGGAAAATCCACCCTCCTGCGGAGCCTGAACCTTCTGGAGACCCCCACCGCCGGGTCGATCTGGTTTGACGGGGTGGACCTGGCGGACCCGAAGGTCGATCTGGACCTGCACCGGCAGCGCATGGGCATGGTGTTCCAGCAGTTCAACCTCTTCCCCCATAAGACGGTCCTGGAGAACATCACCCTGGCGCCCGTCCATCTGAAGAAGAAAACCCCCGCCCAGGCGAAGGCCCAGGCCCTGGAGCTCCTGGGCCGCATCGGCCTGGAGGACAAGGCCCGGGTCTATCCCGGCAATCTCTCCGGCGGGCAGAAGCAGCGCATTGCCATTGTCCGGGCCCTGGCCATGGAGCCGGAGGTCCTGCTTTTCGACGAGCCCACCTCCGCCCTGGACCCCGAAATGGTGGGCGAGGTGCTGAGCCTTATGCGGGACCTGGCGGCGGAGGGCCGGACCATGGTGGCCGTCACCCACGAGATGGGCTTCGCCCGGGAGGTGGCCAGCCGGGTGGTGTTTATGGACGCCGGGCACATCCTGGAGGAGGGGCCTCCGGCCCAGATCTTCGGCGCGCCCCGGGATCCGCGGCTGAAGGACTTCCTGTCCAAGGTGCTGTAAAAACTTTTTGTGAATTATGACAAAAAATGATGAAAAAATCATGAAATTTTGACTTGTATATTTGCGCAGAATACGTTAGAATATTACTAATCTCTTTGCTAGCACTTTGCACTGCTATAGCGTTAGCGCCCTGGCGGCATAAAGCGGCAGCAGGAGAGCCAAAACCCGTCATTCCGCCGCGCTTCGCGGCAGATTGAACGCCGCTTGCGGCAATACTTTGGAAAAGGAGAAAATCGATGAAAAGAACGCGCCTGAAAACCCGTGTGCTTTCCGTGCTGCTGGTTCTTGCTCTGATTTGCGGCTTCGCGGTCCCCGTGAGCGCTGCCGGGAGCAAGTCTGTGCACATTGAGAAGGTAGACGGCAGCGTGTCCAACCTGCTTCCCGAGGATCGGAAGGCGGACGACACTGCGAAGGAAGAGTACGCGGCCAATGATGTGGTCCGTGTATCCATCATTCTGGAGGATAAGTCCACCATTGCTATGGGCTTCTCCACCGCCAACATTGCTGACAACAGCGCTGCTATGGCCTACCGCGCCAAGCTGGAGGACAAGCAGTCTGCTATGGAAACCGCCATTTCCAAGGCCATCGGCGAGAAGCTGGATGTGGCCTGGAACCTGACCCTGGCTGCGAACCTGATTTCCGCCAACGTAAAGTACGGCCAGATCGAGGCCATCGAGGCCGTGAAGGGCGTGAAGGAAGTGGTCATCGAGACCCAGTACGCTCCCGCCGTGGTGAGCAAGGGTGAGCTGACCGATCCCGACATGGCTGTTTCCGGTGAGATGACCGGCGCTGCCGCCGCCCACAACGTGGGCCTGTACGGTGCCGGCAGCCGGATCGCCATTATTGATACCGGCCTGGACACCGACCACCAGTCCTTCAATAACGATGCGTTCCTGCACGCCATTGAAGAGGACATGGCCGAGGGCAAGCAGGTCAACCTGCTGGGCGAGTCCGAGATCGCCAAGGTCCTGACCAAGCTGAACGCCTATAAGAAGAACAGCTCCATCACTGCGAAGGATCTGCACTTCAACGACAAGATCGGCTACGGCTTCAACTATGTGGACAACAACCTGAACATCGACCACCTGCATGATACCCAGGAGGAGCACGGCTCTCACGTTGCCGGTATCGCTGCGGCGAACCGCTACCTGAAGCAGGGCAGCGAGTACGTCTCCGCCATGGACGCCGTGAAGGTCGTGGGCAACGCTCCCGACGCACAGGTCCTGATCATGAAGGTCTTTGGTGCGGCCGGCGGCGCTTATGATTCCGACTACATGGTCGCCATCGAGGACGCCGTGATGCTGGGCGCCGACTCCGTGAACCTGTCTCTGGGCTCCGGCAACCCCGGCTTCTCCCGGAACAGCACCGCTGCCTACGCCGCGATCCTGAAGGATCTGGAGAAGTCCGACACCGTGGTCTGCATGTCTGCGGGCAACAGCTACTCCTGGGCGAACAGCGCCGACACCAACGGCTATCTGCACAGCTCCGACGTGAGCTTCCAGACCGACGGCACCCCCGGCTCCTTCACCAACTCTCTGGCTGTGGCTTCCGTGGATAACGCCGGTAAGATCGGTGCTTACTTCACCGTGAACGGCACCGACATCGTTTACACCGAGACCAGCTACAAGAACGCCCCCATGTCCACCATTGCCGGTGAGCAGGAGTACGTTTACATCGACGGCTTCGGCACCACCGAAGAGCTGGCGAAGCTGGGCGACGTGGTCAAGGGCAAGGTGTTCCTCTGCTCCCGTGGCTCCATCAGCTTCTATGTGAAGGGCGACAACGGCGCCGCTGCCGGTGCCATCGCCACCATTATCTATAACAACCAGCCCGGCTCCATCAACATGGACCTGTCTGATTACGCTCACACCGCTCCCGTGGTCTCCATCACCGCCGCTGAGGGCGCGATGATGAAGGCAGCCGGTAAGGAAGCCTCCACTGCGGACGGCCTGACCTACTACACCGGCAAGATGACCATCAGCGACAAGTCCACCGTGCAGCTGGATCAGTCCGGCTACTACACCATGAGCGACTTCTCCAGCTGGGGCATTCCCGGTTCCATGGAGATCAAGCCCGAGATCACCGCTCCTGGCGGCAGCATCTACTCCCTGTTCGGCTACAACAAGAAGGCCGGCAATACCTATGCCGGCGGCCATGACAAGTACGAGCTCATGTCCGGTACCTCTATGGCTTCTCCCCAGGTTGCCGGTCTGACCGCCCTGGCTATGGAGTACATCAGAGAGAACAAGCTGGATGAAAAGACCGGTCTGACCCGCCGCCAGC
Organism: uncultured Oscillospiraceae bacterium; assembly: GCA_934565775.1. Lineage (GTDB taxonomy): Bacteria > Bacillota > Clostridia > Oscillospirales > Oscillospiraceae > Faecousia. The sequence goes on from CAKTIN010000001.1 coordinate 77,056, forward strand.
TGGCCCAGAGCCTGCTGATGTCCACCTCCGTGCCTCTGCTCGATGCCGACGGCAACTACTACTCCATCCTGGAGCAGGGCTCCGGCCTGGCCAGCATCGATAAGCTGACCCAGATCGATACCTACATCATGATGGCCGACGGCGCCAACGCCGGCGCTGCCGACGGCAAGGTCAAAGCGGAGCTGGGCGACGATCCCGACCGCACCGGCCACTACACCTTCAGCTTCACCGTGAACAACCTGGGCGACCAGGAGCAGAAGTACAACCTGTCTGCCGACGTGTTCACCCAGGGCTTCCTGAAGGATAAGGACGGCAACTACTATCTGGATCTTGCTACCACCACCCTGCCTGCCAACGTGCAGTTCAAGGTGAACGGCAAGTTCATCAACCGGAACGACGACCTGGAGAACATGGACTTCGACGGCGACGGCGATGTGGACGTGGACGACGGCCAGGCCCTTCTGGACTACCTCACCGAGAAGCGGGACTCCATCGAGAACGAGGAGTACGCCGATCTGAACGGCGACGACGAGATCACCACCTATGATGTGCACCTGTTCCTGAACACCGTGAACACCGCGATGGTCTCCGTTCCCGCCAACGGCTCCGTGGAGGTCACCGCTGTGATCGACCTGTCCGCGGGCCTCATCGAGCAGCTCTTCGAGCTGGCTCCCAACGGCGCTTATGTGGAAGGCTTTGCCTATGTGACCCCCGACTCCACCGAGGAGGGCGTGGTCCCCGCCGAGCATTCCATCCCCTTCCTGGGCTTCCTGGGCAACTGGTCCGATCCGTCCATGTATGACGAGGGCAGCATGGCCAGCATCGCTTATGAGCAGCAGGAAAAGACCCCCTACATGTACTCCGTGCACTCCTACAAGTACAATGTGCCCATCGTGACCTACCCCGATGGCAGCTACTACTTCTACGGCAACCCCTACCTGGTGGACGATGCTCTGATCGAGGAGCGCAACGCCATTAACACCAGCACCGCCGTGACCAGCTACCTGATCTCTCAGATCCGGAACGGCTGGCAGCAGGTCGTGGTTTCCAACGCCGAGACCGGCGAGATCTACAAGGCTACCGAGCCCAAGGCGGCCAGCAGCGCTTACTATTATGTCAATGGCAGCGCCTGGCGGAACAGCACGGCCAGCGTGAGCGTGGGCTGGAAGGTCACCGATGCCAATGGCAAGCCTCTGCCCGAGGGCACCAAGGTCAACGTCTCCGTGATTACCGCTCCCGAGTACTATGTGGATGAGAACGGCACCTTTGACGCGAAGGAGCTGGGCAAGGGCGCGTACCTGACCACCCAGTTCACCGTGGACGATACCGCTCCTGTGGTGAAGTCCGCCACCCTGGACGAGAACAAGAAGCTGACCGTTACCGCCCAGGATAACCAGTATATTGCTTATGTGGCCCTGTCCGACAAGACCGGCACCTACCTGCTCTTCGACGATTCCGACCTGTCCCCCAACCAGACCGAGAAGGGCGCGGAGATCTCCGTGGACTTCGATCTGAGCGCCGTGACCGACGAGCAGTTCACCGTGGTCGTGGCCGACTACGCTTCCAATGAGACGGTTTACAAGGTTAGCCTGACCGGCGGCGGCGAGCCCGATCCCAGCACCATCGTGATTACCCTGGACCAGGACAGCTTGGATATGATGGCCGGCGGCACTGCGCAGCTGACCGCTACCGAGGAGCCCTGGGAGATCAATGACACCATCGTTTGGAGCTCCTCCAACGAGGCGGTCGCTACGGTCAGCCAGAAGGGCGTTGTGACCGCAGTCGCCAAGGGCGAGTGCGTCATCACCGCGACCTCTACGGTCAACCCCGAGAAGTTTGCGACCTGCTCCGTGAAGGTCTCCACCATCGACGCTGAGCTGAACGGCATCGTTTGGGACGAGGACGGCAACGTGTGGTGGAGCAAGTTCAACACCAACGACCTGCCCAACTACACCAAGCTGACCTCTGAGCCCGCTCCCAGCAATGCCCGCCTGGCGGCTGCTGCCTGGAACTCCAAGACCGGCGTGCTGTACGGCGCGGACATCGACACCGACAACTTCGCTTCTCAGCTCTTCACCGTGGATCCCAAGACCATGGCCGCTACCCCCGTGGGCACCGGCGATGAGGTGTTCTTCGGCGATATGGCTTACCTGCCCCATGTGGATATGCTGGTGGGCACCTACGCCACCTACATTCTGGACATTGATACCACCACCGGCACCCAGAACGGCGGCTGGGACTGGTCCAAGAACGGCAACTACCTGGTGGGCGTGTCCTACTACGGCAGCGTGCTGAATACCTACTACAACAAGTACATCGACATCGTCCTGCTGGTGGACAACACCGGTACGGTCTACATGGAAGGCTTCATGCCCTACAATGACTCCGTGGTGTACTTCTTCGGTCAGGACAGCAGCGACGCCCTCCTGGCGAAGCTGAACTACACGGCCGATCCCTACATGAACTCCACCTTCTTTGACGGCACCTACTGGTACTGGACCGCCTTCTCTGAGGACAACAACAAGGTGGACGTGTTCGTCGGCGACTTCGACGGCACCGGCAAGATCTACAAGGTCGGTTCCTTCGCGGACGGCGTGTGGCCTGTGGGCGGTCTGATCGACCTGAGCAACCCCGCTCCCACCTCCTCCGCTCCCACTATCCTAGACAAGTTCTCCGCCACTGCGGTGCAGACCGAGTCCGTCTTTGAGAACAAGGTTGAGAAGGTCGACCTCAAGGCTGCCCGGAAGGCCACCGGCTCTCTGAATGCAGTCTCCGAGCTCAACTCCGTCAACCGTCCCGACGAGCCCAAGGACGACACCGCTTCCGTGACCGTCTACGCGGATAAGCCCACCACCAATGCCATGATCCTGGTGCAGTGGCTGACCAACGAGCTGGCCTACGAGGGTACCAACACCACCACGACGCTGGGCAGCGTGAACGAGAGCCTGATCGCAGACGGCAAGCTGGCCATCGGCCTGGCCGACGAGAGCGAGAAGGCCATCGGCGATGCACTGGCTTCCATCAAGTTCAGCTTCCTGGATGGCGTGGATTCCGGCCTGGTCTCCATTGCCGTGATTGAGGAGAACAGCGATGACATCCTGAACAACGAGATCCTGACGCTGACCAAGAAGTGCCAGGGCGGCGAGAACTGCCCGAGCAAGGACCTGACCGACGTGACCGTGGGCAGCTACTTCCACCAGGATGTGGACTTTGTGGTCTCCAAGGGCCTGATGATCGGCGTGGAGAGCAACCTCTTCGGCGTGGCGCAGGAAATGAACCGTGCCCAGATGGTTACCGTTCTGTACCGTATGGCCGGCAGCCCCAAGGTCACCGGCGACGTTCCCTTCACCGATGTGAGCGCGGACGGCTACTACCGCGACGCTATGATCTGGGCTTACCAGACCGGCATCCTGAAGGGCACCAGCGAGACCACCTTTGAGCCCGCTGCTCCCGTGACCCGTCAGCAGGCTGTCACCTTCCTGTATCGCTTTGCCAAGTACTTCGGTGCGGACACTGCGGTGGACGGCGACTTCCTGGCCAACTTCACCGACGGCAATCAGGTCCAGGCTTACGCCGTTGAGGCGATGAACTGGGCGATCTCCGTTGGCATCATCAACGGCTATCCCGATGGCACCGTGAAGCCTCACAACGCCATCATCCGTGCTGAGGCCGCGATCATCATCGCGCGCTACGCCCGGCACTTTGGGATCGTCGAGGGCTAAGCCCCCCTGCGGCTCCCTTGCGAGCCAACCCTAGCAAACAGGCGCCCCGGAGATTTCTCCGGGGCGCTTTTGCGTGCAAAAGGCGCCAAGACGCAGGCGCGGAGGCCGGGCGGGGTCTCCGGTTCCGGCTGCACCGCCGGGGCTCCGGAGCCATGCCGCGGCCCGGCAGAACAGGCCGCGCTCCCTGCGCCCATGCGCCAAAGGAAGGCAAACCTGCTAAAAACGGCAGAAAACTTCCTCTTTTTCTCCCGGGGAAAGTGTGCTATAATAGAAAAAACACGGAAAGGGGGACGAATATGGACGACAGACAGAAAAAGCCGCCCCGGCAGCGGCGGCGCTTTTCCCTCCGGGCCGGGATGTACGCCATTGTGCTGGCCTGCTGGGTGGTTCCCCTGGTGGCCACGCTGCTGATCTCCAACAACCAGCTGACCCGCACGGTCCGCTCCCGGATCGTCAACACCATTACGGCCAGCGCGGAGCACGGCATGGATACGGTCTCCGACCGCTTTGCCCAGGCCATTTCGGACTCCAAGGACGCCTCCTATGACGGCCAGCTGCGCCAGAGCTACGATAAGTACCTCCGGGACGACCTGGTGGCCTCCCTGTACCAGTCCAGCCAGGACTATCTCTCCCGGAAATACGCCTACAGCCGGGCCTTTTCCACCACCTACCTCTACTACAACCGTCTGCCGGACATGATCCTCTATGTGGGCTCGGATACCCAGGACGAAATGCGCCGGTTCTGGCTCATTTCCAGCGGGGATGTTCTGGAAATTTCCGCCTCCCTGGGGACCAAGACCCGCTTTGTTCAGATAGGCGACAGCCTGTATATGATCCGGAACGTGGTGGATAACCAGTTCGAGACCTATGCGGTCCTGATCCATAAGTGCAACCTGGACTATCTGCTGGAGGGGCTGGAGGGCCTGGTCTGGGCCCAGGACGTGACGGCCTGCGTGGACGGGGCCTCCTTCAGCCTCATGGGGGAGCCCCTGGGGCCGGGGCAGGCCGAGGGCCTGCGCTATGACAACGGGGACCATATGTTCCATCTGAGCCAGCGGGCCTCTCTGGACGGGCACAAGCTGGAGCTCCGGGCTCTGATTTCCGGCGAGCTTCTGGCCGAGGAGCAGGCCAACTACCATGTGACCTTCTTCATTATGGTGGGGGTCTCCGGCCTGCTGTTTCTGATGATGATCCATTTCTTCGCCCAGAATATCTCCCGGCCCGTGACGGACCTGGTGGACGCCATGGAGCACATGGAGCGCGGGGAGCTGGGCTACCATGTGGGGCATATCCCTGGGAACCAGGAGTTTGCCTATCTAACCCTGCGGTTTAACGAGCTCTCCGACCAGATGAAGGACTATTTCGAGCGGAAGAAGCTGGAGCAGGAGGCCCTGCACGAGGCAAGAATCAAGGCGCTGCAATCCCAGATCAACCCCCACTTCCTGAACAACACCCTGGAGCTCATCAACTGGGAGGCCCGGATGGAGGGCAACGAGAGCGTCTGCAAAATGATCGAGGCTCTGTCCGTGATGCTCAACGCCGCCATGGCCCGGGGCGGCCAGGCTACGGTGAATATGAAGGAGGAGTTCTCTTATATTGACGCCTACCTCTACATCATCTCCCAGCGCTTCGGCGCCCGGCTCAGTGTGGTCAAGGAGATCGAGCCCGAGGCCTGGAAGGCGGAGGTGCCACGGCTGATTTTGCAGCCCATTGTGGAAAACGCCATTGAGCACGGCGCGTCCCACCTGGCCAGCTGCCATCTGCGGATCCACCTGCACATCGTGGACGGCTGGCTGCTCATGGACGTGGAGCACGACGGCCGGGTTATGCCGGAGGACCGGGCCGTGATCGACCAGCTCCTGGCCTGGGACGGCCGGGACCAGCGGCCCGGGGCCGTGGGCTCCGCCCGGATCGGTATCCGGAACGTGAACCAGCGGCTGAAAATGCTGTGCGGCCCGGGCAGCGGCCTGAGTATAGAGGAATATGCACCCGGCCAGGTGCGCAGCCGGATTCGCCTGCCCTATGTGCAAAGCACAACTGCGGAAGAAAAGGGCTGATTCTGCGAAAGTTGTACAAAAATCTGGAGCTATTTTTGTGTTATTTTCCAGTTTTCTTTTCTTTGGTGAAATTGTATAATTTAAGTGGAAGAAACCCTTTCAAGTCGTTTTGATAAATTGAAGGAGCCGCTGGCTCAGGGAGGGTGTCTATGAAACGAGTCCTTGTATGGCTGCTCGCGGCGGCGCTGCTCCTGAGCGGCTGCGCCGGATCGGACAGCGGAGAGGAGACCGCCCCCGGCGGGGGCGTTACGATCCGGGTCGTGACCAGCTATGGCCCTACGGACGGCAACCGCGTCAACTATGAGGCCGCCCTGGCCGGCTATGAGAAGGCCACGGGCAATACCGTCAGCGACAGCTCCGCCATTGCCAATGAGGAATGGAAGATCAAGGTCATGGCGGATTTTCAGACGGGGTCCGAGCCGGACGTGCTGTTCTATTTTATTGACGCAGACTCCGACGCCCTGGTCCGGGCGGGGAAGGTCGTCTCCCTGGAGGAGATCCGGGAGCTGTACCCCGATTACGCCGGGAACATGGACGACGGGAAGATGAGCGCCTCCTCCGTGGACGGGAAGGTCTACGGCGTGCCGGTGAACGGCTACTGGGAGGGGATGTACTACAACCGGAAGGTCCTGGAGGCCGCCGGGGTGGAGATCCCCGGGGCGGAGTATACCTGGAGCCAGTTCCTGGAGGACTGCCAGAAGATTCTGGACGCGGGCTACACCCCCATCGCGGTCTCTTTGCAGGAGGTGCCCCATTACTGGTTCGAATTTTTGGTGTACAATCAGAACTGGGATACGCCCCACACCTCCGTGCCCAGCTATGTGGGCGACCCCGTGGGCCAGCAGTGGACGACGGCTCTGGGGGCGTTTAAGTACCTGTATGAGCGGAAGTTCTTCCCCCAGAACACCATGACCGCCACGGATGCGGAGACCTCGCAGCTCCTGGTCAACGGAAAGGCGGCGTTTCTGGTGGACGGCTCCTGGAAGGTGGGCTATTTCCGGGAGCGCTGCGGGGAGCACCTGGAAGATATTGGCATTACCTATGTCCCCGGCGCCGGAGAGCGCCAGGCGACGGATATTATCGGCGGCATTTCCATGGGCTATTTCATCACCCGAAAGGCCTGGGAGGACCCGGAGCGCCGGGAGGCCGCAGTCAAATTTGTGAGCTACATGACCAGCGACGAGCAGATCAATCTCTTCGCGGCGGCCTCCGGCTCCACAGTGACGGCTCTGCGGGAGCCGAATGTGGACCTGGAGGGGCTGGACAGTCTGCAAAAAGAGGGCGTGGCCATGTATCTGGGGGCCACCAGCGTGACCCCGGCGGTGCAGGATCTGCTCAGCGCAGAGGCCCGGGAGGCCCTGTTCCGCAATATCAAAAATGTCGCCCTGGGCAATATGATGGCGTCCACCGCCGTGGCAAATGCCCTGAGGTAGCAAGGAGGAAACCGCTTTTGTACCGGGTTTTTTTGGTGGATGACGAGCAGATCATTGTAGAAGGGCTGAAAAAGGTCGTCCCCTGGGAAAAATATGGCTGCACGGTCTGCGGTACCGCAACCAACGGAAAAGAGGGACTGGAGGAGATCCGCCGGCTGAAGCCGGACATTCTCTTTACGGATATTTGTATGCCGGAGATGAACGGGCTGCTCATGGTGGCCGGGCTGAAGAGCGAGCTGCCCAATTTGCAGATCGCCGTTCTGACCGGGTATCACGATTTTACTTATGCCCAGGAGGCGGTGCGCCTGGGGGTCAGCCGCCTGCTGACTAAGCCCTCCAAAATGGAGGAGATCAACGAGGCCATTGTGGCCATGACCTATAAGCTGGACCACCTGCAGGAGGAGCGCCCGGAGGAGGCCGAGCAGGCGGAGCAGGGGCAGACTAATTTCGTCATTCAGCAGGCGCTGAACTATCTGGACGAGCACTATGCCGAGAAGGTGACCCTGCAGGAGGTGGCGGCGTACTGCTGCATCTCCCAGTGGCACCTGTCCAAGGTCCTTAATAAGCATACCCAAAAGACCTATTACGAGTGGCTCAATACCATCCGGGTGCGGCACGCCAAGCGGCTGCTGTCGGAGCCGGGGCTGAAGATCGCGGACATCAGCGAGGCGGTGGGATATGCCGACCCCGGGCATTTCTGCCGGATCTTCAAGAGCATCGAGGGCGTCAGCGCTGCGGAGTACCGCAACAGTTTGGGAACTAAGAAGTAAGAAAACCCGCCGCAGGAGGTCTCCTGCGGCGGGCCGTTGTAATAATTGGAGGAAAAATGGAGCTTTGGGACGCGTATGACCGCCATGGAAACAAGCTGCCGGGCGTGACCCTCCGCCGGGGGCAGCGCAGGCTGCCTCGACTGAGCGCTGATGCAAAATGGGAAAGCCCTTGATTGCAAGCCTTCTCAAAATGGGGTAGCGTTCAATCCTTCAGTCAGCCTGGCGGCTGACAGCTCCCATTGTACAAGGGAGCCTTTGGCCTTCTGAAATTTCCGAACTTTTCAGCCGTGATTTAGGCGTGTACCAATTACAATTTCTAAGGTTTCTACATATTTGTGTGTATTTCTCACTCTAAACTACGCCACCGGGTTATGTCCGGCACCATCGGGCGGCATGATGCACATCTTTTAACGCAACTGCTGTCAAATTCTGCCCGGTGCATTTCGGGCGTGTGCGCGGCCAAGCGCTGCCGCGTGTCGAAGCGGATGCAGAGCGACGCAGCGGCTTACAAAGCTTGCCGGACAATTCCAGCGTACCGCCGCCTGGGCCCCGGGGTCCGGGCCCGCAGCCCGGTGGGCTTTCGGCCCTTTCCCCCAGAGGAAAGGGCCCCGCCGGGGGCAGCGCAGGCTGCCTCACCTGAGCGTTTGCTTCCATGAGAAAGCAAATAATAGAACCTCTTTTCTGTAGAAGAAGGGACCGGGTTTCGACCCGGTCCCCTTTTTATGGACTTTTTCCGGTTACCAGCTGACGCGCTCCACGGTGTAGCCTGCGGCGCGGAGCCCGGCCACCAGGCCGTCCTCTCCCAGAATGTGGGCCAGGCCCACGCAGTAAAACACCCGCTGGCCGTCCTCCAGGAAGCCGATGGCCTTTTTCAGCATCTCCGGGTTCCGCTCTCCCATAAGGTAGGCCTCGTATTCCTCGTTGGCCTCGTCGATCTCCTCCTGGGTGAAGCCCTCGGGGAGCTCCTCGCCGTCAAGGGTCTCGTCCTGCTCCTCCTGGGTCAGATACTCGGTCAGCGCCTGCTCGGAGCCCTGGCACCAGAGCTCGTACATCTCCCGCAGGGAGGCGCGGTACTCCTCGGCGTCCTGCTGGGCGGCCTCCAGAAGCAGGAGCTCCTGGAGCCGGTCGCTGCACCCCAGGCCGATGGCCAGGTGCTCCGCCGGATCCTCCAGGCTGATAACCGGCAGGTCCTTGTCGTGGGCCCGGAGCAGGAGGCGGTAATCCACGCCGTAGTCGCTGTACATTCCGTCTCCGGTTTGCAGGGCGGAGTTGAGGTTGCTGGACCACACCGCCGCCTGCATCTGGTCCAGGAAGAACCGGTACTGCCCTGCGCGCTTCATGGCCGCCACCCCCAGGTCATAGGTGTTCTGGGAAACGTGGTCCGTAATGGCGCTGCCGTCGTCGTAATAATAGTGGCTTTGCAGCTCCTGGGCGTAGTCCTCGTCCTCGTCCATCCGCTCCTCCATCTCCACCAGATCGACCTCCACGGCCAGAGCCTCCGCCCCGTCCAGGGCGTCATAAATCCCCTGGGGCAGATAGCTGGTGCGGGGATCGCCCACATGAATCGAGCCCAGGAGCCACAGCTCCCCGCCCTCGGGACTGGTGACATGGTAGAACAGGGGCTGGGCCTTCTCCTCGGGCTCGGGGATGGGGCCGTCCCGCTGGGTGATCTCCCGGTAGGCGCCGGGGGCGCCGGGCTCCGCGGTGAGATAGATGTCGCAGTACATTTCATAGGACTGCCCCTCCACCTCGTAGGTGAAGCCCAGGTGCTCGGAATAGGCTAGCAGAGCGCCGGTCTCCTTGTCCACCAGGGCGTAGAAGCCGGAGGGGACCATTTCCTTCTCCAGAGACAGAGACTTCAGGGCGCTGTAATCAATGCCCATGTTGCCGCACAGGACCTGCTCCAGGCTGTCGGCAAAGACCGCGTCATAGGAAAACTCCATGTACCACCGGTCCCCCAGGTCCTCCGGCTCCGTGTCCTCCAGCAGGTCCCACTGGGGGCCGGGCTGCAGGAGGCTGCTCTGGATGGTCCGCTCCAGGAATTTCGGGCGGCCCTCGGTGGTCCGCTCCTGGGCGGCGTCCTGGATGGTGTAAACGCCGTCAAAATAGGAGCGGGTGGATTCCTGCTGGGTGACCTCTCCCTGATAGTTGTACAGGTGGTTGGTCTTGCAGGAAAACAGGAAATCCTCCCCGTGGCCGTAGCCGTAATACTTCTGGGTGGTCTCCTGGGCGAAGCCTGCCAGGGCGCAGACGTACAGCTCGTCGCTGAAATAGCTCAGGCTGTCCGCCTGAAAGGCGCTGGAAAAGGCCTGCTCCAGCAGCGTGGCGCAGGTGAGGGCATCCGGCTCGGTCTCGGGCTCGGTTTCGGGCTCCGTGGCCGGTTCGGTGGGGGCGGCGGTGGGCGCGGCGGAGGGCTCGGTAGCCGCCGGGGCGGTCCGGCAGGCGGCCAGACTCAGGCAAAGGGCAAGGACCAGGAGTGCAGAGAGCAGCTGTTTCATAGGGACCTTCCTTCCTATTTCTGGAGAATGTGTGCAATTCCGTTTTTGGGCAGAAAAGGTGCAAAGGGGAGCTATCTTTCCCCGTGGAGCAGGCCCAGCTGGTAAAAGGCCACGGCGCTGGCAGCCGCCACATTCAGAGAGTCCACCCCGTGGGTCATGGGGATCATGACGGTGTAATCGCACCGGGCGATGGTGTCCGGGGCCAGGCCGTCGCCCTCGGTGCCCATGACCACGGCCAGCCGCTCCTCCGCCCCCAGCCGGGGGTCGGACAGGCGCAGGGAGTCCTGCCGCAGGGCCATGGCGGCGGTCTTGAAGCCCAGGCTGTGAAGCTGGGCCTGCCAGTCCCCCTCCAGATAGGTCCAGGGCACCTGGAACACCGTGCCCATGCTCACCCGCACCGCCCGGCGGTACAGCGGGTCGCTGCCCGCGCTGGTCAGGAGCACCGCGTCCATGCCCAGGGCGGCGGCGGAGCGGAAAATGGCCCCGATGTTGGTGGGATTCATGACATTCTCCAGGACGGCCACCCGCCGGGCCCCCCGGCACAGGTCCTCCGCCCGGGGCAGAGGCGGGCGGCGCATGGCGCAGAGCATCCCCCGGGTCAGGTGAAAGCCCGTAAGCCGGATCAGCACCTCTGCCGGGGCGGCGTAGACGGGGATCTCCCCGCACCGGTCCAGGAGGGGCTGGGCCTTGCCCTGGAGGTACTTTTCCTCCGTCAGGAAGGACACGGGGACGCACCCGGCGTCCAGAGCCCGGCCGATGACCAGGGGACTCTCCGCAATAAACAGGGCGTTGGCCGGGTCCGCCCGGTTCAGCAGCTGGTTTTCCGTCAGCCGGGCGTATACGTCCAGGCCCGGGTCGGAAAAATCCGTAATTTTCATAATCTTTCCCATAGAAATCCCCGAATTCTTCTTTTTCTTCATTATACCCTTTTGCCGGAGGCATTGCAAGGGGCAATCCGCCCGGGCCTTTTGGAATTTGACATGGATTTTACAAGAGCTGGCTTTTTCTTTTTACCTCCCGGGACTATAGTAGTTGGCGTAAGGAAGAGATATCCTGAGAATGATTGAAAAGGAGATTTTCAAAAATGAAAAAGTTGTTTGCAATTCTGCTGGCGACGCTTCTGGTCGCGGCGCTGTTCGCCGGGTGCGGCAGCAAGAGCGGTACGGTAACCACCGACGGCTCCACCTCTATGGAAAAAGTCATCAACACCCTGGGTGAGGACTTCATGGCCAAGAATTCCGGCCTGACCTTCACCTATAATCCCACAGGTTCCGGTTCCGGCATCAAGGCCGTGTCCGAGGGCCGGTGCGATATCGGCCTGTCCAGCCGGAAGCTGAAGGACGAAGAGAAGGCACAGGGCCTCAAGGAGACCACCCTTGCTCTGGACGGTATCGCCATGATTGTCAATCCTGCCAACCCCGTGTCCGATCTGGATGTGGAGACCATCGCCAAGATCTACACCGGCGAGATCACCAACTGGAAGGACCTGGGCGGCAATGACGCCGAGATCGTCCTCATCGGCCGTGAGGCCGGGAGCGGCACCCGGGACGGCTTTGAGTCCATCACCAAGACCGAGGGCAACTGCAAGTATCGCCAGGAGCTGACCTCCACCGGCGACGTAATCACCACGGTTGCGCAGAACCCCGACGCCATCGGCTACGCCTCTCTGGCGGCGCTGAAGGATACGGTCAAGGCTCTGCAGGTGAACGGCGTGACCCCCACGGAGGACACCGTGAAGGACGGCAGCTATGTGATCCAGCGTCCCTTCGTCCTGGTGACCAAGGACGGCCAGGCCCTGTCCGACGCGGCCCAGAAGTTCTTCGATTACGCTACCAGCCACGATGTGGCGGAGCTGATCGCCAAGGCCGGCGCTGTGGCGGTGAACTGAGTCCATACAATGGAAAAGAAAAAGGCAATCGGAACGAAGGCATCGGACCGATTGCCCTTTTCCCCGTAGGAGAACGGTATGACACAAAACGGTAAAAAGCGCACCATAGAAAACGCGGACAGGCGCTTCAGCAGCCAGCTCTTTGAGGGAATCATCCATGGCATTTTCCTGCTCCTGGGGCTGATTGCCGTGGGCTTCGTCCTGCTCATTACCATTTATCTGGTGGTGGCGGGCATTCCCGCCATCCGCAAGGTGGGGCTGATCCCCTTCCTCTTCGGCAAGACCTGGGCCTCCACGGCTGCGGACCCGCAGTTCGGCATCCTGCCCTTTCTGCTCACCACGGTGTACGGCACTGCGGGAGCCATGGTCCTGGGCGTGCCTGTGGGATTCTTCACGGCGGTGTATCTGGCCAAGGCCGCGCCCCCGAAGGTCAAGTCCGTGATGGAGGAGGCCGTAAGCCTCCTGGCGGGCATCCCCTCGGTGGTTTACGGCCTGGTGGGTATGCTGGTGCTGGTGCCCGGGATCCGGAAGCTGTTCCACATCCCCGACGGCTCCGGCCTGCTGGCGGCGATCATCGTCCTGTCCATTATGGTCCTGCCCTCCATTATCAAGGTGACCATTACGGCTCTGGAGGCCGTGCCGCCGGAGTATGAGGACGCCTCCCTGGCCCTGGGGGCCACCCCGGTGGAGACCTTCTTCCGGGTGTCCGTCCCCGCCGCCAAGAGCGGCATTGCCGCCGCCATTGTGCTGGGCGTGGGCCGGGCCATCGGCGAGGCCATGGCGGTGATGATGGTGGCGGGCAATGTCCCCAATATGCCCAGCCTGTTCCAGAGCGTGCGGTTCCTGACCACGGCCGTGGCCAGCGAAATGTCCTACGCCGGCGGCCTGCAGCGGCAGGCCCTGTTCTCCATCGCCCTGGTGCTGTTCCTGTTCATTATGCTGATCAACGCCGGGCTGAACTTCTTCCTGAAGCGGAATAAGGAGGGCGCGTAATATGGACAAAACCATTTCCAAGAGCCGAAAGGCTTATATCGGCCTGATGAAGGCTCTGATGTATCTGGCCGCCGGGATCACCGGAGCGCTGACCCTGTTTCTGATCGTGTTCGTTCTGGCAAAGGGCCTGCCCCATGTGACCTGGGATCTGGTGAGTACCTCCCCCAGCTACCTCACCGAGCATATCGGCATTTTGCCGGATCTGCTCAATACCCTGTACCTGGTCCTGGCCACGCTGCTCATCGTCCTGCCCCTGGGGGTGGGGGCGGCGATCTACCTGACGGAGTACGCCTCCAACAAGCGGATGGTGGCCGCCATCGAGTATGCGGCGGAGACCCTGTCCGGTATTCCCTCCATTATTTACGGCCTGGTGGGTATGCTGTTCTTCTGCGAGTTTTTGGGGATGCAGACCTCCCTGCTGGCCGGTGCGCTGACCCTGGTGATGATGAACCTGCCCACGGTGATGCGTACCACCCAGGAGAGCCTGAAAACCGTCCCCCAGAGCTACCGGGAGGGCGCCTTCGGCCTGGGCGCCGGAAAGTGGCGGGTGGTGCGGACGGTGGTCCTCCCCGGCTGCATCGACGGCGTGGTGACGGGCTGCATCCTGTCCGTGGGCCGGATCCTGGGCGAGTCGGCGGCCCTGCTGTTTACCGCGGGCTTTGCCCACGCGCTGAACGGCCTGTTCAAGGGGCTTGTGAGCCCCGGCGCGTCGCTGACCGTGGCGCTGTACCTGTATGCCAAGGAAAGCGGCGAATTTGAGGTGGCCTTTGCCATCGGCGCCATTTTGATGGTGCTCACCCTGCTCATCAACCTGTCGGCCACTCTGGTGGGCAAATATTTCAAGAAGAGGAAAGCGCTATGAGTACGATCATGACCGCCAAGGATCTGTGCCTGTGGTACGGGAGCCATCAGGCCCTGCAAAATATTTCCATCGAAATTCCCGAGAAGAGCATTACGGCCCTCATCGGCCCCTCGGGCTGCGGCAAGTCCACCTTCCTCAAGACCCTGAACCGGATGAACGACCTGATCCCGGGGGTGAAGATCACGGGCCGGGTGGAGTATAAGGGGCGGGACATTTACGCCCCCAACGTGGATGTGAACATCCTGCGCCGGGAGGTGGGCATGGTGTTCCAGAAGCCGAACCCCTTCCCCATGAGCATTTACGACAACGTGGCCTACGGGCCCCGGACCCACGGGGTCAAGAATAAAGCCAAGCTGGACGGCATAGTGGAAAAGGCCCTGCGGAACGCGGCCATCTGGGACGAGGTCAAGGACCGGCTGAAGAAGAACGCCCTGGGCCTGTCCGGCGGGCAGCAGCAGCGGCTGTGCATCGCCCGGGCTCTGGCGGTGGAGCCGGAGGTGCTGCTTATGGATGAGCCCACCTCGGCCCTGGACCCCATCTCCACCTCGAAGATCGAGGAGCTGGCGGTGAGCCTGAAGGACCGGTACACCATCGTCATCGTCACCCACAATATGCAGCAGGCCGTGCGGATCTCGGATCAGACCGCCTTCTTCCTGCTGGGCGAGCTGGTGGAGTACGGCGACACGGAAAAGATGTTCTCCGACCCGGAGGACAAGCGCACCGAGGATTATATTACCGGGAGGTTTGGATAATGAGAAGCCGCTTTGATGAGCAGCTGGCCCTGCTGAATAAAGAGCTGATCGAAATGGGCGCCCTGTGCGAGGAGGCCATCTCCCTGGCGGCCCAGGCCCTGAGCCCGGCCAACCGGAGCCTGGCCCAGAAGATCGCCCCGGTGGACGGGGAGATCGACCAGAAGGAGCGGGATATTGAGAGCCTGTGCCTGAAGCTGCTGCTGCAGCAGCAGCCTGTGGCCCGGGACCTGAGACTGATCTCCGCCGCGCTGAAAATGATTACGGATATGGAGCGCATCGGCGACCAGGCGGAGGACATTGCGGAGATCGTCACCTACCTCTCCGGCCGGGACGCGGAGGACGGAGGCCTGCTCCGGGAAATGGCCAATTCTGCCAGCAAAATGGTCACGGAAAGTGTTGATGCTTTTGTAAAACATGATATAATATTGGCAGATAAAGTCATAGCGGAGGATGATATTGTAGATCGGTACTTTGACCAGGTCAAAAGCGCCCTGATCGCCAATATCGCCCGGGACCCGTCGGACGGCGCCTATGCCCTGGATCTGCTGATGATCGCCAAGTATTTTGAGCGCATCGGGGACCATGCGGTGAACCTGGCACAGTGGGTGATCTTCTCCGTGACCGGCGTACACAAGGAGGGGTAACGCGTGATTTGGTGCGTAGAGGACGACGCCAGCATTCGGGATATTGAGGTATACGCCCTGAGCTCTACGGGCTTCCAGGCCCGGGGCTTCGGGGACGGAGCCGCCTTCTGGCAGGCCCTGGAGGCCGGGGAACGCCCGGAGCTCATCGTGCTGGACGTGATGCTGCCCGGGGTGGACGGCATCGAGCTGCTGCGGCGGCTGAAGGCCAGCCCGGAGCTGCGGGAGATTCCCGTGGTGATGGCCACGGCCAAGGGGGCGGAGTACGACAAGATCCAGGGGCTGGATCTGGGGGCGGATTATTACCTCACCAAGCCCTTCGGGGTGATGGAGTTCGTCTCCTGCGTAAAGGCGGTGCTCCGCCGGTGCCGGCCCAACAGCCCCAAGCGCCTGCTGCGCATGGGCGGGCTGGAGGTCAATCTGGACGAGCATACCGTCACGGCGGACGGGGAGAAAATCGTCCTGACCTATAAGGAATTTGAGCTGCTGCGGCTGTTTCTGTCCCATCCGGGTATGGCCTTTACCCGGGACCAGCTGTTTAACGAGGTCTGGGGCATGGACTACTGCGGCGAGACCCGGACGGTGGATATGCACATCCGCACCCTGCGGCAGAAGCTGGGGGCCTACGGCGCATGGATCCAGACCGTCCGAAACGTGGGCTATCGCCTGGAGGGAAAGGTATGACAAGTAAAATTTTCAAGTCCATCCTCCTGGTGGCGGCAGTGGTGCTGCTGGCCAGTGTGCTGCTGATCATGGGGGTGCTGTATGACTATTTCGGCGGGCTGCAGCAGTCTCAGCTCCGGGATAAGCTGGAGCTGGCGGCGATCTCCGTGGAGGAGGGCGGGACGGCCTACCTCTCCCAGATCCACGCCGAGCGCTATCGTCTGACCTGGATCGGAGCGGACGGCACGGTGCTGTATGATACCAGCGCCGACGGCAGCGCCATGGAAAACCACGGCCAGCGGGAAGAGGTACGCCAGGCTCTGGCCACCGGCACCGGGGAGAGCACCCGGTATTCCGCCACGCTGATGGAAAAGACTACCTATCTGGCCCAGCGGCTGGGGGACGGGACGGTGCTGCGGATCTCCGCCGCCTCTGCCACGGTGGGGCGCCTGGCCCTGGGGCTGCTCCAGCCGGTGCTGGCGGTGCTGCTGGTGGCGCTGATCCTCTCCGGCGTGCTGGCCAACGGCCTGGCCAAGCGGATCGTGCAGCCGCTGAACAATCTGGATTTGGAGGAGCCGCTGGAGAACGATACTTACCCGGAGCTGGCCCCGCTGCTGGGGCGCATTGACCGGCAGCACAGCGAGATCACCCGCCAGGTCCGGCGGCTGAAGCAGAAAACCGACGAATTCGCCCAGATCACCGCCAACCTCACCGAGGGCCTGGTGCTGCTGGACGAGAAGGGGAAGATCCTCAGCCTGAACCCCGCCGCCGCCCGGATCTTTGGGGCGGACCAGGGGGCCGTGGGGCAGGATCTGCTGACCCTGGACCGGACCCCGGCTACCAGCCGGGCGGTGGAGACCGCCCTGGCCCAGGGGCACAGCGAGGTCTGCCGGGAACTGGACGGCCGGGAGTATCAGCTGGACATCAGCCGCATCGTCTCCGGGGACGAGACCCTGGGCGCGGTGATTCTGGCCTTTGACATTACGGACCGGGAGCGGGCGGAGCGGACCCGGCGGGAGTTTACCGCCAACGTGTCCCATGAGCTGAAAACGCCCCTTCAGGGGATCATCGGCAGCGCCGAGCTCATTGAGACCGGCATGGTCAAGCCCGAGGATATGCCCCGGTTTGTCGGGCACATCCGCCAGGAGGCGGCCCGTCTGGTGACGCTCATTGACGACATTATCCGCCTGTCCCAGCTGGACGAGGGCGAGCAGCTGCCCCGGACGGAGGTGGACCTGCTGAGCCTGGCCCAGGAGGTGGAGACCAACCTCCGCGCCGCTGCGGAAAAGCGGGGCATTACCCTGACCGTGGAGGGCGAGGGCGAAAGGGTCCAGGGGGTTCCCCGGCTGCTGTATGAGATTGTGTACAATCTGTGCGACAATGCCATTAAGTACAATGTGGACGGGGGAAGCGTCCATGTTGCGGTGGAGGGCGACGAGCTGTGCGCCCGGGTCATTGTGGCAGATACGGGTATCGGCATTCCCGCCGCCCAGCAGGACCGGGTGTTCGAGCGGTTCTACCGGGTGGACAAGAGCCATTCCAAGGCCTCCGGCGGCACGGGGCTGGGCCTGTCCATTGTAAAGCACGCGGTGCAGTACCACGGCGGGCGCATCGCTCTGGAGAGCGAGCCCGGCAAGGGCACCCGGATCACCGTGACCTTCCCGAAATAAACAGAGCGCCCTGCCTTCAATCATCGAAGGCAGGGCGCTTTTGCGGAAAGGGCGGGTGCACCCGCTGCGGATCAAAATAGGGCGCTTGCCGGTGGCAAGCGCACCACACAAAAATCTTTGATTTTTGACTGAGGGATTGTCAGCTCCCCCATTTTGGGAAGGCTTTCAATCAAACGCCTTTTCCGTTTTGCATCAGCGCTCAGTCATCGCGGCTTGCGCTGCCCACGGCGGGGCCCTTTCCACTGGGGGAAAGGGCCGAAAGCCCACCGGGCTGCGGCCCGGACCCGGGGGCCCAGGCGGCGGTACGGGACAAGCACCCGGCAGAATTTGTAAGCCGCTGCGTCGCTCTGCATCCGCTTCGACACGCGGCAGCGCTTGGCCGCGCACATGCCCGAAATGCACCGGGCAAAATTTGGCGGCAGTTGCGGAGAAAGAACTGCATCATGCCGCCCGATGGTGCCAGACATAACCGGATAGTACCAAGGATCACCCCATGGCGTGGCGCACCATCCGATGGCGCAGTGCGAGATAAGAAATGCGAGGAAATATGCGTAGATTCTAAAATTATGATTGATATGCGCCAAAACATTGCTGAAAAGTTCGAAATTCAGAGCGCCAAAGGCTCCCTTGTGAAAAGGGCGGGTGCAACCCGCTGCGGATCAAAATAGGACGCTTGCCGGTGGCAAGCGCCCCTTTTTGTGCTGAAAAGTTTGGAAATTTCAGAAAGCCAAGGGCTCCCTTGTGGAAAGAGAGCAGTCAGCCGTCAGGCTGACTGCGGGATTGTTAGCTTGCCCATTTTGGGAAGGCTTTTCATCAAGGGCTTTTCCCGTTTTGAACCGGCGCCCGCTTTTTAGGCGCCGCCGGGCTCCCGCAGAACCGAGATGCTGGTAACGACCTTCGCCAGCTCGCTGCGGGGCAGACGGTTGGTCGCCACGCTGTATAAATACTCCCCGTCGCTCCAGAGCATACTCCGGGTGGGGCCGTTTTCCTGGAAAAAGACCTCCCGGCCCCCTACGGTGATCCCGGCGCTCACGGATTCCGCGTTGAGCCCGAACCAGGCCCCGGCCTTCTCGGGGTCCTCCAGGGTCATCTGCATATAGTGGATCCAGCCCCCGGTCTCGTTATCCCACCAGGCGCTGAAGCACAGGGGGACCAGGCAGTGATTGGTCTGGACGTAGCCCGTGGAGATATAGGCCGGCAGGCTGAGGTTGCCCAGCACCGCAATGCCCGAGGGGTCCATGGGCTCGGAGATGGCATAATGGTCCTGCTCCTGGGACAGAAAGAGGGCGGCCACCGCCCGGCGCACCGAGGGGATGGCCAGGGTGGAGGAGGTCAGGCACAGGACCAGGACCATGGCCAGGGCCGTCCGCTTAACGGTCGCCCGAATCCGCTGCTGCCGGAAAATGCGCCCGGCGCCCTCCTGCACCAGCTGCCGGAGCTCCGGGGAGGGCTGAAGGGCAATGTCCTCCTCCCGCTCCGGAATGTCCGCAAATTGGGCCTGGATCGCCTGGGTCATCCCTCCGACAAAGGCCGGACCGGCCGCAGGCCTCTTCCTCCGAATCCCTTTCAATGCAATCCCCTCCTTACGCGGCAACGCCGCATTCCTCTTTTGCCTTGCAAGTCTATTATGCCAAATTTTAACCTAAATGTCAATTGCTTTTTGCTAAAATTCTTACTGCCGTTTTGGATTTTCCGCCGGTTGCAAAAGGACGGCAGATGGGGTAAAATAAGAAAAAACGCGAAGGGAGGGACCGGGGATGAAAAAGCTGGCGGTGGGCATATTGGCTCATGTGGACGCGGGGAAAACCACCCTGTCCGAGGCGCTGCTGTACACCACGGGGCAGCTTAAGACCCTGGGCCGGGTGGACAAGCAGAGCGCCTTTCTGGATACCTACGCCCTGGAGCGCGCCCGGGGCATCACCATCTTCTCCAAGGAGGCCCGGCTCTCCGCCCCGGGGCTGGAGCTGACCCTGGTGGACACCCCGGGCCATGTGGACTTTGCCGCCGAGGCCGAGCGGGTGCTGCCGGTGCTGGACTGCGCCATTGTGGTGCTCAGCGGCACCGACGGAGTGCAGGCCCATACCCAGACCATCTGGCAGCTGCTCCGGCGCTACCGGGTGCCGGCCTTCCTTTTCGTCAACAAAATGGACCTCCCCGGCCCGGGGCGGGGGGCCCTGCTGGCCGGGCTGAAGAAGGAGCTGTCTGAGCTCTGCGAGGACCTGTCCGCCCCCGGGGCGCTGGAGAACGCCGCCCTGAGCGATGAGGCGGCCATGGAGGAGTATCTCGCATCCGGGACCCTGGCCCCGGAGACGCTGACCCGGCTGGTGGGGGAGCGGAAGCTCTTCCCCTGCTACTTCGGCTCCGCCCTGCGTCTGGAGGGGGTGGAGGCCCTGCTGGACGGGCTGCGGGAGCTGGCCCCCCAGCCGACCTATCCGGCGGCGTTCTCCGCCCGGGTGTATAAGATCGCCCGGGACCCCAAGGGCACCCGGCTGACCTATCTGAAGGTCACCGGCGGCAGCCTCCGGGCCCGGGAGCCCGTCTCCTATGAGACCCGGGAGGGCGAGGCGCTGACGGAAAAGGTGAAGGAGCTGCGCCTGTACTCCGGGGAGAAATTCACCCCGGCGGAGGCCGCCGGGGCCGGGACCCTCTGCGCCGCAGTGGGCCTGACCGGAACCTACCCGGGCCAGGGCCTGGGAGAAGCCCGGCGGGAGCTAAGCCCCCTGCTGGAGCCGGTGATGACCTACCGGGTCGTCCCCCAGGGGGGCGCGGACCCCGCCCTGCTGCTGCCGAAGCTCCGGCAGCTGGCCGAGGAGGACCCCCAGCTGCACATCGACTGGGACCCCCGGCACCGGGAGATCCATCTCCGGCTCATGGGCCAGGTCCAGCTGGAGGTGCTCCGGAGTCTGGTCCGGGAGCGCTTTGACACGGAGATTCAGGTGGACCGGGGGCGGATTCTTTATAAGGAGACCATCGAGGCCCCGGTGGAGGGAGTGGGGCACTTCGAGCCCCTGCGGCATTACGCCGAGGTGCACCTGCTCCTGGAGCCCCTGCCCCGGGGCCGGGGGATCGAGCTGGAGAGCCGGTGCAGCGGCGATGTGCTGGACCGGAACTGGCAGCGGCTGATTCTCACCCATCTGGGAGAGAAGGTCCACCTGGGGGTCCTGACCGGGTCGCCCCTGACGGATGTGCGGATCACCCTCATGTCCGGCCGGGCCCACCTGAAGCACACGGAGGGGGGAGATTTCCGCCAGGCCACCTACCGGGCGGTGCGCCAGGGGCTCATGGATGCGAAGAGCGTCTTGCTGGAGCCCTATTACAGCTTCCGTCTCACCGCCCCCCAGGAGAACACCGGCCGGGCCATCGGGGACCTGCAGGCCATGCACGCCAGCTTCACCCAGAGCCAGGCGGGGGACAAGACGGAGCTCAGCGGCACTGCGGCGGTGGCCGCCCTGGGGCAGTACGCCGCAGAGGTCGCCGCCTATACCAAGGGGCGGGGCCGTCTGAGCTGCACCAACGGGGGCTATTTCCCCTGCCGGGAGCCGGAAAAGATCATCGCCGAGGCCGGCTATGACCCGGAGGCGGACCTGGAAAACACCCCGGACTCCGTGTTCTGCGCCCGGGGAGCGGGCTTCACCGTGAAGTGGCGGGACGTGCCCCAATTTATGCACCTGCCCTCCTGCCTGGCCCCGGAGAAGGCCGGGCCGGATCCGGCCTGGGTCCCCCGGCCCATTGAGGACCGGGAGCTGGAGGCCATTATGGACCGGGAATTCGGCCCCATCCGCCGTCCGGTCTATCAGATGCCCGGAGTCCGCGCCTCGGAGATCCCCAGGCGGGAGGCCCCGGCGATCCCCCGGAAGGAATATCTGGTGGTGGACGGCTACAACATCCTCTTTGCCTGGGAGGACCTGAGCGCCCTGGCCCGGGAGGATTTGGAGGCCGCCCGGAACCGCCTGATCGACATTCTGCGCAATTACTGCGGCTACCGCCGCCGGGAGGTCATCCTGGTCTTTGACGGCTACCGGGTGAAGGGCAGCCCCGGAGAGAAATTCCAGGCCGGGGAGCTGTATGTGGTCTACACCCGGGAGAACGAAACAGCGGACGCCTATATCGAGGCGCTGCTGGAGCAGATCGGGAAAAACGACCGGGTCTGGGTGGCTACGTCGGACTCGCTGGTGCAGCTGTCCGCCTTCCGCTCCGGCGTGCTGCGCCTGTCCGCCCGGGAGCTCCGGGCAGAGGTGGAGGCCGCCGGCGGGGAGATCCGGACGCTTTTGAAGGGGCTGGAGGACCAGGAGCGCCTCCATCGCCGGGAGGAGACCCGGAAGCGCTGGTCCGGCCTGCTGAAATAGAAGAACAGGGGGAGTGTTTCGGTAGCCTTCCCCCCGGAGAGCAAACGCCCCCGGCTGCGGATTCTTCCGCAGCCGGGGGCGTTTCCGGTTTGGTTCCGGGCGGGCTACCGCCGGGTCAGGGTGACGGGCAGACGGATCTGTGCCTCCACCGGCCCATTGTGCAGCAGAGATTCCGACGCAATCTCTGTCACGGTCATTTCCGCGCCGGACAGGGTGAAGCGCAGAGACTCGGATCGGTCCTGCCCGTCCTTCTCCGACAGGAGGTACAGCCGGTCCCCCTCCTGCACCCAGTAGCCGGAGCGGTCCACCTGGTAGGCCTCCAGGAGCTCGTCGGCGGACAGATGGGTCATCAGCTCCGCCACCAGCCCGTCCAGGGTCTTGCCCTGCTTTTCCAGCAGCCCGTCCAGCTTCTCCCGGGAGATACCCCGGCTCTCATAGGAGGCGTAATAGAGCTCCTTCAGCACCGGAGCCAGGCCCCGGAAAAAGGACTCCGCCGAGGCGGCGCTGGGCTCCTTGTCCACGGTCAGGGTAAAGCTGCCGTCCCGGTTCAGCGTCAGCAGCACCGTCAGCACCATCTTTTCCGGCGGCTCGATGCCCTCAGCCCCCAGGGCCGCGCCCATATCCTCCGCCATGAGCCGGGTCAGGTCCAGCTCCCAGACCCAGACGCCTGCAATTCCCTTGCCGCAGCCGCCCAGACCCAGGACCAGAGCCAGGATCAGCAGCACTGCGCAGATTCGCCGTTTCATTGTCGCGCCTCCCCGTGTTTTTTCCTTATTTTAGCATCCTGCCGGGAGGAATGCAAGGCAAGAGTCGGTTTTGGACCATTCTGCCGCACATTTCACCTGTTTGATCTCCCTAAGCGAAAAGACACAGCCGAAAATTTTTTCATTTTCCCCCTTTACAAACCGGGGGATGTGTGTTATACTGTTGTCGTAAATAAGAATGATTCTCATTTTGGAGGCGAGAGAATGCCGCAGCCCAGAAAATACAGCCGAAAGCGGGAGGCCATTCTCGCCTGCCTCCGCCGGACGGATACCCACCCCACGGCGGAATGGATCTACAACCAGCTCAAAGAAGAGATCCCGGACCTGTCCCTGGGGACGGTGTACCGGAACCTTGCCCAGTGCAAGGCCTCGGGGGAGGTCCTGTCCGTAGGCTTCTTCGGGGGCTTCGAGCGGTTTGACGGCAATCCCCGGCCCCATGTCCACTTTTACTGCACCGGCTGCGGCCGGGTGCTGGACCTGCCCCAGATCGACGTGCCCCTGGACCTGAGCGCCCAGGCCGCCCGGGCGCTGGGCGCGGAGGTGGAGCAGTGCAGCCTGACCTTTTCCGGCCGGTGCCGGGCCTGCCGGGCTCAAAATGCGCAATCCTAAATTCACATATACAAATCACACATCATTTTTTGGAGGTATTTATTATGAAGAAGTTTGTTTGCCCCGTTTGCGGTTATGTTTACGAGGGAGAGGAGATCCCCGAGGGCTTCAAGTGCCCCGTTTGCGGCGTCCCCGGCTCCAAGTTCAAGGAGATGGACAACACCAAGCTGGCTGCCGAGCACGAGCTGGGCATCTATGAAAAGACCGTGGCCAACAACCCCGACATTTCCGAGGCGGACAAGGCCTATATCCTGGAGCAGCTGAAGGCGAACTTCACCGGCGAGTGCAGCGAGGTCGGTATGTACCTGTGCATGGCCCGGATCGCACACCGGGAGGGCTACCCTGAGATCGGCCTGTACTGGGAGAAGGCCGCTTATGAAGAGGCGGAGCACGCGGCGAAGTTTGCCGAGATGCTGGGCAGCACCCTGGAGCCCAACATGACCGCCTCCACCAAGAAGAATCTGGCCTGGCGGGTGGACTGCGAGTTCGGCGCGACCCAGGGCAAGTTCGACCTGGCCGCCTGCGCGAAGAAGAACGGCCTGGACGCCATCCACGACACCGTCCACGAAATGGCCAAGGACGAAGCCCGCCACGGCCGCGCGCTCAAGGGTCTGCTGGAGCGGTACTTCAAGTAAGAAATTCAGCCTAAAAGAAACCTTTTTAAGGGGAAGCAGGAACAAACCTGCTTCCTCTCTTTTTTGCCTTCCAATCTGGACTGTACAAAGTTGGTACATCGCCGTTTTTCTCTGCGAAAAACAAGGCTGAAATCCGCAAAAATGGTACACCGGGAAGCTGGTACATTTTTGCTTATCTGGACTGCTGCAACCATCGCAGAATTAAGGCAAAGCGAAAGGGCCTGCCGCCTGTCATTCACAGGCAACAAGCCCTTTCGGTTGCTTGCACAATTTGTGTTAAAATATTCGTCTAACTTTTTGGGTCACTTCGGCGATCCGCGCCTTCTTTATACATCGTTTGCAATCCACGACAGAATTGCCTTTACTTTTTCGAGTGTAGGATAGACCTGCGCATTTTCAAGATGCATTCGTGACAGATCCCCGGCCTTTGCAAGCATGAGCGCCTCAGAAGAGCAGCCGCGATGTTCGGTTACCAGGATGATGGCATTTCCCTTGCAGTATTCTTTGATTTTGGATTCCTGCGCTTCTCGCGCCAGCTTATCTGTGAGGATTATCTTATTAACCTCTTTTCCGTCATATAAAAAGTGCCACCTATCGCCGCAATAAAAAGTTGTTTTATTGATTGTTCCGCCGGTTTTATATACACCGCCTGTGGTCACTCCTCCGACTGTGGCAGAACCGTAATGTAGCTTCTCGGGCGTTTTTTGATAGGTGTTGGCAGTTACCTGAATAAAATCAATCATATTCTTCAGATCGCCGCTTCTCTCCGATAAGGTCAAAGCGCCGTCTTTGTATTCGGCTATTTTGCTTACGTTCTGCCGCGCGGTATTTCGGGCGTTCAGCTTCTTCTGCTTCTCCCGCTCTGGAGTAATAAAAAAGAA
Organism: uncultured Oscillospiraceae bacterium; assembly: GCA_934565775.1. Lineage (GTDB taxonomy): Bacteria > Bacillota > Clostridia > Oscillospirales > Oscillospiraceae > Faecousia. The sequence goes on from CAKTIN010000001.1 coordinate 102,240, forward strand.
TTTTATCATTCCCCAGAGAAACCTAAAGCATAAGAAAAGAAGAATAAGACCCCCCAAAAAAACAGTCCAAGGGCCCTCCTCTTCGAATGCCATCAGAAGAATCGCTGCAATCAGCAATATGGGATAAAGAATCCATTTTATTTTTTTGCCCTTCAATTGATTTTACCCCCTACTATTCTGCAAATATTAAGCTTGTGCCGTACTGCTAGTATAGCATATAAACACAGAAATGCAAGATAGAAATGTCCAGAAATTACTGCCTCTCTTTTCCTTTTGCAATGGAACGGCAAAGAAAAATGCGATCCGCCGGGGGTTGACAGCCGCCGTCTCTCCCGGTAAAATAGTTGCACTTTCAGGAAAAGAGGGATTCGGTATGGAAAAAATTCTTCGAAACAGAGCCCAGTGCCGCCGGTGCGGCGAGATCCTGGAGAGCCGGTCGGTCCATGAGCTTGTCTGGTGCAGCTGCGGGAGCATCGCCGTGGACGGCGGGCACGATTATCTGCGCCGGTGCTACCGGTACAGCGCAGAGGACATTCTGGAGTGCAGCGTTCTGGCGGAGCGCCCGGAGGGCGCTCCGCAACGTGTCAAAAAATGAGTTTTTTGACACGCTGCCAGACGTCAAGAAAGCGCCGGAGACAAGCAGCGCACGCCCGTCGGCGTATATCGATACGGTAGGGCGTGCGCTGCGCAGTAAGTTAAAATGCTTATATTTCTGCATATTCTGAACTTTTTGCCCCGATTTGCAACCTTGTGAAGAATTGCGAAAAGGTAGAAAACCCTCCCGTGGATTGCTCCGCATTTTAACGGTCCGGGGGTTTATTGACAGTCTGAGGAGCGCCCGGAGGGCGCTCCGGACGCGCAATAACCGGCCCCCTAGTCCCCGGACTCCGGCCAGGCCAGATAGTACCGCCCGCCCCGGAGCAGCGCCGCCGCCTCCGGCAGCTCCGCCAGAGGCACCGCCGCCCCGGGGCTCCAGGGCAGCACCCGCCGGGGCAGGAAGGGCGTCAGAATGCACAGCCCCCCTCCGGGGACCTGCCGGGCGGGGATTCTGCGCCGCAGCGTTCGCCCGCCGTCTCCGGGACAGGGGAGCCCCAGAACCCGGAAGCCCCCGTCCCACACCAGGACCAGCCGGTCAAAGCCCCCGGTGTCCGGCCCCCGGTAAAGCAGCTCCAGATAGAGTCCCTGCTCCCGGCTCTGCACCGTGCCTACGGGCCCGTCCGGGCCCCAAACCTTCCATTCCATAAAAACACCCCCTGTGCAAGTCTATGCGCAGGGGAAAGAAGCATACCAGGCGGTTGCAAAGCAGGGCTGCGTATGCTATGCTATAAAAACCCTCCGCAGAGTGCGGAGGACAAGGAGGCCGCCATGGACAAGCTGTATACTCTGATGATCTCCGGCTCCATCCCGGGGCTGCTTTTGCAGGTGGTCCCCGTGACCCTGCTGGCGGGGGCCCTTTACGCCCTCTGGCGGGGCCGCCGCCTGAAAAAGCGGGGCGCGCCGGTGCGGTGGGGCGGGGAGCTCCTGAGGCTGCTGTTCATGCTGTACCTTACGGGGCTGGTCAATCTGGTCCTGGTCCCCGCCAATTTCTGGACCTGGTTCTGGTCCCTGGTCTGCCGGGGGACCGGCGAGGAGCCGCCGGTGCTGTGCACCTGGGAGTTCAATCTGGTCCCCATCGGGCTGGAGTGGCTGGCCGGGACCCGCACCATCGGCCCTTGGGTCCGGCGGATGCTGATCTATAATTTTTTGATGTTCCTGCCCCTGGGGGCTTTCCTGGCCCTGCTCTTCAAAAGGGTCACAAAGGGGAAAATCTGGGGCCTTGCCGCCCTGATCCCCCTGGGGGTGGAGCTCCTTCAGCCTCTGATGGGGCGGAGCTTCGATGTGGACGATCTGATTTTGAACTTTGCCGGGATTCTTGCGGGCTATTTTCTCGCCTGCGGCCTCCGGGCGGGCGTGAGCCGCATGAGATCCCAATAAGGCTGCAATGCCGATGCAAGCCGGGAGAAGCTCCCCCAAATTCGGCCCAAAATAGACAGAAAAAACGCGATGCTTGGTCGGAGCATCGCGTTTTTTCAGAGGCGCAGGAATCTGAGCCGTCCTGCATTCGGCTCAGTGCGCTTCCTTCCAGGCTTCCACCTTGGCCCTGGCAAGCCGCTGGATTTCCGCCTGCGGATAGGGAGACGCCTCGCCACCGTTGCCGTACACGAAGTACAGTCCCTCAGGGGTTTGGTACAAGATCTCCTCGTAGCCCGAAGGGTCACCATATGCACCGGAGGTGCACTTCTGAATCAGAGTGGCTGTCTCTGTGTCGTACACCTTCTTGCAGATGATCTTTCTCATGGAAAACGCCTCCTTTCCCAAAATAAAAATGGAGAAGAAATGGAAGAATACAAAATCACTGGCAATGTTTCTGTATCTGGCATTTATTATACAGCCCTTCCCCGGTTTTTTCAATTGATGGGTCCTCCGATAATTTACCGATGCAAAGCGCCGCAACTGTGTAGTTTGCACAAAAACCATAAAAAATATCGTGCAAATTGACGAAACGGGTTTCGTCCTTCCCTCATATCCCCCCGGCCCCGGGCATAGGCTTTTCTCGGTACGGCGGGGTTCTGCCCCGGCCAAGTCAGGAGGGACGCATATGATACAGCACATGGAGCAAAGAGCCCGCTATCTGGCGCAGTACATGATACAGACCCAGGGCACCGTCCGGGGCGTGGCCCAGAAATTCGGCATTTCCAAGTCTACGGTGCACAAGGATCTGGTGCAGCGGCTGCCCCGGCTGGACCCGGGGCTTTATGAGCAGGTCCGGGCGCTGCTGGACCTGAACAAGGCCCAGCGGCACATCCGGGGCGGGCTCTCCACCCGGCGGAAGTATCAGATCAAACAACAGCCGGAGGCAGAGCGGCGGTGAGCAAAATGCCTAAATTGTCCCGGTAAATTTTGTCAAACTGCTGCAAGGGCAGGGGATTCACTCCCAGCCCGGCCTCCACGGTGTATCCCGGGCGGCGGTAGGCCTGGATAAACCAGTCCTTATACCCGGCAAAGGCGGAGGCGTAGGGGGTCTCGGCCAGGGTATAGCCGCTGACCCGGGCCAGCTCCTGCCCCAGGGCCTCCGCCCCCGGGACCTGGATCCCCCGGAACTGCCAGTAGATCACCTGGCCCTGGGTGTGATAGGCCAGCACCGCCTCCGGGTCCGTCAGGGAGGTATAGCTCACCATGGCCGCCGTTTCCCGCTGGTCCAGCGGGGCCCGGCCCACATAGTCCCGGGGGCCCGGGCGGGTGTAGCCCTGGGCAAATTTGATCTCCCGGGCCTCGTCCCAGCCGGCGGGGTAGTTGAGATTCAGGTCCACCCCCAGCAGATTGGCTTTCCAGCCGTTGGGGAAGGGGATCTGGGGATAGTAGGCCGCCAGAAACCGGGCCTGCTCATAGCCCGGATCGCCGGGGCTCAGGGCCCCGGTCACCAGGTCCACCCCGTCCGGGTTCACCATGGGCACCAGATACAGGGTGGCCAGGCTCCAGAGCGTCCGGGCGGGAATGCCGCCCAGCTCTCCGCCCTGGGCGTAGGCCTGGGCCAGGGCCTCGGCAAAGCGGAGCAGGAGGGTGGTGGTAATCCACTCGTTGGCGTGGTGGGAGCCGTTGTACAGCACCCGCCGGGGGCCGCTGCCCAGGGTCAGGGTCAGCAAGGGGCGGCCGTAGGCGGTCTGCCCCAGGGTTTCCGACCGGCAGAAGGGATACCGGGCCGCCAGCCCCCGGATGCAGTAGGCGCAGAGCCCGGCGGTCATGGGGGTGTCCATGGGGACCAGGGGAAAGCCCAGGGGCACCGTCAGCGTCTGGCCGGGGCGGAGCTGCTCCGGCTGGACGCCGGGGTTGGCGGTTTCGATGGCCTCTACCGTGGCGCCGTAGTCCCGGGCCAGGGTCCAGAGGGTGTCCCCCGGGGCGACGGTCACGGTGCGGTAGCCCAGCAGGTACGGCTCCAGGGCGGCCTGGGTAGCCTCGTCCAAAACACCGGTCTCGGGCAGGCCCTGGGCCGCCTGGAACTCCTTCAGCTTCCGGGCTCCGGCCCGGCGCAGGGCCAGGGGCAGCAAGACATTCATACGATCACCTCCGGGTATTCTATGCCCGGTGGGGGAAATGGGTGCGGAAACTGACGGCCCCCGCCTTCCAAATGCCGGGAAGCGGGGGCCTGGGGGGCTGCGCCGGGATGGCCGGGGCTACTCGGCCTCTTCGTGGGGCTGCTGGAGATAGGCGTCCTCCGCCGCCTGCTGGGCCTGGATCAGCAGGACCCTGGCCAGCGCGGGCTCATTCCGATCCAGCGCTTCAATGGCCCGGGAGACCCCGCGAAACAGATTTAAGTAGAGTTCCTTGTAATTGTCCATGCTAAAACCTCCGCCATGACTTGAATTTGACAAAATTCTGACGCCTATCCTTATTTTAACCGATTTTTTCAAAATGTCTACCATCGAAGACAAATTATCTTGCGTCCTTTTGTACACTTCTATGTAGAAGGAAGTGGTCAAGATCTTGGACTTCGATCGGAACGCAGCGGGTGCGGTCATCCGCGGGCTCCGGGTGAAGCGGGGGTTGTCCCAGGAGGTCCTGAGCGGACTGGCGGGGATGGCCCGGAGCCATCTTGCCATGGTGGAGGCCGGGCGCAAACAGCCAAATTTTGAAAGTATTTGGCGGCTGGCAAATGCGCTGGGACTGCCGCCTCACCGGTTGGTGCGTCTCATAGAGGAGGAGACCGCCCGCCGGGCGCAGGAAAAATAGGGCACGGAAAAGCGGACGGCGCCAGCCGTCCGCTTCAGTCTGTCAACCCAACAGCTTCCCAAGATTGGCCTTTACCTTATTATAATAAAAGCAATCCGATGCCAAACTATTTTGCAGGGGCCCGGATTCCCGGGCCCCTGCGTGTCAAAAAACTTGTTTTTTGACACGCTGCCAGACGGCAAGAAAGCGCCGGAGCCAAGCAATTTGCTCCTGTTGGCGTATATCGATACGGTAGGGAGCAAATTGCGCTGGAAGTTAAAATGATAATTTTCCTTGAATTCCGAACTTTTTCTGAAATTTTACAGTGCGCAAAGTGCGTGAAAAAGCCGGAAGCCCTTTTGTGCTTGATTCTGCATTTTAACGGTCCGGAGGTTTCTTGACCGTCTGAGGGGCCCAGGTAAACCGGGCCCCGTGTATTACGCCGCCGCGTCCAGCATCGTTTCCAGAAAGATCCCATAGCCCATGGTGGGGTCGTTTACCAGCACATGGGTCACCGCCCCCACGAACCGGCCGTTCTGCACGATGGGGCTGCCGGACTGGCCCTGGACGATGCCGCCGGTGACCTCCAGCAGCCGGGGGTCCGTCACATGGAGCAGCAGGTTCCTGCCGCAGGCCCGGTCCCCGGGATAAATTTTCAGAATTTCCACAGAATATTCCTGAACCTCCGTGCCGGAGACGTTGGATAGGATGGTGGCAGGCCCCACCTGCACCTCCTCCGGCTCCGCCACCGGCAGCGCCAGCCCGGGCCAGCCGGTCTTGGACCGGCCGAACACCCCGCAGGGCGTGTTTTTGCTCAGCTCTCCCAGCACCCCGGCCGGGGCGAAGGACCCGCTCAGGCGGCCCGGTGTTCCGATTCTTCCCTTTTCCACCTCCGCAACCCGGGCCCGGAGGACCGTGCCGCTCTCCAGGGGAAGGAGCGTCCCGGCGGGGTCGCTGACCCCGTGGCCCAGGGCGCCAAAGCAGCCCGTCGCCGGATCATAGTAGGTAATGGTCCCGATGCCGGCCATTCCCTTGCGTACGGTGATCCCCAGCCGCCGGGGCGTGCCCGCCGGCTCGGCGGAGAGGGAGAGCGTGTCCTTGCCCCGGCGGACGGTGAGCGCGACCGCGCCGCCTTCTCCGGAGAGCGCCTTCTGCAGGGCCTCCGGCGTGGCGACGGGGGACCCGTTCACCTCCGAGATCACATCTCCGGGCAGCAGCCCGGCCTTTCCACCGGGGGACCCGGCCTCTGCCTCCACCACCGTAATGCCTCCGCCGCTGAGCTCCAGCCCCACTGCCTGCCCCACCGGGACCAGAAGCTTTGCGGCAAAGGCGGGACTTGCCAGCAGGACCAGCGCCAGTGCCAGCACCGTCACGCGACAACCAAATTTTCTCAATTTCCCCACCCTTTTCTGTCAGTTTCGCGCCGCCTCGGCGGCCACGTTCTTAATATGGCGCGCCGCGAGAAATGTAGTCAAACTTTCTGCTAGAAAAAAAGACCGACTGCGGCACGGGGAAATCCCCGGAAATCAAGGGAAAAACAGAAGAAAGAGTGGGGGCGATCCACTTTTTAAAATTTTTCCGAAAAAATGTTAAAAATGTGCTTGACAAATGAGACTTGCGGTGCTATTATATACAAGCTGTCCGGCGGGAAACCAAAGGAAAGCAGCTGCATCTTGTAAATTGAATAACGAGATAAGAAAGAGCACCTTTGGACAAAAAATTAAGTAAGTTGTTCTTAAGAC
>CAKTIN010000002.1 GCA_934565775.1 uncultured Oscillospiraceae bacterium
CAGACGTGAGAGCAGGCGCTGGCCAGCGGCAAGCGCCCTATTTTATTCCGGTACCTACCCCCTTCGCGAGGGGGCAGTAGAGGCTTTGCGGGAGGAAAGCGGCGGCTATTTCTGCCGGTCGGTCAGACTCCGGGCCAGGGATTCCAGGAAGCCGTGCTCCGGGAATGGGGTCAAAAAGCCGATGGCGCGCTCCGTGTAATCCCGGACCATCTCCTCGCACCGCGCCAGACCGTACAGATGGACGAAGGTATTCTTGACTCCGTCCATGCCGGTGGCCTTCCCCAAGGTTTTCGCGTCGCCCACCACGTCCAGAATATCGTCCCGGATCTGGAAGGCCAGGCCCAGGAGTCCTGCAAAGGAGCAGGCGGCCTCCAGCTGGGCCTCCGTGCCGCCCCCGGCCAGAACGCCCAGGGCGCAGGCGGCATTCAGCAGGGCGCCGGTTTTCCGAGACTGGATGTCCAGCACCTCCTGCTGGGTGCATTTCCGGTTTTCGCTCTGCATATCCAGAATCTGCCCGCCCACCATGCCGAAGGAACCGGCATTTTCCGCCAGCAGGGAGGTGGCGAACACCACACTCTGCGCCGGGAGCTTCGCCGAGGCCAGAACGCCGAAGGCGTCCGTCAGCAGGGCGTCACCCGCCAGGCAGGCCGTGGCCTCTCCGTAGACCCTGTGGTTGGTGGGCTTGCCCCGGCGATAGTCGTCGTTATCCATGCAGGGCAGGTCGTCGTGAATGAGGCTGTAGGTGTGGACCATTTCCACCGCCGCGCCGAAGGGCAGGGCGGCCTCTTCCGTACCGCCGCAGGCCTTGCAGAAGGCCAGGGTCAGCACCGGGCGCAGGCGCTTGCCCCCGGAAAGGAGGCTGTAGCCCATGGCCTCAAAGAGCAGGTCCTGGGGCTGACCCTTGCGAGAGGCAATAAAATCAAACAAAAAGGCCTCAATTTTACTTTGATAGCCCTGTAGTTCTGCAGAAAAATCACACATCTTCGTCAAACTCCGTCTCAACCGGCGCACCGTCCGGGCCCTTGGTGACCTTACTGATCTTCAGCTCTGCCTCATCGAGAAGCTTGCCGCACCGGCGCACCAGGGCGGTCCCCTCCTCAAATAGCTTCAGAGATTCCTCCAGGGGCACATCCCCCCGTTCCATGGCCCGGACGATTTGCTCCAGCCGGGCCATAGAGGCTTCAAAATTCTGAGACGGTTCGTTGGTCTGGCTCATGGCTTGCCTCCCTTTCTATGTTTGTTACCGCAGCCGCAAGGCGGCCGTCCGCCAGGTGCAGGGTGAAGCCGTCGCCCACCCGGGCCTGGTCCACAGAGCGCAGGACTGCGCCCCGGCTGTCCATCGCCATGGCGTAGCCCCGGGTCAGGACCTTCAGAGGACTCATGGCGTCCAGAGCCGCCGCCGAACGGACATAGCGCTGCCGGCCGGCCGCCAGAGCCCGGGCCGCCGCTGCCAGACACCGGCGGTGCAGACCGTCCAGGGCCAGGCGCTTTTCATCCAGATAGGCGGTGGGGCTTTGCAGAGGCCGGGACCCGGCCAGGACCCGAAGCCGCTGGGCTCCGGCCTGAAGCTGCCGGGACAGGGCCGCCGTCATGGCTGCCTGCCGGTCCCGGAGCTGCTGGCGCAGGGCCCCCTGGTCCGGAACGGCCAGCTTTCCTGCGTCCGTGGGGGTCGCCGCCCGGAGGTCCGCCACATAGTCGGAGATGGACACGTCCGGCTCATGCCCCACGGCGGAGATCACGGGGATCTCCGAATCGTAAATCGCCCGGGCCAGGCGCTCGTCGTTGAAGGCCCACAGGTCCTCCAGAGAGCCGCCGCCCCGGCCGAGGATGATCAGATCTGCCAGCTTCCAGCGGTTGCAGTACCGCAGGGCGCCGCACAGCTCCGCCGGGGCCTCCGCGCCCTGCACCCGCACGGGCAGCAGCAGCACCCGGGTCAGAGGATAGTTTTTCCGCAGCATCCGCAGCATATCGTGCACCGCCGCCCCCGCCGGGGAGGTAAGGATGGCGATGGTCCCGGGGTAGGGGGGCAGGGGCTTCTTGTGCCCGGGGTCAAACAGCCCCTCCGCTGCCAGCTTGGCCTTCAGCTGCTCAAAGGCGGCATACAGGTCCCCAATGCCGTCCAGCATGAGCCCCGTGCAGTACAGCTGATAGGCCCCGTCCCGGGGGTAAACGGAGACCCGCCCCAGGGCCAGGACCTTCATGCCGTCCTTGGGCTGAAATTGCAGGCGCTGGGAGCTGGAGCGGAACATGACGCACCGCAGGGCGCCCCCGGCGTCCTTCATGGTGAAGTAATGGTGCCCCGAGGGGTAGACCTTGTAATTGCTCAGCTCCCCCCGGACGCACAGGCTGCCCAGGAAGCCGTCCCGGTCCACCAGCTGCTGTAAATAGGCGTTGACCTGGGAGACCTCATAAATTTTACGCTCCATGACTGCCTCCCATGGCCCGCATGGCCAGCACGGCCACACCGGCGGCGTTGTCTGTGGAATACTGGGGCGGACAGAAAACCGCATCCGGCATCCGTTCCCGGAGCAGGGTGTTGGAGGAGACGCCCCCGGCCAGCACGACCTCCAGCCCGGGGTACCGGGCCCTGGCGTGGCGGGTGGCCGCAGCCACGGCGGCGATCACGCTTTTTAGAGCGAAGGCCGCCGTCTCCGCCGGGCTCTGGGTCCGCTGATAAAAGGCGCGGACCTGATTTTCCACTCCGGACAGGGAGAAAGCAAGGTCCGGGCACTTTACCCGGAAAAATTCCTTTCCCTTTGCCTCCCGGCTCAGGGCGTCCAGGGCTTTGCCGCCGGGGAAGAGGAGGCCCAGAAGCTGGGCGGTCCGGTCGATCAGCTGCCCGGCGGAAATGTCCGTGGTCCCGCCGATGGCGGTGCAATAGACGTTGGTTCCCTCCGGCTCTACAAGCAGAAGCTCCGTGGTCCCCCCGGACAGATGCCAGGCCAGGTGGGGCCGGTCCAACAGCTCCAGGCGGCCGGCCCCAAAGAGGCTGGCGGCCACATGGCCCTGCTGATGGGAGACCTCCACCAGAGGCACTCCCAGGGCAGCGGCCAGGACCCGGGCCTGGCACACTCCGGCCAGAAAGCAGGGCATATAGGAGCCCTCCACCGCCCGGGGGCGGGTGCTGACGCCGACGGCGTCGATCTTCCGGGTGCCCAGCCGGGCAAACAGCTCCTCCACCAGCTCCGGCAGACCCTTCACATGGGCGAACAGCGCGTCGCTCTGCCGCAGCCCCAGCTCCCCCTGCTTTACGGGAAGGAGCCTAGAGCAGTTGACCACCTCCCCGCCGTCATAGGCGGCGATGGAGGTGGTGTAGTTACTGGTATCAAAGCCCAGGGTCAGCATGGCGCATCCTCAGCGGGGGCGGGAGCCAGGGGCGCTTCTTCGGCAGGAGCCGCAGGGGCTTCTTCGGCAGGGGCCTCAGAGGCCTCCGCCGGGGCGGATTCCCGGGGGCCCTCCGTCCGGAGGTAATTGCCCAGGATGCCGTTCACAAAGGAACCGGCGGCGTCTCCGTCATATTTCTTCGCCAGGCGCACAGCCTCGCTGGCCGCAACGCCCTGGGGCACGTCGTGGACGCTCTGAATCTCAAACAGGGCCACCTGCAAAATGGCCCGGGTCAGCCGGGAGATCCGCTTTACATCCCAGCCCACGGAGTACCGGCCGATGATCTCGTCCAGCTCTGATTCCCGGTTGGCGGTGCCCACCACGACCTGATCGATGTATTGCAGCTGTTTTCTGCTGGGGCGCTCGGTATAGACCTCGTTCTCCTCCGACAGCCCGCCGTAATAGTCCTTCCGCAGCCGGGTCTCAATGACCTCCTCCGGCTCGTCGCCGGTGAAGGAACGGCTGTAAATCAAATGGACTGCCAATTCTCTTGCGTTCGCTCTGGTCATCCTGCTCACCTCAGCTTTTCTTTCTTTTACTGCACGATGCCGCAAACATTCACATCCACCGCGGCGACCTTCAGACCGGTCATGTTCTCCACGGCAGCGATGACGCTGTCCTGCACGGCCTTGGCCACGTTGACAACGGTCTGGCCATAGGCCACGGTGATATTGCAGATGATGGTCAGGCTGTTGTCATCCGCCACATTTACCTTCACGCCCTTGCCCCAGTTCACGCCGACCAGATCCGCGATGTCCGCGCCCAGCTTGGTGCTTAAGCCCCGGACGCCCTCCACCTCGGTGGCGGCCTCCGTCACGATGGTGTACAGCACGTCCTCAGAGATGTGAACGGTGCCGTTTTCCTGAACCTGCGTAATATATTGCTTATTGTCAGCCATCTTGTGGCCCTCCTTTTGCTGTCACGGCCCACTGGGCCTTATTGTACTATTCTATCATATTCTCCGGAAAAAACAACAGATTTTTTCCGCTTACCGCCGGAGCAGCCGGACGGTCTCCGCTACGCTTTTCAGCAGCTGCTCCACCTCCTGCTCCGTAGTGAACCGGCTCAGAGAGATGCGGAAGGCCCCGTCAATGACCTTAGGCGGCAGCGCCATGGCCTCCAGCACATGACTCCGGTGGCCCTTGGCGCAGGCGGAGCCGGCGGAGACCAGCACGTCCCGGTCCTGAAGCAGGTTGATGGTGTTTTGGGTGGGGACTCCGGGGATGGAGGCGGAGAGAATGTGGGGCGCCTCGTGGGCCCCCAGAAGGACTACGCCCTCTATGGCCTCCAGCCCGGCGATGCACCGGTCCCGCAGGGCGCTCTCCCGGGCCAGGTCCTCCTTCAGGGAGGCAAAGCCCGCCACGCAGGCCGCGCCAAAGCCGCACAGGGCGGGGACCGCCTCCGTGCCGCTGCGCAGGCCGCTCTCCTGGCCGCCGCCCAGCAGATAGGGCGGGAAGGAGCGCAGCCGGGGGCTGAGATACAGGGCCCCGGCCCCCTTGGGCCCGTGAACCTTGTGGCTGGACACGGAGATCAGGTCCGCCCCCAGGGTCTTGGCCTGGAAGGGAATCTTCAGAAAGCCCTGGACCGCGTCCGTGTGGAAAATGGCGTCGGGATTGACCTGGTGCAGGGCCCGGGCCATCTGCCCTATGGGCATGACCGCGCCGGATTCGTTGTTTACCATCATGACGCTGGCCAGCACGGTATCCGGGGTGAGGGCGGCGGCAAAGTCCTCCGCCGAGATCCGGCCCAGATGGTCCGGCTTCAGATAGGTCACCCGGTAGCCCATGGATTCCAGCTTTTTCATGGGACTGAGAATGGCATGGTGCTCCACGGCGGTGGTGACGATGTGCCCGCCGCGCTTGCCCATACGCTCCATGGCGGAAAAGACCGCCCAGTTGTCCGCCTCCGTGCCGCCGGAGGTGAAGAACACCCGGCCGGGCTCCGCCCCCAGGGCCTTCGCCACCCGGCTCCGGGCCTCCCGCAGGCGGGCCGCCGCCGCTCCGCCCTGACGATACAGGGCGCTGGGATTGGCCCAGGTGACCTCCAAGGCCTCCAGCATGGCCGCCACGGCCTCCTTACAGGGCTTGGTGGTGGCGGAATTATCAAAATATGCCAGCATAGCCGCTCCTTTCGCGCGCTGCGCGCTTCATCAGTATTCCCGGAACACCGCCTTGACGATGCCCAGAATGGACGCCTCCGAGGCGTCCAGCTCCGGATAGGCCGGATTTTCCGGCTGGAGCCATACGCGCCCGCCCTTTCGGCGGAAGCGCTTCACCGTGGCCTCCTCCCCCAGAAGGGCGACGATGATCTGCCCGTCCTCCGCAGTCTGCTGGGGGCGGACGACGACCTTATCTCCGCTGAGGATGCCAGCGCCGATCATGCTGTCCCCCCGGACCCGGAGGGCGAAGCAGTCCGGCTCCCCCTCCCAGGGGAGGAACCCCTCCCGGTTCTCCGTGGCCAGAATGGGCAGGCCAGCCGTCACGGTCCCCACAATGGGGATCTGCCCGGGCCGGGCCCCGAGCGCCCGGATGGAGCGCTTTTTTCCGGCGTCTCCGGAGAGCAGGCCCTTTTCCTGTAGCTGGGTGAGATGATAGCTCACCGAGGCGGTAGAGCGCAGGCCCACCGCCGCGCCGATCTCCCGCACGGAGGGGGCATAGCCGTTTTCTCCCAAAAAACGATGGATGTAATCCAGAATCTCCTGCTGTTTGCCGCTGCTTCGGCCCATGCGATCACCCCTTTGCCGTTATTATAGCATAACCCACGGAAAATCGCAAACATTTGTTCACACTTTTTCGCGTCTGGGAAGGAAAAAGCTGCCCATGGAGAATCCAATGGGCAGCATGGCTTAGGGGTGCGCGGATTCCAGAAGGGCAGTGATGGCCTTGCCGATCTCGCAGGAGCCCCGGTGGACGCAGCTTTCATAGCAGCAGTCCACCTCCTCCAGACCCTCCGGGCCGTACTCCACGGTGACGGTGCGGGCGCCGTCCGTCTGGCGGCAGAAGCCGGACAGGAATTGTTCCTCCATACTTTCTCCTATTCAACGGCGCAGAAGCCCATGGGCAGGAGCACCAGCCCGCCGGGGGCTACGGTTTCCAGATCCCGGCCGTAGAGAATGCGCTTCCCGGCGGGAATGGCCCACGCGTCGTCCGAGCGGTTGAGATACAGGTGAACCTTCTCCTCGCCATAGGCCCGGGTAAAGGCCAGGCGGCCGTCCTGGGCGGTCTGGAACCGCACGTCCCCCAGGCGCAGGGCGGGATTGCTCCGGCGCAGCTGCCCCAGGCAGCGGTAATGGGCCAGAAGCTCCCCGTCCTCCCGGCCCCAGGGGTAGGTCCGGCGGTTGAAGGGATCGGCGTAGCCCTCCATCCCGGCCTCGTCTCCGTAATACACGCAGGGGGCGCCGGGGAGGGTGAATTGCAGGAAGGAGGCCATGCGCAGCAGGCGCAGGGCGCTCTGCCGCTGGTTGGGGCCCAGATGCCGGGCGGCCTTCTCCGCCTGGGAGCCCTCAAAGCCGTCCACCAGGGCGGTGAGGATCCGGGGGGTGTCATGGGTGCCCAGGCTGTTCATAACGCAGGGCAGGACCTGGGCGGGGTAGTGCTCTGCAATCTCCAGAACGGCCTCCCGGAGGGCGTGCCCCGCATCCTGGCCGGTCATAAAGTTCAAAATGGCCGTGCGATAGGGGTAATTCATTACGGAGTCCAGCTCCCCGTCGGCAAAGTACCGGCGGCGCACCCCATAGGCGATTTTGTTGCTGGCGTCCTCCCAGACCTCGCCGATGAGCAGCGCGTCCGGCCGGAGGGCCCGGATGCGGCGCTTTAAGCGCAGAACAAAGGCGTCCGGCAGCTCGTCCACCACGTCCAGGCGGAAGCCGTCCGCCCCCAGGCGGAGCCAGTGGGCGACCACGGAATCCTCCCCGTCAATGACATAGTCCAGAAAGCCGGGATTCAGCTTGTTCACGCAGGGCAGCGTATCAAAGTTCCACCAGCAGTCATACTGATCCGGGAAGCGGCGGAAATGATACCAGCTGTAGTAAGGGGAGCCGGGGCCGGTGCAGGCCCCGCCGAATTGCCGGTCCTTGTCAAAATACAGGCTCCGGCTGCCGGTGTGGGAAAATACGCCGTCCAGCACCAGGCGCATCCCATGGGCGTGGACCGCCTGACACAGGGCGGCAAAGTCCGCCTCCGTGCCCAGCATGGGGTCCGGAGTCTTATAGTCAAAGGTGTCGTACCGGTGGCTGGAGAAGGCCTTGGAAATGGGGTTCAGGTACAGCAGCTCCACACCCAGACCGGCCAGGTAATCCAGCTTCTCCTGAATGCCCCTGAAGTTGCCGCCGAAAAAGTCGTTGTTCAGCACCTCGCCGTCGGGCTCCGGCTGCCAGCGCACCTCCTCGTCCCAGCTGCCGTGCAGAAGATAGGGCTCCAGCTTTCCGCTCAGGTCGCACTGCCCGGCCCGGGCGAAGCGGTCCGGGAAGATCTGGTACATGACGGCGCCCTTGGCCCAGTCCGGCGTGGTGAAGTCTCCGGGAATGCAGCTGACCTGCCACAGATCCCCGGCCTCTATATTGGTGTCCTCGCCCCCCTGGCGCAGGAGCTTGAAGGATTCCCCGGCGGTGGTGATGAGGAAAAAGTAAAAGTAAAGCCCCGTGTCCTCCAGGCAGAATTCTCCGGTGTAGATCTCATAGGGCCCCCAGGTCTGCTCCAGGCCCAGAGGGACGGTGCGCTCCGGCGTGCCGTCCTCCCGCTGGAGCACGCACAGGACCTGCCGGGTGTGAATCTCGGCAGGAATGTGGATATGCAGGCGGCAGCTCTGCCCGGGGATCAGGGGGCCGAAGGGGTCCTTGTAGCAGGATAGGCGGCTATTATACAGGATTCGCATAGAAAGGCTCCTTAGAAATCGCCTGCCCCGGAGGGCAGGCGGCAATTTAAAAAGAAATCAGCCTACCAGGCGGCGGAACAGGTCCATATACCGCCCGGCGGGGAGATTCCAGCTGAAATCCTGGCACATATCCCGATGGACCAGGCTGCCCCAGGCGCCCTTGTCCCGATACAGGTCCAGGGCCCGGAGCACCGCGCCGCAGAAATCGTCGCCGTTATAGCTCTGGAAGGTGAAGCCCAGGCCGGTCCCGGCCCCGGGATCCACAGGGGGCACGGTATCCTTCAGCCCACCGGTGGCGTTTACCACGGGGACCGTACCGTAGCGCATGGCGTTCAGCTGGCTCAGGCCGCAGGGCTCGGATTTGCTGGGCATCAGGTACAGGTCCGCCCCGGCATAAACCAGGTTCGCCAGGCGGAGGTTGAAGCAGATCTGGGCGGAGACCTTCTGGGGGTACCGGTAGCTCAGATCCCGGAAAAAGTCCTCATAGTGTCCCTCTCCGGTGCCGACTACCACCAGCTGGAGGTCCTCCTGGAGCAGACGCTCGGCGCAGTAGCACAGCAGGTCGATGCCCTTGTGCCCGGCCAGCCGGGTGACCATGCCCAGCACCGGAACCTCCGGCCGCTGGGGCAGACCCACCTCCCGCTGGAGGGCGGCCTTGCAGACGGCCTTGCCCTGGGGCCAGGTGTCCGCATTGTAATTATAGGGCAGGGTGCGGTCCGTGGCCGGGTCGAAGCGGTCCACGTCAATGCCGTTGGTAATGCCGGAGAGCTTCCAGGTGTATCCGGACAGGACCCCGTCCAGGCCGTGGGCATAGTAAGGGTACAGAATCTCCCGGGCATAGGTCTCGGAAACGGTGGTCACGGCGTCGGCATATTCGATCGCGCCCTTCATGAGGTTGATGCTGCCGTTCATGGTGAGCTTGCCCCGGAATTCCTCCGGCAGGGCCAGCACATCGTCAAAGAAGCCGGCGTCTGCCCAGCCCTGGTACTCGATGTTGTGAATGGTGAACACGCTCTTGCATCCGGGGAACTGGCCGGCGTACTGGGCCTTAAGGAAAATGGGCACGGCGGCGGTCTGCCAGTCGTTGCACTGGATCACGTCCGGGCGGAAGCCGATGCAGGCCATGGCGTCCAGCACGGCCTTGGAGAAGAAGGCGAAGCGCTCGCCGTCGTCCATGCTGCCGTACAGGCTGCCGTCCCGCTGGCCAAAGTAGTAATTATTATCGATAAAGAATACCTGCACGGGACTGTCCCACATGAGCCGGCGCACGCCGGTGTACTGCCGCCGCCAGCCCAAGCCGGTGGCGAACTCCGCCGTCAGCTCCGTGGGGTAGGTGATATTCTCCTTGATCCGCTTGTAGTAGGGGAGGAAAACCCAGACCTCGTTCCCGTCCATCCGGGCCAGCGCCTTGGGCAGAGCCTCCATCACGTCCCCCAGACCGCCGGATTTGGCGAAGGGGGCCGCCTCGGAGGCGACCATTGCAATTCTCATACAATGTCTCCTTTTTTCACAATAATGGGGTTATCCGGGCTGCCGCACAGCCGGACGCCGGGGCGCACCACCACATCCTTGTCCAGGATGGCGTCCACAATCTCGGCGTTCTCGCCAATTACGCAGTTGTTCATGATGACCGAGCCCCGGACCTGGGCCCCCTCCTTCAGGGAGACCCCCCGGAAGAATACGGAGTGCTCCGCCATACCCTCCAGGGTGCAGCCGTCGGCGACGATGCACTCGTTGATGTCGGAATTTTCCCCATAATACACCGGCACCTGATCCCGGACCTTGGTGTAAATGGTGCGGCCGCACTGGAACAGGCCGGACTGAATGGCGGGATCCGTCAGGGCCAGGTTGTTGTGATAATACTCCAGGGTGCTCTCGTTGAACAGGGCCAGACCGTCGAAGGCGTACACCCCGATGTTTTTCTTGGTGGCAAATTCCCGCAGGACCAGGTCCCGCTCAAAGCGGTAATGGCTCCGGGCGACCTTTTCCCGAACGTAGTAGATCAGCAGGTCCCGGCGCAGGACAAAAATGCCCATGGAGGCCAGATAATCCTCCTTGGCGGGGTAATCCACGGCCATATCCACGATCTCGCCCTTCTTATCCAGCAGGGCGGCCAGGCTCAGGGACTTTTTTCCGTCTGCAATGCCGGCCTTGGCCACCACGGTGATGTCCTTGCCGGAGGCGATATGGGCGGCCAGGACGGCCTCCAGGTCAATGTTGCACAGCACGCCGGAGTCTGCCAGGAACACATATTCCTCCGTGGATTCCTCCAGGAACTGCATGGCGGTGGACAGGGCGTCCAGCTTGCCCCGGACATTGGCGCTGCGGCTCAGGGAGTTGGGGGTGAGGAAGCTCAGGCCGTTCTCCTCCAGCTCCAGGTCCCACTCCTGGCCGGAGCCGATGTGGTTCATCAGGGACTGATATTTGTACACGGACATAATGCCGATGTGGCGAATGCCGGCGTTGGTCATGTTGGACAGGGAGAAATCGATTTGACGATACCGGCCGCCGTAGGGCAGGGAGGCCATGGTGCGCTTATTGGTGAGCTCACCCAGGGAGCTGTCGTAAATATTGGCGAAGATAATACCCATTGCGTTCATGTGAATCCCCTCCTTACCGAATTTCGCCGGGCACGACTACGGCGTTTTCCTCGACCACCGAGTCCTTGCCTACAACGCTGATCTTCTTCCGCTCGCTGGGGCCGAAGGCGCCGCCGATGACCGCGCCCTTGCAGACCCGGGTATCCTCGCCCACGATGGCGTGGCGGATGATGGCGCCGGGCTCCACGGTGACGCCGGGCATGAGCACGGAGTCCTCCACCATGGCCCCCGCGCCGATGGTGCAGCCGATGGAAATGACGGAGTGGCGCACGCTGCCGTGGATCACGCCGCCCTCTGCGATCAGACAGTCTACGGTCTTGGCCTCCCGGGCCACATAGGTGGAGGGCAGGGCGCTATTCCGGGCGGAGATGCGGGCGCTGCCGGACAGGTCAAAGGCCGGATGCTTGCCCAGCAGGTCCATGTTGGCCTCCCACAGGGAGCTGATGGTGCCCACGTCCTTCCAGTAGCCGTTGAAGGAATAGGCCATGAGCTTGTGCCCGGAGGCCAGCAGGGCGGGGATGACGTTCTTGCCGAAGTCGTTGTCGCTGTTGGGATCCTCCTCGTCGGCGATGAGGAACTCCCGCAGCACGCTCCAGCGGAACACATAGATGCCCATGGAGGCGTTGGTGCTCTTGGGCTGGGCGGGCTTCTCTTCAAATTCGTAAATGGTCCCGTCGGGGTAGGTGTTCATAATGCCGAAGCGGCTGGCCTCCTCCAGAGGCACGTCCCGGACGGCGATGGTGCAGGCTGCGCCGGACTTCTCGTGGAAGGCCAGCATGGCGGCGTAATCCATGCGGTAAATATGGTCGCCGGAGAGGATGATGACGTTGTCCGGGTCGTACCGCTGGATAAAGGAGAGGTTCTGATAAATGGCGTTGGCCGTGCCCTTGTACCACTCGCTCTTTTTGCTCCGGGCATAGGGGGGCAGGACGTGCGCGCCGCCGTGGGATTTGTTCAGACCCCAGGGCTGGCCGTTGCCGATGTACTCGTTCAGCTCCAGGGGCTGATACTGGGTGAGAATTCCCACGGTATCAATGCCGGAGTTGACGCAGTTGGACAGAGGAAAGTCAATGATGCGGTATTTGCCGCCGAAGGGAACGGCGGGCTTGGCGGTGTTCTCCGTCAGGATCTTCAGCCGGCTGCCCTGGCCTCCGGCCAGCAGCATGGCAATGCAGCGCTTTTTCTGAAAGTACATGGTGAGCATCTCCTCTTTTCTTCAAAATAGTAGTCTTAAGCTTTTTCCCCGGGGACCGGCTCCTCCTCCGGAGCGGGCTCCCAGGCGTAGAAGGTTGCGGACATGGGGGGAATGTCGAACCGGCAGGAGTTCTTGTATTCCCGGTAGGGGACGGGTTCGCTGGAGACGGGGGAGAGCTGCGTCCCCGTGCCGCCGAAGCGGGTCTCGTCGGAGTTCAGCAGGGGGATGGCCCGGCCCTTCCCGGGGACGCCCAGAGGATGCTGGGGCCGGGGCACCGGGCAGAAGTTGAAGATGGCCAGGATCTCCCGGCCCTCCCGGTCGATCCGGCGGAAGGCGAAGAGGCTCTCGTCGGCGTCGTCCGGCTCGATCCACTGGAAGCCCTCCCAGTCGGAGTCGTTTTCCCACAGGGGCGGCTGCTCCAGATACAGCCGGTTCAGCGCACGGACGAAATCCTGGCACTGGCGGTGCCGGTCATAGCGCAGCAGCAGCCAGTCCAGCTCCCGGTCATAGCGCCACTCGATGAATTGACCGAACTCGTTGCCCATGAAGCTGAGCTTCTTTCCGGGGTGGGCGATCATATAGCCCAGCATCGCCCGGAGATTCTGGAACTTTTGGTCATATTCTCCCGGCATCTTTTTCAGGAGGGAGCGCTTGCCGTGGACCACCTCGTCGTGGCTCAGGGGCAGAATGAAATTCTCCGAATAGGCGTAGGTCATGGAGAAGGTCATTTTATTATGGTGGTACTTCCGGAACAGAGGGTCCTCCTGCATATACCGCAGCAGGTCGTTCATCCAGCCCATGTTCCACTTGAACAGGAAGCCCAGGCCGCCGTCAAAGTCCGGCTTGGTCACCAGGGGGAAGGCGGTGGACTCCTCCGCCACCATGATCGCCCCGGGGCGCTGGGCAAAGGCCGCCCGGTTTACCGCCCGGAGGAAGTCGATGGCCTCCAGATTCTCCCGGCCGCCGAAGCGGTTGGGCCGGTAATTGGGACGGTTATAGTCCAGATACAGCATACTGGACACCGCGTCCACCCGCAGGCCGTCAAAATGGAATTCCCGGAGCCAGTACACCGCGTTGGACACCAGGAAGCTCTTGACCTCCGGCTTGCCGAAGTCGAAGATCCGGGTGGTCCAGTCCGGATGCTCGTTCATCATGGGGTCCGACAGCTCGTAGGTACAGCCGCCGTCAAACTCATACAGGCCGTAGGAATCCTTGGGGAAGTGGGCGGGGACCCAGTCCAGCAGCACGCCGATGCCGGCTTCATGGAGCCGGTCCACCAGGAGCTTCAGCCCCTCCCCGTCGCCGTAGCGGGCGGTGGGGGCGTAGTACCCCGTCACCTGATAGCCCCAGCTGGGGTCATAGGGATACTCCGCCAGGGGGGTGAACTCTACGTGGGTATAGCCCATCTCCTTTACATAGGGGGGCAGCAGCTGGGCCAGCTCCCGGTAGGTGTACAGCGAGCCGTCCGGCTTCTGCCGCCAGGAGCCCAGGTGGATCTCATAAATATTCATGGGGCGGCGCAGAGGGTCTGCCTTTCCGGCCTTCGCCATCCAGGCACCGTCGGCCCAGGTGTGGACGGTCTCCGGCGGGATCAGGCTGCTGGTATCGGGCAGAGGCGTCATGCCCCGGCCGTAGGGGTCCGCCTTAAAGACCTGCCGCCCGTCCCGGCATACAATATATTTATAGGACTGGCCCGGCTTGGGGTAAGGGGAGAAGGCCTCCCACACGCCGCCGCCGATGGGGGCCATGGGCAGATCCTCGCCGTTCCAGAAGTTAAAATCGCCTACCACAAAAATCTCGGAGGCGTGGGGCGCCCAGACCCGGAACACATAGCCCTCCGCTCCGGCCCGGCGATCCCGGTGGCAGCCCAGAAATTCGTAGGCCCGCTGGGCCTCGCCCCGGGCAAATTCATCTAAAAACGTGTGCAGTCTGTCTTTCATGGAGAATGCTCCTTGTCGTGTATACATAGGTTAGACGCCTACTTCACCTACTTAAAGATACCATATTTCCGGCGGTTTGGGAAGAGTCAAAATGAATGAAATCCAAGAGATTTCCGGGGGAATTTCCGCCGCCCCGTCCCCGACGCAGGGGGCTTTGGGGCGAAAGGAGGGATTTTTGCCCCGGGGGGCCGGAGAAAAGACGGGGACCTTCCGGAAAAAAGAAAGGAATTTGTGCAAGATGTGCAAAAATAAGGTGGTACAAAGTTGAAATTGTTGGTTAAAAAGCTCCTGACAAATTCTATGCACTTTTCTGGTATGCACGATGCACCCTCTTA
Organism: uncultured Oscillospiraceae bacterium; assembly: GCA_934565775.1. Taxonomy (GTDB): domain Bacteria; phylum Bacillota; class Clostridia; order Oscillospirales; family Oscillospiraceae; genus Faecousia. Next base: position 14,327 of record CAKTIN010000002.1, read on the forward strand.
TACTTTACACAAAATAGGCAAAATGACTATTGAAATTTTACAGCAAAACTGATAAAATAAAACTGCTGAAATGAAAAAGCAGCAGGAAGAAGTATCCCAACCAACAACGGACGATTTAAGGAGGACAAAGCATGAGAACCAATCTCAAGCGGGTCATGGCCGTGCTGCTGGCGCTGGTCATGATTCTGGGGATGATCCCCGTGACCGCCTTTGCCGACGAGGCGAAGGACACCGTGATCCTTTATACCAACGATGTACACACCTACATCAACAAATCCCTCTCCTATGACAACATCGCTGCCATGAAGCAGGAGCTTGCCAAGGACAACGACGTGCTGCTCTTTGACGCAGGCGATGAGATCCAGGGCACGGCTTACGGCTCCATGGACAAGGGCAAGACCATCATCGAGCTGATGAACGCCTCCGGCTATGATCTGGCCACCCTGGGCAACCATGAGTTTGACTATGGCATGGACGGCTGCGAGAACGCCGTGAGCTGGGCGAAGTTCCCCTATGTCTCCTGCAACTTCTATCACGAGAAGAACGGGGTCAAGGGCGAGAACGTGCTGGACTCCTACAAGATCTTTGACACCGAGGAGTACCGGATCGCCGTGATCGGCATCACCACCCCCGAGTCCTTCACCAAGTCCACTCCCGCCTACTTCCAGGACAAGGACGGCAATTACATTTACGGGATCGCCGGCGGCGAGGATGGCAAGGCTCTGTACCAGGCCGTGCAGGACGTGATCAATGACGTCGTTCTGGAGGAAGCGCCTGACTTTATCATTGCTTTGGGCCACCTGGGCGTGGACCCCAACTCCTCCCCCTGGACCTCCGAGGAGCTCATTGCCAACACCGTGGGCCTGGACGCCTTCATCGACGGCCACTCCCACTCCACCATCCCCGGCCAGATCGTGAAGGACCAGAAGGGCAACGACGTGGTCCTGACCTCCACCGGCAGCTACTTTGACGCCATCGGCAAGATGACCATCCACAACGGCAAGATCACCACCGAGCTGGTGACGGAGTATGCCGGTTCCGATGCGAAGGTCGCCGAGATGGTGGACGCCTGGATGAGCAAGGTTGACAGCGAGCTGGGCACCGTGATCGGTCATGCCAATGTGACCTTTGACAACTATGACACCAACGGCAACCGCCTGGTCCGCAGTGCCGAGACCAACACCGGCAACTTCGCAGCGGACGCGCTGTATTACCTCTTCGACAACATGGACCTGAAGCCCGACGTGGCCTTCATGAACGGCGGCGGCGTGCGGAACAAGGCCATTACCGGCGATCTGTCCTACAAGTCCTGCAAGGACATCCATACCTTCGGCAACGTGGCCTGCCTCCAGGAGGTCACCGGCCAGCAGATTCTGGACGCGCTGGAATGGGGCGCCCGGGACGTGGGCAAGGGCGAGTGCGGCGGCTTCCTGCAGGTCTCCGGCCTGACCTATGACGTTTACATGAATGTGCCCAACACCGTCCAGAAGGATGAGAAGGGCGTTTGGACCGGCGGCCCCACCGGGGAGTACCGGGTGCGCAACGTCCGGATCTATGACCGGGAAGCGGACAGCTATCTGCCCCTGGACCTGAACAAGACCTACCGCCTGGCGGGCTATAACTACACCCTCCGGGATCTGGGCGACGGCTTCGCCATGTTTGACGGCGCCGTGAATGTTGTGGACTATGTCATGCAGGACTATATGGTCCTGGCCAACTACATCCAGGCCTTTGACGTGGATGAGGACACCGGCCTGCCCACCATTCGAGGGGGGAACTGCGGCCCCTATAACGTGGACTATATTAATGTGACCGGCGAGGGCCGGATTGTGGCACTGCCCTATGTGGACACCAACCCCGGCGCTTACTATGAGGACGCCATCTCCGATCTGTATTGGTGGGGCATTATGACCGGCACCTCCGAGAACACCTTCAGCCCCGGCAAGGAGATCAACCGCGCCGAGCTGATCACCGCGCTGTACCGCAGCATGGGCGAGCCCGATGTGAGCGATGTCCCCATGCCCGCGTTCACCGATGTGCAGGACGGCCAGTATTATTCCGATGCTCTGCGCTTTGCCGTGGTGACCGGGATCGTCAACGGTTATCCCGACGGCACTTTTAAGCCTGGCCAGTCCATTACCCGTGAGGAAATGGCGACCATGATCTACCGCATGGCGGATTACCTGCTGAAGGCTGTGACCGGGCTTGAGGATATCGAGCTGGTCGCCCGCAATGAGGATGCGAAGAACGCTGTGGATTGGGCGATCGTCTCTCCCTATGCGCAGAACGCGCTGGTCTGGTGCGTAAGCTACGGCGTGATCAAGGGCATCACCCTGGATTGCCTGACCCTGGCCCCCGGCGCAAATGCAAACCGTGCTGAGGCGGCGCAGATTATCTACAATCTGGGCGATGCGCTGGCAGACGCACTGAATGACGCGCTGGAAGCCGGCGGCTACATCGAGACTAACGGGCTCCAGGAGCTGCCTCTGCTTCAGATGGCTGGCTGATTCCAGAAGAATAGGACCAAAAGGCCGGGGCGCAAGCCCCGGCCTTCAGCTTGCCTAGGAACTGGTTTTTGACACGCTGGCAGATGGCAAGAAAGCGTGGGCCCCTGCGATTTGTTCCCTCCGGCGTATCTCGATACGGTTGGGAGCAAATTGCGCAGGAAGTTAAAATGCTAGATCTGACTCGAATTCCGAACCTTTTCTGAAATGCTACGATTTGTAAAGTGCTGCGAAAAAGCCGAAAGCCCTCTCGTGTTTTCCCTGCATTTTAATGGTCCGGAGGCTGATTGACAGACGGAGCTCCCGCTTTCATTTGCCGAAAGCGGGAGCTCCTTGACGCGCGTGTGCCCGGCGGGAACGATTCCGCCGGGCACGGCTTTTTCCTTATTGGATCTTGGTGACCTTGTAGTCCTGTGCCTCCACGGCCTGCCGCAGGACCTCGTCGGCCACGGCCTCCTTCAGAACGACCCGGGCGGTGCCGGTCTCGTGGCTGACCTCGGCGGAGGCCACCTGAGGCAGCGCCTCCAGAGCCTTCTTGACCCGGGCCTCGCAGTGGCCGCACATCATGCCTTCAATATACAGTGTCTTTTCCATGGTTTTTGTCTCCTTTTTTGTATGATTTTTATGCTTATGATCGTGCTTGGTGCTGCGGATGTCCGCCAGATTCAGGCGCAGCGCGTTCATGACTACGCAGAAGCTGGACAGGCTCATAGCCGCCGCACCGAACATGGGATTCAGCTGCCAGCCGAAGGCCTTGATAAACACGCCCGCCGCCAGCGGAATGCCGAGGGAGTTGTAGAAGAAGGCCCAGAACAGGTTCTCGTGGATGTTCCGCAGGGTGGCCCGGCTCAGACGGATGGCAGCGGGGACGTCCAGCAGGCGGCTCTTCATAAGCACCACGTCTGCGGCGTCAATGGCAATGTCCGTGCCTGCGCCGATGGCCACGCCGGTACCCGCCCGGGTGAGGGCGGGGGCATCGTTGATCCCGTCGCCGACCATCATGACCTTGCCCCGGCCGGAGAGCTCCCGGACCACGGCCTCCTTGCCGTCGGGAAGCACCCCGGCAATGACCTCGTCCACCCCCGCCTGACGGCCGATGGCCTGGGCGGTGCGCTCGTTGTCGCCGGTGAGCATGACGACCTTCAGACCCATGGCCTGGAGCTGGGCGATGGCCTGGGGGCTGTCCTCCTTCATCACGTCCGCCACGGCGACTACGCCCAGCAGCCGGTCATCCAGGGCAAAGAACAATGGGGTCTTTCCTTCGCCGGACAGAGCCTCGGCCTTCTCCCGGAGAGCCGGGGGAACGGCGGCCAGGGAGCCGATCCAGGTGAGATTCCCGCCCCGGAGGCGGTGCCCCCGGACATTGCCCTCCAGCCCCTTCCCGGGCAGGACGGAGAAGTCCTCCACGGGCTCTGCAGCCAGGCCCCGGGCCTGGGCCTGGTCGGAAATGGCTTTGGCCAGCGGATGCTCGCTTTTACTCTCCAGGGCGTAGGCTCCCCGGAGCAAGGCCTCCTGGGTGACGCCCTCCGCAGGAAGCAGGTCCGTAACCCGGGGCTCCCCGGCGGTGATGGTGCCGGTCTTATCCAGAACTACGAACTGGGTCTTGCCCGCTGCCTCCAGACTGGCGGCCGTCTTAAAGAGGATGCCGTTTTTCGCGCCCATGCCGCTGCCCACCATGATGGCCACGGGGGTCGCCAGACCCAGGGCACAGGGACAGCTGATAACCAGCACCGAGATGCCCCGGGCCAGGGCAAAGCCTACGTCCTTTCCCAGCAGGAGCCAGACGGCGATGGTGACTGCCGCAATGGCCATCACCGCCGGGACGAACACCCCGGAGACCCGGTCCGCAACCTTGGCGATGGGGGCCTTGGTGGCGGAGGCGTCGCTGACCATGCGGATGATCTGGGACAGGGTGGTGTCCTCTCCTACCCGGGTGGCTTCGCATTTCAGGAAGCCAGACTGGTTGATGGTGGCGGCGGAGACCGGGTCTCCCGGGGCCTTGTCCGCCGGGACGCTCTCGCCGGTGAGGGCGGATTCGTTGACGGCGCTGGTCCCCTCCAGGACCCGGCCGTCCACGGGAATGCTTTCCCCGGGGCGCACCACAAAGAGATCGCCCTTCTGCACCTGGTCAATGGGGACCTTGACCTCCCGGCCCTCCCGCAGGACGGTGGCGGACTGGGGCGCCAGGTCCATCAGCCCCCGCAGGGCGCTGGTGGTCTTGCCCTTGGCCCGGGCCTCCAGGAGCTTGCCCACGGTGATCAAGGTCAGGATCATGGCCGCCGACTCAAAATAAAACTCGTTCATATACCCCATGACCGCCTGGCCGTCCCCCCGGAGCTGGGCGCCGGTCATGGCCAGCAGGGCGAAGGTGCTGTAGCCGAAGGCTGCGGCGGAGCCCAGGGCCACCAGACTGTCCATATTGGGAGCCCGGTGCCAGAGGCTCTTAAAGCCGCTGATGAAAAAGCGCTGGTTGATGACCATAACGATGCCGGACAGGAGCAGCTGCATAATGCCCATGGCGACATGGTTGCCCACCAGGAACCCGGGCAGGGGCCAGCCCCACATCATATGGCCCATAGACAGGTACATCAGCGCCGCCAGGAACACCAGCGACACGATCAGCCGGTGCAGGATGCTTTTTTCCTGGACGGCGGCGGGATCCGCCTCCGCCGGTTGGGGGGCGGCGGACTTCCCGCCCTCCTGGGTCGCGCCGTAGCCTGCGGCCGTGACGGCGGCGATCACCGCCTCGGGGGCGGCCGTCCCCTCTACGCCCATATCCCCGGTGAGGAGGTTTACGGAGCAGGCGCTGACCCCCGGCACCTTGGATACGGCCTTTTCTACCCGGGCGCTGCACGCGGCGCAGCTCATACCCGTTACCTTATATTTCTCCACAATGAGACCTTCTTTCTGATTCCGCTATTTCATGAGCTTTTGCAGGGTGGCGATCAGCTCGTCCACCACCTCGTCCTGCCCCGCCCGGAGGTCCCGGGCCACGCAGGTGCGGATGTGATTGGCCAGCAGCTCCCGCTCAAAGGCGTTCATAGCCGCCGTCACGGCGGCGGACTGCACCAGAATGTCCGTGCAGTATGCGTCCTGCTCCAGCATATTTTTTATGCCCCGAATCTGCCCTTCCATCCGGCTGAGCCGGTTTTGCAGGCTCTTGTATTCCGCCTCGGACCGCTGGGTGGTCTTTTTCCGGCAGCAGCAGGTTTCCTTTTCCATGGGCTCCCCCCTTTCTGCTTCGGATTATATACCCCGTGGGGGTATTTGTCAAGAGGGGGAGAAGAAAAGTCTACTATTTTTGTAGGAATTAAATTCTTCCCCTGGCAGCACTTTTTTTCGCTCTGCCATTGAAAAAAGCAGAAATTGTGGTAAAATAGCAAATACCGAACAATTTCGACGCTCTTAGGAGGCGCTTTATGGCATATAAAGGAAAATTCAGCAGCGGCTCACGGGTCCCCAGACCGGCTGCGGAGCCGGTCCGGCAGGAACAGACGGAGCAAAAGTGGAGCCGTTCCGAGCAAAAACAAAGAAACGAAAGCAGCAAGTGGAGCGATTCAACCGCAGAAAGCCGGTCCAGAGCGGGCACGGGGGAGAATCGTCCACAGGAAAACCGCCGGGGAGCCTGCAAGCCCCAGAGCCGGGCGGCAAAGTGGTGCAGGAAGCACCCGGTGCTGATCTTCCTATACCTCTATCTGGCGGTAGTCATTCCGGAGCTGGCCCTGCGGGCCTTCAGCGTGCCGAAATTCGGCGGGCCGGGGCTGCTGCTCCTGCTGCTGTTCTCTCTGGTGCCGGCGCTGCTGGTCTACGGGATCGTTATGGCGCTGAAGGAGAAGGCGGCCTTTGCCGCCGCTATGGTGTATTCTGCGGTGCTCTTCCTGTTTTATGCTTCCCAGACCGTGTATTTTGAATCCTTTAACCGGCACTATATTGCCAATTCCGTGGGCAATGCCGGGCAGGTTGTGCAGTTCATGAATATTATTATTCAGAACATTTTCAGAACCCTGCCCTGGCTGCTGCTGATTTTGGTCCCCACCCTGTTTTTGGCCGTTTTTGGGCGGAGGCTGCTGAACTTCCATGGCCGGACCGGCTGGACCTTCGCCCCGGCCATGGCGGTCTGCGCCCTGCTGGTGCACTTTGTGGTGGTTCTGCTGCTGCCCCTGTTCGGCACGGGGGCAATGACCCCCTACGACCTGTATCACCACACCTTCGATACGGAAAACTCCATCCAGGAGCTGGGCATGGGCGCCTACTTCCGGCTGGATTTCCACCGGATGGTCTTTGACCTGAAGGAGAGCGGTGGCCTGCAGCCCGTCGTCACCAAGCCCACAGACGCCCCGGCCACGGAGGGGACGGCCCCCACCCAGGGGACGAACCCCGACGATCCCACCCAGGAGGCCACAGACCCCACGGAGGCGGATCTGGGGCTCAATGTGCTGAATATCGACTTCGACGCCCTGATCGCCGGGGAGTCGGACGATGCGATCAACACCCTGCACGCCTATTTCCGGGATCTGACCCCCTCGTCCAAGAACGAAAAGACCGGAATGTTCAAGGGCAAGAACCTGATCTTCATTACGGCGGAGAGCTTCTCCTATTTCGCCATTGACAAGGAGCTGACCCCCACTCTGTACAAAATGCAGCACGAGGGCGTGAATTTCACCAACTTCTACGTCCCCGGCTGGGGCGTGTCCACCACGGACGGCGAATATGTGAACCTCTGCGGCACCATCCCCAAGGCCGGCGTGTGGAGTATGTACCGGGCGGCGGACAACTATATGCCTCTGCCCATGTCCGCGCAGCTGAAGAAGCTGGGGTATAACACCTTCGCCTACCACGACCACGATTACGATTATTATGACCGGGACGTGGAGTATCCCAACCTGGGCTTTGACGTGTACAAGGCCTATGGGAAGGGCCTGGACGTGACCAAGACCTGGCCGGAGTCCGACCTGGAGATGGTGGATCTGACCACGGTGGACTATATTGCCAAGCGGCCCTTCTACACTTATTATCTGACGGTGAGCCAGCACGCCAACTGGAACTTCAACGGCAACTATATCGCCTATAAGAATAAGGACCTGGTGTCCCATCTGAGCTACAGCGAAGATGTGCGGGGCTATCTGGCCTGCGCCATTGAGCTGGATAAGGCCATGGAGCTGCTGCTGGAGCGGCTGGACGACGCGGGCATTGCGGAGAATACGGTGATCTGCCTCACCGCCGACCACAACCCCTATATGATGACGGCGGAGAACCTCAAGGAGCTCACCGGGCACGAGGTGGATCAGACCTTTGAGGTCTACAAGAACGCTTGCCTGCTGTACTGCAAGGGCATGACCCCGGAGACCGTGGACGAGCCCTGCTGCGCCATGGACCTGCTGCCCACCCTGTCCAACCTCTTCGGCCTGGACTTTGACTCCCGGCTGTATATGGGGCGGGATATTTTCTCCGACGCGCCGCCGCTGGTGATCTTCCTGGACCGGAGCTGGATCACGGATAAGTGTATGTACAACGCCAATACCGGCGAGGTGACCTCCCTGGACGGCTCCGAGATCTCCGACGACTATGTGGAGCAGATCAAAAACGAGGTGTATAATAAGTTCACCGTTTCCACCCGGATTCTGGATTACGACTACTGGAATATCCTCTTCGGAGACGAGAAGAATTAAAACAGCGCCTGCTGAAGCAACTGTCCCCCCAATCCCGCACGCGGGATTGGGGGGACAATGCTATCAGCGGCGCTTTTTGCTAAAAAATGGCGTACAGGACCAGCCCGGCCAGGCCGGAGGCCGCCATGACGTACAGGGGATTGACCTTCCACTTCCGCAGGACAAAGAACGCCGCAGCAAAGATCCCCACGGCAATGAGGTCCGCGCTCCGCAGATCGGCCGGAAGAACGCGCTGGCCGTAGACCGCCAGGATCAGCAGAGACAGTCCGGCGGAGGCGATCATGGCAATGACCGCCGGGCGCAGCCCGGCCAGGATCCCCTGGACAAGGCTCAGCCCCCGGAACCGGTAGTACACATAGGCCAGCAGCAGCACAATCACGCAGGAGGGTAGCACACATCCGGCCGTGGCCACCAGGGCCCCTGGCAGCCCGCCCACCTGGATCCCCACAAAGGTGGCGGAGTTGATGGCAATGGGGCCGGGGGTCATTTCCGCAATGGTCATAATGTCGGCGAACTGCGTCATGGTGAGCCAGCCCCGGGCGTCCACCACTTGGGCCTGAATCAGCGGCATGGCCGCGTAGCCGCCGCCGATGCTGAACAGACCGATTTGGAAAAAGCTCCAGAAAAGCTGCAAATAGATCATGCCGCCCGCCCCTCCTTTCGGCCTCGGAGCCAGGTGTCCCCGGCCCCCAGAAGCCCGCACAGGAAAATGATGATGAGGATGTTCACCTTTCCGTACCGGGTGGCGAGGAACGCCCCCACCAGGACCAGAAGGGGCAGCACCCGCTTCTGCTTCAGAAGGGCGGAGACCATGTTGACCACCACGTCAAAAATGACGGCGGTTACGCCGCAGAGCATCCCGGCCATGGCCATGCTGACCCAGACGTTGTCCCGGAAGGCGCGGTAAAACAGGGAAATGACGCTGATGATGATCAGGGGCGGCAGCACGGAGCCCAGGGTGGTCAGCAGCGCGCCGGGAATTCCCGCCACGCGGTAGCCCACCAGAATGGACACGTTGACCGCAATGGACCCCGGAGAGGACTGGGCAATGGCCGCCAGGTCCAGCATCTCCTGCTCCTCGATCCAGCCCAGCTCCTCCACGAATTTTTTCCGCATCAGGGGGATGATGACGAAGCCCCCGCCGAAGGTGCAGGCGCTGAGCTCCAGAGTGGAGAGGAACAGCCGCCGGAGCGTCCCGCTTTTTTCGGATTTCAAAATCGATCACCTCTTGCTCCAGTATAATCTCCGCCGGCGCGTTTCGCAAGCGGGATTTGACGGCGCGCGAAAAATATGAGCCCCGCACTCTGCGGGGCTCAAGCTATCTTATTCGTAATACATGACGATGGTGTCAATGCCGTAATAGTCGCAGATCTTGACGTTGGACCAGCCGTCCGGATCCTCGGACACATAGCCCGGCACGCTGTATTCGGTTTTGTGGGACAGGTAGGGCACCGCCACGTCCATTTGCCCGGCGGCCTTGCACGCCTGAATGGTAGCGATATTCTGCCGGGTCCTGCCGTAGAGATCGTAAATATCGTTGAGCCCGATTCCCATCTGATACACCGTGACCAGACCCAGGGCCCAGGCGCAGCACAGCAGGGCCAGCCGCTGGGGGCAGTCCCACAGGTCCGCCAGGAGCATACAATCGGCCAGCACCAGGAGAATGACCGGGTAGAACGCCCCCCGCAGGGGGTAGTAGGCGGCGAAGAGATAGGCAAAATTCGACACCAGAGAGCCCAGGACCAGCACGGCCGAGACTAACCGGCGGCCCTGGCTTTCGGGCTTGGACAGGCTCAGGAGCATCAGCATCCCCCAGGCCAGCAGCAGCACCCAGAAGCGCTTATAGACGCTCAGCGCGCCGATAAAATTGTTCCGCAGACGGACCAGAGTCAGCGCGCCCAGCTTGTTCTGATGCTCCCCGGGGGCCAGCATCATAAACACGAACCCCGCGAAGCACAGCCCCAGGGACACGAGCCACCCCAGAGGGACGCGCTGCTTGCGGGAAAGGCGCACCAGAAGCAGCAGAGCTGCGGTCAGGAAGATCACGCTGCCGGAGAGGTTTTCCTGATAGGCCCCCACCAGAAGGCCCAGGAGCCCATAGCCCACCGCCGCGCCGGGGGAGGCGGGGAGGGGATCACCGTAGGCCGCGCATTTCAGCAGCGGCAGCAGATAGACCAGGGAGAAGGCTGCGCCCCAGAGGTAATTGCAGGCTCCGTCCTGCCAGAGGTTCACCTCGCCGAAGCTGGGCTGGAAGCACCACAGCCCTGCGAATAGCACGCACGCCGTCAGGGCGCTCCGCCGGGCCGGGCCCGTGCAGGCCAGGTAGCACAGCAGGATCAGGCCGGTGAACATCCCGGCGTTGAGCACCTTAAAGATCGGATGGGGGAGCCACAGGAACAGATAGGTGAAGAAATGGGCGGGCATCCGGCCGTTGGTGGTCTGATAGTGCACGGCCAGGGAGGAGAAAATGTCCCCCAGGCTGCGAATCCGGGACCCGTCTGCCAGGCTGAAGCTGTAGCAGTAGTCGTCCGAGGCCATGAGCGTCAGAGCGTTGCACAGCAGCAGAAACAGGAAAATGGCCCCCAGCACCAGGGCAAGTGTCTTTTTGGATTGATCGATTCGCTTGAGCGTTTCCATAGTGCGCCTCCCAGGCCCGGGCGGGCCGGTAAAATTTGTTTGTTTCAGTATACAGCAGGCGGAAAGCAAAGTCAAGATTCCCCGGAGCTGCTGCCCAAAGTGAACGAAAATTCCGGGGAATTTCCTGCTTTTTTGTAGGGAACTGAGAAAACGAAAAACCGCCCCGGATACCCGTTGACAAACGGCGGATTCTGGTTTACCATGTAGCTACAAGTTCATTTTTCGCCGATATAGTTTCGGATAGATGGCCCGAAAGTTTCTACCGTGACGCCGGTTTCAGTCACGACTATTGGCTCAGAAAACGCCCTCCGCCCGTGGGAGCGCCGCCTTGGTGTTTCCATTTTCTGGAAGGGTTTTCTGCCTTTCGTTTCTACCGGCGAGCAGGCGATTTGTCTGTTCGCTTTTCTGTTTTTCTGAAGGAGGTTGCCGAATATGAAGCGCATGGAAGAGAAAATTCTCGCAGAGGGAAAGGTCCTCCCCGGCGGTATTCTGAAGGTGGGCAGCTTTCTGAATCAGATGATCGACACGGACCTGCTGAAGGAGGTCGGCCAGGAGATTGCCCGGCTGTACGAGGGCTGCGGCGTGACCAAAATCCTGACCATCGAGTCCTCCGGCATTGCCATTGCCGCTGTGGCAGGCATGGCCATGGGGGTGCCCGTGGTGTTTGCCAAGAAGCACAAGTCCAGCAATGTGGACGGCTCCGTGTACAAAGCGGAGGTCTACTCCTACACCCACGGGACCAGCTACACCGTGGTGGTGGGCAGCGACTACTTGCGCAAGGAGGATACGGTGCTGCTGGTGGACGATTTTCTTGCCAACGGCAAGGCGCTTAACGGCCTGGCAGAGCTGGTGCAGCAGGCCGGGGCCAAGCTGGCCGGTGCGGCCATTGCAATTGAAAAAGGCTTCCAGGGCGGCGGAGACGCACTGCGCGCAAAGGGCGTGCGGGTGGAGTCCCTTGCCATCGTGGAGAGCATGAGCGATACCACGATCGCCTTTCGTTCCTAATACGGCTGCGAAGGGCGACCCTTTTTCTTTCGTTCGCAAATACCCTTAACATACATTTCACACGCACAAACACAAGGAGGAAAAGAAACATGAAAAAGATCCTTTCTCTGGCCTTGGTCCTGGTTCTCTGCCTGAGCCTGTTTGCGGGCTGCGCCAAGACCGAAGACAACGGCACCGAAGCTCCCACCGAGGCGCCCACTGAGGCTCCCGCCACCGACGGCGCCACTGAGAATACCGACAATACCGACGCCACCGACGCACCTGTGGCTGCCACCGATGTGAAGCTGGGCTTCATTTTCCTGCACGATGAGAACTCCACCTATGACCTGAACTTCATGAACGCCGCGAAGGAGGCCATTGCCGCCCTGGGCCTGACCGAGGACCAGTACATCTTCCGGACCAACATCCCCGAGGGCCAGGAGTGCTACGACGCCGCTGCTGAGCTGGCCGACGCGGGCTGCAACATCATCTTCGCCGATTCCTTCGGCCATGAGGATTACATCATCCAGGCTGCTAAGGAGTTCCCCAATGTGCAGTTCTGCCACTCCACCGGCACCAAGGCCCACACCGAGGGCCTGAGCAACTACCACAACGCCTTCGCCGCCATCTATGAGGGCCGCTATCTGGCCGGCGTGGCTGCGGGCCTGAAGCTCAACGAGATGATCGAGGCCGGCGAGTTCACCGCGGACGAGGCCAAGATGGGCTATGTGGGCGCCTTCACCTATGCAGAGGTCGTCTCCGGCTACACCAGCTTCTACCTGGGCGCCAAGAGCGTCTGCCCCTCTGTGACCATGGAAGTGACCTTCACCGGCTCCTGGTATGACGAGACCGCCGAGAAGGAAGGCGCCAACAAGCTGATTGCCAACGGCTGCAAGCTGATCTCCCAGCACGCCGACTCCATGGGCGCCCCCACGGCCTGCGAGACCGCCGGTATCCCCAATGTTTCCTATAACGGCTCCACCATCAGCGCCTGCCCCAACACCTTCATCGTCTCCTCCCGGATCAACTGGGCTCCCTACTACGAGTTCGTGGTGGACTGCGTGAAGAACGGCAAGGAAATCCCCGCTGACTGGACCGGCACCATCGGCACCGGCTCCGTGGTCCTCACCGATGTGAACACCAACGTGGCCGCCGCCGGCACTGCCGAGAAGCTGGCCGAGGTCTCCAAGGCTCTGGAGGACGGCACCCTGCATGTGTTCGATACCGCGACCTTCACGGTGGGCGGCGAGACCCTGACCTCCTACCTGGCGGATGTGGACACCGACGCTGCCTACACCGGCGACACCGAGGTCATCATCGACGGCTACTTCCACGAGTCCGAGATGCGTTCCGCTCCCTACTTCGATCTGCAGATCGACGGCATCACCCTGCTGGACACCTCCTTCTGATCGGGAGCAATCAAACAACCAACCTGCTGGGAAGCCCCGCCCGGGGCTTCCCATGCAGCAGTTTTACCGCGCTGTAAAGGGCAGCGCAGCGGCCGCCGCCGCGCCGCCCCTTGCAACGCAGGAAGAAAAAGAATACGGTGAGGAAGTGAAGTCATTGGAAGAGAAAATCGCCGCAGTGCAGCTGCGCCATATCACCAAGACCTTTGGCAGCGTGGTGGCCAATGAGGATGTGAGCCTGGATATCTACAAGGGCGAGATCCTGGCCCTGCTGGGTGAGAACGGCAGCGGCAAGACCACGCTCATGAATATGCTGTCCGGTATTTATTACCCTGACAGCGGCCAGATCTTCATCAACGGCCAGGAGGCCAATATCCGCTCCCCCAAAGACGCCTTTTCCTACGGCATCGGCATGATCCATCAGCACTTCAAGCTGGTAGACGTGCTCTCCGCCGCGGAGAACATCGTCCTGGGCCTGAAGGAGCCCGGCCGGCTGGACCTGGACAAGGTGGCCGCGAAGGTCAAGGAAATCTGCGACGCGTACGGCTTCGAGGTGGACCCCTACCAGAAGATTTACAGTATGTCCGTCTCCCAGAAGCAGACCGTGGAGATTGTGAAGGTCCTGTACCGGGGGGCCGACATCCTCATCCTGGACGAGCCCACCGCCGTGCTGACCCCCCAGGAGACGGAGAAGCTCTTCGCCGTCCTGCGGAATATGCGGGACGCCGGAAAGGCCATTGTGATCATCACCCACAAGATGCACGAGGTGGAGTCCCTGTCCGACCGGGTGGCGGTGCTGCGCCACGGGACCTATGTGGGGGATATGGCCACCAAGGATACCAACGCCCAGGAAATGACCAACATGATGGTGGGCCACGCGGTGAGCCTGAACATCGAGCGGCCCGCGCCGGTGGATCCCAAGCCCCGCATTGAGGTCAAAAACCTGACGGTGCGGGACCTGGACGGCATCGTCAAGCTGGACGACGTGTCCTTTACCGCCAACAGCGGCGAGATTCTGGGCATCGCCGGTATTTCAGGCTGCGGCCAGAAGGAACTGCTGGAGGCCATTGCCGGGCTCCAGCCCACCATGGGCGGCAGCATCTCCTATGTGGAGGACGACGGCCAGCGGGAGGAGCTCATCGGCAAGGACCCTCTGAAGATCGCCGCCATGGGCGTGTCGCTGTCCTTTGTCCCGGAGGACCGGCTGGGTATGGGCCTGGTGGGGAGCATGGACCTGACGGACAATATGATGCTCCGCTCCTTCCGGAAGGGCCGGTCCTGGTTCGCCAACCGGAAGCAGCCCCGGGCTTTGGCCGAGCACGTGGTGAAGGAGCTGGACGTAAATACCCCCAGCATCGCCACCCCGGTGCGCCGCCTGTCCGGCGGCAACGTGCAGAAGGTCCTGGTGGGCCGGGAGATCGCCTCCGCCCCCACGGTTCTGCTGACGGCTTACGCCGTCCGGGGCCTGGACATCAATTCCTCTTATACCATTTATGACCTGATCAACCGCCAGAAGAAGGCCGGGGTCGCTGTGATCTATGTGGGCGAGGACCTGGACGTGCTGGTGGAGCTGTGCGACCGGATTCTGGTTCTGTGCGGCGGCAAGGTCAGCGGAATCGTGGACGGCCGGAAGGCCAATAAGAACGACCTGGGCATGATGATGACCCGGCTGGGAGGGAACGCCAATGGCTAAGCGAAACAGAACGCCTCTTTTCCATATCGTCCGGCGGCAGACCATGGCCTGGTATCAGGCCTGGGGCATCCGCCTGGGGGCCATCGTCCTGGCGCTGCTGGTGTGCGGCGTCGTGACCACGGGGCTGACGGGGCTCAATCCCTTGGCGGTTTACAAGACCATGATTGCCGGTGCCTTCGGCACCAGCCGGAAGCTCTGGGTCCTGGGCCAGGATCTGGCCATTCTGCTGTGCATCTCCCTGGCGGTGACCCCCGCCTTTAAGATGCGCTTTTGGAACGTCGGCGGCGAGGGCCAGGTGCTCATCGGCGGCCTGGCTACGGCGGCGTGCATGATCCTCCTGGGGGGCAGGATCCCCAACTGGCTGCTGATCTGCCTGATGGTGGTCTCCAGCGCCCTGGCCGGGGCCGTCTGGGGCGGGATTCCCGCTTTCTTCAAGGCCCGGTGGAATACCAACGAGACCCTGTTCACCCTGATGATGAACTATGTGGCGACCCAGCTGGTGGCGTACTTCGTCATTGTCTGGGAGGTGCCCAAGGGCGCGGGCAAGATTGGCATCATCAACCAGTCCACCGGCGCAGGCTGGCTCCCCCAGATCGGCAGCTACAAGTATCTGCTGAATATTCTGGTGGTCGCGGTGCTGACGGTGCTGATGTATTTCTACCTCAGCCGCTCCAAGCACGGCTACGAAATCGCCGTGGTGGGGGAGAGCGAGCGCACCGCCAGCTATGTGGGCATTAAGGTGGGCCATGTGATCATCCGGACCATGCTCCTGTCCGGCGCGCTGTGCGGCCTGGCGGGGCTGCTGCTGGTGGGCGGCACGGACCATACCGTCACCACTACCATTGCCGGTGGCCGGGGCTTTACTGCCGTTATGGTCTCCTGGCTGGCCAAGTTCAACCCTCTGTCTATGGTCCTAACCACCTTCCTGCTGGTGTTCCTGGACCGGGGCGCGGCGGAAATCTCCTCCGCCTTCCGGCTGAATCACGCCTTCGGCGATATTCTCACGGGCATTATCCTGTTCTTTATCATCGGCAGCGAATTTTTCATCACCTATAAGCTCCAGGCCACCCGGCGGGGCAAGAAGGAGGGCAGCGGCAATGTTCTTTGATTTCATTTCCTTTATTCCCCGGGCCGTGGTCCAGAGCATCCCCCTGCTGTACGGCGCCACCGGCGAGACCCTGACGGAGAAATCCGGCAACCTGAATCTGGGCATCCCCGGTATTATGTATGTGGGCGGCATCTGCGGCGTCATCGGCGGCTTCTTCTATGAGCAGTCTACCGCCGCGCCCAAGGCGGCCCCTGCAATCCTCATCCCCCTGCTGTGCTGCCTGGCGGGCTCCCTGCTCATGGGGCTGCTGTACTGCTTCCTGACCGTGACTCTCCGGGCCAATCAGAACGTGACGGGCCTGGCCATGACCACCTTCGGCGTGGGCTTCGGCAACTTCTTCGGCGGCTCTCTGATCAAGCTCACCGGCAGCGAGGTGCCCTCTATCGCCCTGTCTGCCATCAGCGCCTATTTCAGCAAGTCCCTGCCCTTTGCGGAGAAGCTGGGCTGGTTTGGCAAGATCTTCCTGTCCTATGGCTTCCTGGCCTATCTGGCCATCGTTATTGCCCTGGCGGTGTCCTACTTCCTGGTGCATACCCGGACCGGGCTCCAGCTCCGGGCCGTGGGCGAGAGCCCCGCGACGGCGGACGCTGCCGGCATCAATATCTCCCGGTATAAGTATGTAGCCACCTGTGTGGGCAGCATGATCGCGGGCCTGGGCGGGCTGTACTATGTGATGGATTACGCCTGCGGCGTGTGGTCCAACGACGCCTTCGGCGACCGGGGCTGGCTGGCCATTGCCCTGGTGATCTTCACCGTGTGGCGTCCCAATGTGGGCATCCTGTCCTCCATCCTCTTCGGCGGCCTGTACATTCTCTACCTGTTTATCCCCACGGGCACAAACCTGTCCGTGAAGGAGCTGTACAAAATGCTGCCGTATCTGGTTACCATTGTGGTGCTGATTATCACCAGTATGCGCAACAAGCGGGAGAATCAGCCCCCCGCCAGCCTGGGTCAGGCCTATTTCCGGGAGGAACGCTGAAGCCCAATCCCAAAGACAAAAGAGCCCGCTCTGAGACATTCAGGGCGGGCTTTTGGTGCGTCTGGGCGGGATTTATTGGACCGGGGCCCCGGACAGAGGCCCGGGACCCCGGCTGGAAAAGGGGAAAAGCAAAAGGAAGATCAGGCCGCGCTGCCCTGGCCGCCGGGCTTTTCCGGAGGCGTATTACCGCTGCCGCCGGGCTGGCCGTCGGGGGGTGTATTGCCGTTGCCGCCGGGCTGGCCGTCGGGGGGTGTATTGCCGTTGCCGCCGGGCTGGCCGTCGGGAGGCGTACTGCCGCCGCCCGGGAAGCCGCCCTGGCCTCCGGGACCGCCCATGGCGCCGCCGCCGTAAAGGAGGCTGGTGAGGGGAATGCTCTGGCTCTGGCCCCCTGCGGTGACGGTGTAGGTCTGCCCGACGGTCAGGCCGGAGCAGCTGAGCACCACGCTGCGGTAGGCCTTGCCGGGGGTGAAGCGGAGCAGCACGTTTCCGTCCGCATCCGTCAGCGTGACCTCCCCGGTGACTGCCTCGTTGAAGGTGACCAGCAGACTGCCCTGGGTGGAGCTGCTGCCGAAGTTCTGGGCCATGCCTGCGGAGCCTGCGGCGACTACCGTGCCGCCGGTAATGGTGCCGTTGCCGTCGTAGTCAAGAGCGCCGTCCCCGTCGCCGGTGGGGCCGCTGATGTAGACCTCGCCTCCGGTGATGGTCAGATCGCCGTTGGAATCCAGGCCGTCCCCCCGGGCGTCCACCGTGATCTTGCCGCCGGAAATGGTGATGGCGCAGCTCTGGGAGCCGCCGAAGCTGTCTGCGCCGAAGGGTCCGCCGAACCCGCTCTGGTCCGAGCCTCCGGCGGCGTTGATGCCGTCGTCACTGGCGGTAATTTCAATTTCTCCTCCGGAGATCTCTACGGTTTGCCCCTCCAGGCCCTCATAGCAGGAGGTGATGGTGATTGCGCCTCCGGAGACCACCGCGGCCTCGTCGGCGTGTACGCCGTCGTCCCCTGTGGCCAGGCGATAGTTGCCGCCGGTGATGGTTACGCTGCCGTTGGAGTGGATCGCGTCGTCCAGGCAGTCCAGGGAGAAGGTGCCGCCGTTCAGTGTGAGCTGGGTCCCGGCCTTCAGACCCTTGGCGCTGGTATCTGCGTCCGCCGTGCCGCCGCTGCCGCCGCCGGTGCAGAGGGTATAGGTGCCGCCGTTGACGGTCAGGGTGGTCTCTGCCTGGACCCCGTCCTCTCCGGCGTTCAGCTGGAGCTCCGCATTTTCCAGCAGAATCCAGCCCAGGGATTCGTCGCTGTCATTGGTGGAGCGCAGGGCGTCGCCTCCGCTGGTGACGGTGAGGGCCGCGTTCTGCACGGTCAGACTGTCCTTGCCGTTGATCCCGTGGTTTTTCGCCGTCACGGTCAGGCTGGCGTCCGAAATGGTCAGAGTGTCTTTTCCGGTGACGCCGTTTTTGTAGTTGGCGTTGACGGTCAGAGACCCGGATCCGGAGATGGTCAGGTCTGCCTTGGAATACAGGCAGGCGTTGGGCTCCTCGTCTGCGGCGGAGGAGCAGGAATCCGCGAAGGTGTACTCCGCCCCGTCGGTCAGAATGCTCTCCGTACCCTCCTCCAGGGAGAGGGTGACGGCCCCGGCCTTATAGATGTACAGAGGGCTGCCGTAGGAGCAGGTGATCTCCGCCCCGGCCAGCACCAGCTCGACCGTCTCCTTGGGGGCGTTCACCAGGACCCGGCCCTCGGTGAGGGTGCCGGAGAGCAGATAGGTCCCGGCTTGGGTGATGGTGACGACACCGCCGTCCACCGTCGCGCCGCTGCCGCTGACGGCGGCGGTATCGCCCTCCAGGGTGATCCGGGTGGCCCCCGCCGTGTCCGGCGCCTGGGTCGGGGCGTCGGTTTGGGTCGTGCCGCCTCCGCAGGCGCTCAGGGCCCATAAAAGCCCCAGGCAGAGCAGCAGGGCTGTGAATTTGAAGAAGCGTTTCATGGGTTTGTCCTCCTTTTCGGTTGGAATGGCCCCATTGTACCCCCGGAAGCTAAAGCCCGCCTAAAGAATCGGAGAAAAAATCCTTTAGGCAGGCTTAAGGTCCGGAGGGTAAACTGGCGGCATAAAGGAGGTGCCTGCCATGGCAAACGCCACGCAGCTTACATTTCAGCGCTATGAGGTCAAGTATTTCCTGACCCCCGCCCAGCAGGAGGTGCTGCTGGAGGGCATCCGCCCCCATATGGAGCCCGATGCCTACGGACAGTACACCATCTGCAACCTATATTATGATACGCCGGACTGGCAGATCATCCGGACCTCTCTGGAAAAGCCCGCCTATAAGGAAAAGCTCCGGGTGCGGAGCTACGGGGTCCCGGGGCAGGCGGATGCGGTATTTGTGGAGCTGAAGAAAAAGTGCCAGGGGATCGTTTACAAGCGGCGGATTACCGCCCCGGTGCAGCAGGTGGAGCCCTTTTTGTCCGGGAGCCTGTCCCCGGAATCCTTCGGCCAGACGGGAAAGGAGATCGCCTGGTTCCAGAGCCGGTATGAGACCCGGCCCCGGGTCATGCTCGCCTATGACCGCCGGGCCTTTGCCGGGTGGGAGAATCCGGCGCTCCGCCTGACCCTGGACACGGGGATCCGGTTCCGGACCTGGGATCTGGACCTGCGCCGGGGGGACTGGGGCACGGCGCTGCTGCCGGAGGACAAGATTCTGCTGGAGCTGAAGCTCCCCGGCCCCGCGCCCCTCTGGCTCAGTGGGCTGCTGGCCCGGCTGGAGCTCTATCCCACCTCGTTTTCCAAATACGGCGCCTGCTACCGGGAGCACCTGCTTCCGGCGGCGGCCAAAATCAACAAGGAGGCGTATTTCTGTGCTTGATTCCATTATTACCTCGGAAATTACGGTGCCGGTGTTTCTGCTCTGCACCGCCGTCTCTCTGCTCCTGGGGCTGGGGACCGCTCTGGTTGCCTCCTACCGCAGCCGGGGCAGCCAGAGCCTGGCCGTTGCCCTGGCGGTGCTTCCCGCCGTGGTCCAGACGGTCATCCTATTGGTCAACGGCAACCTGGGGGCCGGGGTGGCGGTGGCCGGGACCTTCAGCCTGGTCCGGTTCCGCTCCGCCCCGGGCTCGGCCCGGGAGATCGCCGCGATTTTCCTGGCAATGGCCATCGGCCTGGCCACGGGCATGGGCTATCTGGCCCTGGCGGCGCTGCTGTTCGTTCTGATCGGCGGGGCCATCGTCCTGCTGACCGCCCTGGGCTTCGGCCGCCCCAAGCAGACGGAGCGGATCCTGAGGATCACGATTCCGGAAAATTTGGATTATGACGGCCTGTTTGACGACCTGTTCCAGCGCTATCTCACGGGGGTGGAGCTGGAAAAGGTGAAAACCACCAACATGGGCACGCTCTATGAGCTGCAATACCGGATCACCCTGCCGGAGGGGAAGCTGGACAAGGCGTTTTTCGACGACCTTCGGTGCCGGAACGGCAACCTGACTATCCAGTGCAGCAAGGAGGCCCAGGGGGAGAGCCTGTAGTTGATTTGCAGGGAGAACTCTGGTAAAATGAGAGCGGGTGATTGAAAATGCGCTTATTGATCGCGGAAGATGAGCTGGACCTGGCGGAGGCGCTCACCGCATTTTTTGAGAAGAATCAGTTTTCCGTGGACGCGGTGAACGACGGCTTTGCCGCCTATGAATACGCCTCCAGCGGGGCCTATGACGCCGTCATTCTGGACGTGATGATGCCCAAGCTCAACGGGGTGGAGGTGCTGGAGCGCCTGCGCCGGGAGGGGGTCAAGACCCCTATTATGCTCCTGACTGCCAAGACCCAGAAGGACGACCGCATTACCGGCTTCAACGCCGGGGCGGACGACTATCTGCCCAAGCCCTTTGAGCCGGACGAGCTGATCTGCCGGGTGCGGGCCATGCTCCGCCGGAGCGAGGCCTATCAGCCCACGGTGCTGACCTTCGGGGACCTGTCTCTGAACACCAGTACCGGGGTCCTGGCCTGCGGGGACCGGAGCCTCCGGCTCAGCGGCCGGGAGTTCCAGGTGATGGAGCTGTTCCTTCGCTCCCCCCGGGTGGTGCTGCCGGCGGACCGGATCATGGAGCGGGTCTGGGGCTGGGACAGCGAGGCGGAGATCAACGTGGTCTGGGTCCACATCTCCAATCTGCGGAAGAAGCTCCGGACCATCGGCTCCGGGGTGAGCATCTCCGCGAACCGGGGCCTGGGGTATATCCTGGAGGCCGGGGCATGATCCAGCGGCTGCGGAAGCGGTTTATCCGCATTGCCACCCTGGCGGTGGCGCTGGTGCTGGTGCTTCTGAGCCTGATCGTCAATACGGCGAATTTCATTTCCGTAGACGGCGGCCTGAAGGAAATGCTCCAGGTCATCTGCGAAAATCAGGGAAAAATTCCCCCCGCGCCTCCGTCCGGAAAGCCCGGAGCCCGGCCCGAGGGGCAGTTCACCCAGGAGACCCCCTATTCCACCCGCTACTTTGTTCTGCGCTATACGGACAGCGGGGAGCTGGTCCACGCGGACCTGGAGCACATTGCCGCCGTCACCCAGGAGGACGCCGGGACCTTCCTGGCCCTGGCGGTGAAGCATGGGGCGGGCTATGGCTATGCCTCCGGCTACCGGTACTATGTGGTGGACAACGGGGAGGGCCGCTGGATGGCGGTGTTCCTGGATTGCTATCAGGAGACCCGGAGCCTGATCCAGACGGCGGTGTTCTCCCTGCTGGCGGCGGCGTTCTGTGCGGCGCTGGTGTATCTGATCGTGGTGCTGTGCTCCCGGCGAGCCATCGACCCGGTGGTCCGGGCCTCGGAGCAGCAGAAGCAGTTTATTACCGACGCCAGCCATGAGCTGAAAACTCCCATTACCGTAATTGCCACCAGCCTGAAGGTCCTGGAAATGGAGACCGGGCAGCAGAAGTGGATCGACAAGGCCCGGGCCCAGACGGAGAAGCTGAAGGATCTGGTGAATTCTCTGGTCACCCTGTGCCGCATGGACGAGGAGACCTCCCCGCTGAAGGCGGAGCGCTTTCCCATAAGCGACGCCGTCCGGGAGACGGCGGAGTCCTTCCGGGACTTTGCCCAGTCCCAGGGGCACGCGCTGACCGTTGCGGTGGAGCCCGGGCTGAGCTACTGCGGCGACGAATACGCCGTGCGGCAGCTGATGTCCATCCTCCTGGATAACGCAGTGAAGTATGCGCTCCCCGGCAGCCCCATTGCCGTCTCCCTGGAGAAGGCCAAGCGGGGAGTGACCATCCGGTCCTCCAACGGTTGCGCGCCCATGGAGCAGAAGGAGCTGGATAAGCTCTTTGACCGCTTTTACCGGGCGGACCCGGCCCGGAGCGCCGGGGGCTTCGGCATCGGCCTGTCCATTGCCCGGGGCATCGCCCTGGGACACCGGGGGAGCATCCGGGCCGCCATGACCGGCCCGGAGACCATCGAATTTACGGTGCATCTGCGGTAATTTCAAAAAAACATCCCCGGCGCCGCTCAGAGCGCCGGGGATTTAGCTATGCCTGGGGCAGACGGATGGTCCAGCGGTTTTCATAGACCGCTCCGCCGGGCAGATGAATCAGATCCTCCCGGGTGGAGAATTCCTCCCGCACGTCCTGCCGCCCGGGCAGGGAGACCCAGGGCTCGATGCACAGGAACGGCGGCTGAAGATCCGAAATCTGCCAGAAGCCCAGATAGGGCATCCCGGGGCAGGAAAGCTCCACCACGGGCCCCCGGGGGCCCACCAGCGCTGCCTGCCGGGGGGTCCCGGCCAGGAAAATGGCGTCATGGTCAAAAAGAGAATGGCGCAGGGGAATGGTGTCGCCGCCCTCCAGGGCAAAGGGCGTGTCCTTCCCGTCCCGGAGGCCCTGGTCGGAGAAGCTCACCCGGGTGGGACTGCACGGCTCCGGGAAAACCACCTTGTAATCCTCAAACCGCTCCCCGGGCAGCAGGGGCACCCGGAATCCGGGGTGACCGCCCAGGCCGAAGTCCAGCCGGGCCGCCTCCCGGTTCTCTACCCGGAAGGTCACCTCCAGCCGGTTTCCCTTCAGGGCGTACCCGACGGAAAAGCGGAACCGGTAGGGATACTGGGCGTAGGTCTCCGGGGTGTCCGTCATGGAAAACACGATGTGATCGGCG
This sequence comes from uncultured Oscillospiraceae bacterium, assembly GCA_934565775.1. Classification (GTDB taxonomy): domain Bacteria; phylum Bacillota; class Clostridia; order Oscillospirales; family Oscillospiraceae; genus Faecousia. The sequence goes on from CAKTIN010000002.1 coordinate 37,419, forward strand.
CCCTGCTCTGTCACGGCCAGCTGCGTATGGCGGACGAAGCCGTGGAGCCCCAGGGAGTAGGCACCGCCTCTGGCAGTGTAGGTTTTTTCATACAGCCGGCCCACGGCGGGGAACAGCACCGGCGCCCGGCCGGTCCAGTAGGCCGGGTCCCCCTGCCAGAGATACTGCGTTCCCTTCCGGTCGGTAATGGCGAACAGCTCGGCCCCTAGGGTGTCTACGGAGACGGTGAGGACTTCGTTGGATATTTCATAAAGCATGGCAAGCTCCCCTTTGCTTTTTTCTCCATTATACCGCGCCGGGGGACCCGGGGCAAGCCCTTTTTCCCACCCTGGCCCCGCCCCGGATGCGCCGTGGAGAAATTTTCCTGCAACTTCATACTTATTTCACAATTTTCCCCTTACTTTTTCATATTTACACAGTATCATAATAGCATAATCTTTTTTCATTTTTCTTCCCTCCTTTTCCCTATGATCGCCCCGGACCCAGAAGGTCTGGGGCGGTTTCCTTTTTCCGTGGCGGCCTGCAAAAATTCCCGGGAAATCTTGCGGTGGAAGGAAAAGCATGGTATACTCATTTCATATTATGTCAAATTGGAAACGGAGGCGCGGCGATGAATGCAAAGAGAATCCTTGCGGAGGTCCGCAAGGCGGTGGTGGGGAAGGACCGGGTTCTGCTCTGGGCGCTGACCGCGATGCTGGCCGGGGGGCATATTCTGCTGGAGGACATTCCCGGCGTGGGCAAGACCACCATGGCCCTGGCCTTCTCCCGGGCTCTGGGGCTGGAGTACGGCCGGGTACAGTTTACGCCGGATGTGCTGCCCTCGGATGTGACGGGCTTTTCCCTGTATCATAAGGAGACCGGCCGCTTTGTGTATCAGCCCGGGGCGGTGCTGTGCAATCTGTTCCTGGCGGACGAGCTGAACCGGGCCACCAGCCGGACCCAGTCCGCCCTTCTGGAGGCCATGGAGGAGGGCGGCGTCACCGTAGACGGCGTGCGCCACCCGGTGCCGCAGCCCTTTATCGTGATTGCCACCCAGAACCCCGTGGGGGCGGCGGGGACGCAGCTGCTGCCGGATTCCCAGATGGACCGGTTCATGCTGCGGCTGTCCATCGGCTATCCCGCCCCCAAGGACGAGCGGGCCATGGTTCTGGGCCGCCAGGGGAGCAACCCCCTGGACGCGGTGAACCGGGCGGTGAGCCGGGAGGAGTTCCTCCGGCTGCGGGAGCAGGCGGCGCAGGTGTATATCAAGGAGGACGTGGTGGACTACATCGTCTCGCTCATGAGCGCCACCCGCCGCGATCCCGGCCTGCTTCGCGGGGGGAGCCCCCGGGCGACTCTGGCGGTGACCGCAATGGCGAAGAGCGTGGCCTATCTGTCCGGCCGGGACTATGTGGTCCCCGGGGACGTGCAGTCGGTCTTTGTGGAGACTGTGGCCCACCGGCTGCTGCTGACCGCTGAGGCGGAGGCCTCCGGCCGGAGCGCCGAGGGGATCCTGCGGGAGCTGCTGAAGCGGACCCCCGCGCCGCAGATCCTTTAAGATGGTGGGGCGGAGGATCGGGTACCTCCTGGCGCTGTGCGCGGCGGCGGTATTCTATTGCTTTTATGACCAGTGGTTTTCCGGCTATTTGCTGGCGCTGCTGCTGGCCCTGCCCTGGCTGAGTCTGGCGTGCAGCCTGCCGGGTATGGTGACTACCCGCCTGGAGGCGCAGCTTCCCGGGCGAATCCTGCGCAGCGCCGAGGGCAATCTGACCCTGCGGTGCGGCTGCCGCTTTCCGGCCCCCGGCTGCACCCTGCGGCTGATTTTGGCGGACCCGGTCACCGGGGCGCGCACCGTCAGACGCGTGCGCCTGACCCGGACCGGGCAGTTCACCGCACCCGTACCTACGGCGCACTGCGGCGTTTGCCTGTGCCGGGCAGAGCGGATCCGGGTTTACGACTGCCTGGGGCTCTTTGCCCTGGGGAAAAAGCCCCAGGACCTGGGAAAAACGGAGATCTGGCCCATTCCCACGGCGCCAGAGCCCCGGCCCCGGCTGCATCTGGTCCGGCCGGACCGCTATGTTCCCAAGCCCGGGGGCGGCTTTGCCGAGCAGCAGGAGCTGCGGGGCTACCGCCCGGGAGACAGCCTGCGGAGTATGCACTGGAAGCTCACCGCCAAGCTGGACGCGCCGGTGGTCCGGGAGCCGATGGAGCGCCAGCGGGACCCCGTCGTCCTGACCCTGGACCTGCCCCGGGACCCCGGCGGGCGGGACGAGGTCCTGGACAGGCTGGCCTGGCTGTGCAGGATGCTCCTGGAGCGGGAGTTGTCCTTTGAAATTCGTTATCTGGATGGCCGGAGAGGCTGCGCGGTGAGCAGGCCGGTCTCCAACCTCCCGGAGGGGGAGAAGGCCCTGCGAGAGCTGCTGGCCGCGCCGCCGGCGGAGGGCTCCATGGGTGCGCTGGCGGTCCAGGCCTCCTGGCGCTACCACATTGCCCCGGGAAAGGGGGCGGAGGGATGAAACGCACCTCCTTCTGGTACCCAGTGCTGTCCGCCTGGCTGCTGTCCGCCGCCGTTGGAATCGGCAGCGCCTTTTGCCTGGGCTCCGCCTTCCGGCTGACCGGGGTGGGGACAGGCCTTGCCCTGGGCCTGGGATTGGGGACCTTGGTGCTGGCGCTGCTTCAGGCCGCCCCGAGAGGCGGGCTGTGGACCATGCTACTCTGGACCCTGGGCGGCGCCGGGGCGGCGCTGCTGGCGGGCCGGACTTTGTATGACAGCCTGCGGCTGACGCTGTCCGCCGCCAGTGAGATGCTGGCGCTGGGCTATCCCGCCCTGCCCGTCCTGTCCTGGGGCGGGCCGGTCCCCGGCGGGGTCACCTCCGGCCCCTTCTTGCTGCTGGTGGGGCTGCTTTTGGGGCAGCTTGTGGTCTGGACGGTGATGCAGCGGCAGAGCGCCCTTCCGGCTGTGCTTTTCGGCGTGATCCCCGTGGCGCTGTGCCATTTGCTTACGGACCGGCCTCCGGCTCAATGGGCGCTGCTGTGCTTGGTGGGCGGGCTGTGCCTGCTGCTTTTATCCCAGGGAGCCCGGCGCCGAAGCGCGGCCGGCGGCGGGCGGACGGCCCTAGCTCTGGCCCTCCCTCTGGGGGCGCTGCTGGCGGCCCTGACCCTGCTGATCCCCCGGGAGGGCTATACCCGCGCGCCCTGGGCGGAGCAGGCCCAGGAGCGGCTGCTGTCCTGGGCGGCGCAGCTGACCGGGGAGCCCTTCGAGGAGCCCACGCGGCCGGACCAAACGGAGCCGCCGGTGCGGCCCTATCAGCCGGACAGCATCTTTCTGGGCCTGGTGGGGCCGCAGAGGCAGACCCACAGTCCGGTCCTGGAGATCACGGCGGACGAGACCCGGACCCTGTATCTCCGGGGCAAGACCTATGACCGGTACACCGGCCGGGGCTGGACCGCCTGGGAGCAGGAGCAGACGCCGGCCGGAGGCTTCCAGACCGGCCCCCGCTATCAGCCCGTTGCCCGGACCCATGAGGCGGCCATTCGCACCTATGGGGCGGCGGAGGCGGCCTATGTGCCCTATTACCCCCTGGGCGGGACCCTGGAGGCCCTGGAGCCGGTGGGAGACCGGTATCTGCAAAGCGGCGGCAGCCGGGAATATTCGGTTTCCTATATGACCCTGCCCAATGGCGGGGCGCTCTCTACGCCGGAGGAGTTCCGCCTGGCGGAGAGCTTCAGCAGCACCTTGCTGGAGCAGCCCAGCCCCAATTATGAGGCGTATGTTCTGCGTTATGACCTGGAGCTGCCGGAGGAGACCCGGCAGGGAATTTTGGAGATTCTGGCGGAGCAGGAGGTGCCGTGGACCCCGGAGGGGGTGGCGGAGTTCCTGCAAGGTGCCGCCTCGTATGACCTGAATACGTCCCGCGCCCCCCTGAGTGAGGATTTTGTCCTCTGGTTCCTTCGGGAGAGCGAGACCGGCTATTGCGTCCACTTTGCCAGCGCGGCCACGGTGATGCTCCGGGCCATAGGGATCCCGGCCCGGTATGTGACCGGGTATGTGGCCTACTGCCGGGAGGGGCAGACCGTCCAGGTTACCAGCGATACGGCCCACGCCTGGACGGAATATTATGAAAACGGGAACTGGATCCCTCTGGAGGTCACCCCCGGTGGCGCGCCCCAGGAGGCGCCGGAGCAGACGGAACCCGTTCGGGAGCCCACGGATGGAACGGAGCCCGGGGCGGAGCGGCCTACCCAGGCGCCCTCGACGCCGGAGCAGGGAGAAACGGAGCCTTCGCTCCCAATAGCATCCGGGGGAAAAGCCGCCGGAGGCCTGCGGCTTCTGGCCGGTGTGCTGGGCGGCGTGCTGCTTCTGCTTCTGCGGCGGCGGATCCTGCTGGGGGTGCGGCGGGCCCGCCTGAAAAAGGGCGGGCGGAATGCCCGGTGCCTGGGGCTCTGGGGGCTGCTTCAGCGGCAGGTCCGGGCGGCGGAACTGCCGGTTCCTCGGGAGGTGCAGGAGATCGCCCAGAAGGCCCGGTTCAGTCAGCATCAGATCACCCGGGAGGAGCTGGAGCGGGTGCTGGCCTTCCAAAGCGCTTGCCTTGCCGAAATGAGGAAGGCAAGCTGGCCGGTGCGGCTGTACCGCCGGTATCTTCTGGTGCTGGATTAGCCCGGGAATTGCCACTTGTTTTTTCCGGCGGGACAGGGTATAATAAGGCAAGAAAGACAATAGGAGGTCATTTTTATGGCTGCTAAAATTGAAAAGACCACAATTATCGGGGATATTCTGGACATCGCGCCCCAGTCCGCCCCCCTGTTCATGGCCATCGGGATGCACTGCCTGGGCTGCCCCGCTTCCCGGGGTGAGACCGTGGAAGAGGCCTGCATGGTCCATGGGATCGACTGCGATGCATTTCTGGCGCAGCTGAACCGGTTCCTGGAGGCCTGCGAGGCCGCCGAGGCGGAAAAGAAGGCCCAGGAGAACTAAGCGCACACGCTGCAAACGCTGCCCCTGCGGGCAGCGTTTTTTCCTAATCCATAGGAAGGAGAGAGCATATGAAGCTGCCGATTTCCCAGCGGCTGCTGACCTGCGCCCAACTGGCGGCTCCCGGGGGCCGGGTGGCGGATGTGGGCACGGACCACGGCTATCTGGGCATTTACTTATTGCAGCAGGGCCTTGCGGACCACATTCTGGCCGCAGACCTTCGCCCCCAGCCCCTGGAAAAGGCAAAGGCCAATTTCCGGGCCTTCGGCCTGGAGGACCGGGTGGATTTTTATCTCTCCGACGGCCTGGCGGCATTGCCTCATGAGATCGATACGGTGGTCTGTGCGGGGATGGGGGCGGATACCATCGTCTCCATCCTAACGGCGGCCCCCTGGCTCCGGGAGACGGGGGCGCGTCTGGTCCTGCAGCCTCAGTCCAGCGCCAACGACCTGCACCGGTATCTGGCTTCGGCGGGCTGGCAGGTGGAGCGGGAGCGCCTGTGCCGGGACGGGCGGTTTTATTATACGGTCCTCCGGGCGGCGCCCGGGCAGACTGCGCCCCTGAGCTCCGGGGAGGAGTTCCTTTCCCCTGCCCTCCGGGCCTCGGGCAGCCCCCTGCTGGGGGCCTACTGCGACCGGTGTATCCGGATCCTGAAGGAGGCCCTGGCCGGGCTGCGCAGCGCCAGCCGGGAGGTGGATCCGGAGCAGATTGCCTATTTTTCCGCCGCTCTGGCGGAGCTGACACAGTGGAGGGAGCAGCAATGACGACGGTACAGGACATTTTGGAATTTGTGGAGACCCTGGCCCCCCGGTCCATGAAAATGGATTGGGACAACGTGGGCCTGCTCTGCGGCCGGAGGGACCGGGCGGTCACGAGGCTTTATGTGGCCCTGGACCCCTTCCCGGAGACCTGCCGGAAGGCGGCGGAGGCCGGGGCGCAGGTTCTTGTGACCCATCACCCCCTGTTTTTCCGCCCGGCTTATGCCGTTACGGAGGATTCGATCCCCGGGCAGAGCGCCCTGTTCCTCATCGAGCACGGCATGGCGGCGATCAACGCCCACACGAATCTGGATCAGGCGCCCGGGGGCGTGAACGACTGCCTGGCCCGGGCCCTGGGGCTGGAGGACGTGACCGTCCTGGACCCCCAGGGCGTGGACGGGGCGGGCCGTCCCTGGGGCCTGCTGCGCATGGGGTCGCTGCCCCAGGCGGAACCTCTGGAGGCCTTCCTTGCCCGGGTGCAGCGGGCCCTGGGCGCGCCGGGGCTGCGGTATGTGGACGGCGGCGGGGAGATCCGCCGGGTCGCCGTGGGCGGCGGCGCCTGCGGCGACGAATGGGAGCTTGCCCGCCGGGCGGGCTGCGACGCCATGGTCACGGCGGACGTGAAATACAACCAGTTCTGCGATGCGGCGGCCTTCGGCCTGAGCCTGGTGGACGCGGGGCACTACTTTACCGAGGCCCCGGTGTGCGCCGAGCTGGCCCGGCGCTTGGCGGCCCGGTTTCCGGAGGTGGAGGTCCTTTTGGAGCAGGATCATAAAGACCCCATGAAATTCTTCAAAATCAGTTGATTTTTCCCTGGGGAATATGATATGATAAAGAGAGAATTTTGCGGCAACGCCGAACCATAGAAGGGAAGATCAATATGTCCGGACATTCCAAATGGCATAACATTCAGAAAACCAAGGGCGCGCAGGACGCAAAGCGTGCGGCCTCCTTTACCAAGATCGCGAAGGAAATGATCGTGGCGGTCAAGGAGGGCGGCAGCGCTGACCCTGCGAACAACTCTCGGCTGGCTACGGTCATCACTAAGGCCCGGGCTGCTAATATGCCCAACGATAATATCAAGCGGGTCCTGGAGAAGGCCGCCGGCGCAGGTTCCGGAGACAACTATGAGACCATCACCTATGAGGGCTACGGCCCCGGCGGCGTGGCGGTTCTGGTGGAGGCCATGACCGATAACCGCAACCGGACCGCCGGTGCGGTGCGGCATCACTTCGACAAGTTCGGCGGCAATATGGGCGCTGCGGGCTGCGTGTCCTGGTCCTTTGACCGGAAGGGCGTCCTGGTGATCGACAATGAGGACGGGGACTACGATGAGGACGCGGTCATGATGGACGCGCTGGACTCCGGCGCGGAGGACTTCGAGGCGGACGGCGACCTGTTCGAGATCACCACCGCCCCCGACGACTTTAACGCCGTGGCGGACGCTCTGACGGCCAAGGGTTACAAGTTCGTCTCCGCCCAGATCGAAATGGTTCCCCAGAACTATCAGAAGCTGGAGAAGGAAGAGGACATCGCCAACATGGAAAAGATGCTGGACATCTTTGAGGACGATGACGACGTGCAGAACGTCTGGCACAACTGGGACCGGGATTAAACGGAAAAAGAAACGGGACTGCCTCGCAAGAGGCAGTCCCGTTGCTTTATGCTCCCTGCTTTCCGGAGACCCGGCTGAGCGCCTCCGCCCAGCCGGAGAGCATGGCGCTCCGGCGGGTCTCCGGCAGCTCCGGCCGGAAGGTGCGGGCAATGGCCCAGTTCTGCCGGATCTCCTCCCGGCTGGCCCAGTAGCCTACCGCCAGCCCGGCTAAATAGGCCGCGCCCATGGCCGTGGTCTCCAGGCACCGGGGCTGAAGCACCGGCACGTTCATCAGATCCGCCTGGGTCTGCATGAGGTAGCCGTTGGCGGAGGCCCCGCCGTCCACCCGCAGCCCCGCCAGGCGGATGCCGCTGTCCGCCTGCATGGCCCGGAGCACGTCGCAGACCTGGTAGGCGATGGAGTCCAGGGTCGCCCGGATGATGTGGTACTTATTGGTCCCCCGGGTGAGGCCCAGAATCGCCCCCCGGGCATAGGGGTCCCAGTGGGGCGCGCCCAGGCCGGTAAAGGCGGGGACCACATAGCAGCCGTTGGTATCCGGCATCTTCCGGGCCATGTATTCGGAATCCTGGGCGGATTCAATGAACCGCAGCTGATCCCGCAGCCACTGGATCGCAGCCCCGGCCACGAAGATCGAGCCCTCCAGGGCGTAGTCCACCTGACCGCTGATGCTCCAGGCCACGGTGGTGACCAGGCCGTTCTGGGAAAAGACCGGGTGGCTGCCGGTATTCATGAGCAAAAAGCAGCCGGTGCCGTAGGTGTTCTTGGCCTCGCCGGGTTGGAAGCAGGTCTGACCGAACAGGGCGGCCTGCTGATCTCCCGCCGCCCCGGCAATGGGAATCGGACCGCCAAAAAAGACCGGGTCCGCCGTCCCGTAGACCTCGCTGGAGGGACGGACCTCCGGAAGCATCTGCCGGGGAATCTCCAGCTCCTGCAGAATCTCGTCGTCCCATTGCAGGGTGTTGATGTTGAAGAGCATGGTCCGGGAGGCGTTGGAGCAGTCCGTCACATGGACCCGGCCCCCGGTGAGATTCCAGATGAGCCAGGTCTCCACGGTGCCAAAGAGCAGCTCCCCCCGCCGGGCCCGCTCCCGGGCCCCGGGCACATGGTCCAGCAGCCACTTCAGCTTTGTTGCGGAGAAGTACGCGTCCAGCACCAGGCCGGTTTTCTGCCGAAAGGTCTCCGTCAGCCCCCGGGCCTTGAGCTGGTCGCAGTAGGGGGCGGTGCGGCGGCACTGCCAGACGATGGCGGGCGCAATGGGCTGGCCGGTGGCCCGGTCCCAGACGATGGTGGTCTCCCGCTGATTGGTGATGCCGATGGCGGCAATGTCTCCGGCGGCGGCGCCGATGTTCCGCATGGCCTGCTGGGCGACCTCCAGCTGGGTGGTCCAGATCTCGTTGGCGTCGTGCTCCACCCAGCCGGGCTGGGGGAAATATTGGGTAAATTCCTTCTGGGCGACCGAGCAGATTCCGCCGCTCCGATCGAACAGGATGCAGCGGTTGCTGGTGGTGCCCGCATCCAGGGCCATGATGTAGCTGGGCATAGGCCGACTCTCCCTTGCATTTTTCTTTATTGTAGCACGAAAAAGGACCGGTGTAAATGGGCGCTTTTTGCCCCTTTTTGCCGAAAGAACCGTCCGGGAACGGAAAAGCATTGCATTTTTTATCCGCTTCTGTTATACTATTGCGAAGGGGTGAGGGCCGATGACCCAGTGGTTTGTGTATATCCTCCGCTGTGGAGACGGGACCCTCTACACCGGTATGACCGATCAGATCCCCAGACGCCTGGCGGCGCACCGCGCCGGACGGGGCGCGAAATATACCCGGGGGCGGGGGCCCCTGGTCCTTTGCTATGCCGAGAGCTGCCCGGATAAGTCTGCGGCGCTCCGGCGGGAGCGGGAAATCAAAGCGCTGCCCCGGGGGAAAAAGCTCGCCCTGTGCGAGGCTTGGCAGGGCAGCGGCCAAAGCGAGGAGTGTTTTCAATGAAAAAACCGGTACTGGCCGTGATGGCGGCGGGAATGGGGAGCCGCTATGGCGGGCTGAAGCAGATTGACCCCATTGGCAGCCACGGGGAGGCCATTCTGGATTACTCTCTCTTTGACGCCCGGCGGGCGGGCTTTGAGACGGTGGTCCTGATCATTAAGCACGAAATTGAGCAGGATTTTATGCAGACCGTGGGCAAGCGCCTGGAGAAAAGCGGGCTGGAGGTGCGCTATGCCTTCCAGCGGATCGATGATCTGCCCGCCGGCTATACCGTTCCGGCAGGGCGGCAGAAGCCCTGGGGCACCAGCCATGCGGTGCTGGCCGCCCGGGACGCCATCGGGGACGCCCCGGTGGCCGTGGTGAATGCAGACGACTACTACGGGGCCGCAGGCTTCCGGGAGGTCTATGATTTCCTGTCTCAGGCCCGGGACGGGGAGAAGTATGAATACTGCATGGTGGGCTACCGCCTGGAAAATACGGTGACGGACCACGGCTCCGTCTCCCGGGGGGTGTGCGAGACCGGCCGGGACGGCTACCTCCAGTCGGTGACGGAGCGGACCCGGATCGAGAAGTACCCCGGGGGCATCCACTATACCCAGGATGATGGGGCCCACTGGGTGGACCTGCCCGGCAGCACCATTGTCTCCATGAATCTCTGGGGCTTTACCCCCAGCTTCCTGCCGGAGCTGGAGGCTCGGTTCCCGGCCTTCCTGGACAAGGCTCTGGCAGAGAACCCCATGAAGGGGGAGTTTTACCTGCCCTCCGCCGTGACCCAGCTCTTGCAGGAGGGGAAGGCCCGGGTGCGGGTGCTGACCAGCCCGGATAAGTGGTACGGCGTGACCTATCACGAGGACAAGCCCCAGGTGGCGGCCGCCATCCGGCATATGACCCAGCAGGGCCTGTATCCGGACGGGCTTTGGGAAAAATAAGAAATGCGCGGAACCGTCGGCAAGGCGGCTCCGCGCATTTTGAATGTTTAAATCAGCGGCCGTCGCCCAGGAAGAACAGCGACAGCATCCCGGGACCCACATGGGCGCCGGTGAGGGGCTCGTGGGGCACCACGATGAGCTCCTTGGGTTCGGCGATCTGCCGGACCGCGTCGGCCAGGCGCTGGGCGTCCTCCGGACAGTCTCCGTGAGAGATGAACACCCGGCTGCGCTCCGGGTCTACCACCTTGTCCCGGTATTTCTGGGCAATGGCCTCAATGGCCTTGCCCCGGCCCCGGGCCTTGCCATAGACGGAGATCTTCCCCGCCGGGTCTCCCCAGAGCAGGGGCTTGATATTCAGCATGGTCCCGGCCAGGGCCACCACGGCCTTGACCCGCCCGGTGCGCTTCAGATACATCAGATCGTCCACCGTGAAGTATTCGCACAGCCGGTCCCGGTCCGCCAGGACGCCCCGGTAGGCCTGCTCCGCGGACTGGCCCGCCGCCCGGGCGTCTGCCGCCCGGCAGGCCAGCAGACCCGTGCCGCAGCCCGCGCCCAGACTGTCCACCACGAACACTCGACGCTCCGGGAACGCCTCCTCCAGCTCCTGGGCGGCCAGGCAGGCGGAGTGATAGGTGCCGCTGACGCCCGAGGAGAGGCTGAAATAAAGGACATCCTTCCCGGCCTCCAGGGCGGGGCGGAAGGCGTCTTCAAATACGGCGGAATTGATCAGCGAGGTTTTGACCTCCGCCCGATTCCGCATTTTTTCGTAAAAGGCATGGCTGTCAAAATCCTCCGGGCACCGGGGGCACACATGGGCCTCTCCGTTGATCCACAGGGTAAAGGGGATGATCTCGACGCCAAGGGTATCCAGAATGCACCGGGGCAGATTGCTCCCGGAATCGGCAAAAATCGCAAAGGACATAGCAAGGCTTCCTTTCTTAAGGTGCTGCTTCTATTATAGGCGGCGGGGAGACGGATTCGGTGAATAAACTGTAAATATTTTGAACTATCTGCGAAACTGGTCGAAAAATCCAGTCCTGCCCCTGGGGTTGACAGCAGGGGAAAAATCTGCTATAATAACTGTACTAAGTGTGATAGTACAGTTAAATCACTTCGGGAGGGATGTACCATTGATTGACTTGAACCATCGGGACCCCCGTCCCATTTTCCTTCAGCTTAAGGACGCGCTCCGGCAGCAGATCCTTGCCGGGGCGCTGGCAGAGGGAGAGCAGCTCCCCTCCGTCCGGGAGACGGCCATGAGCCTGGCCATCAACCCCAACACCATCCAGCGGGCTTACCGGGAGCTGGAGGCGGAGGGCTGGCTGCAAACCGTCCCGGGCAAGGGCTCCTTTGTCCGGCAAAGCGCAGAGGCCCGGCAGGCGGAGCAGTGCGCGGCTCTGGAGCGGCTGGACCGGGAGCTGGTCCGTCTGCGGCAGGCGGGATATTCCCGGGAGGACCTTATGACCCATATCGGGTCTGTTTGGAGGGAGGAGACGTTATGATACACGCGGAGCATCTGACCAAGCGGTTCGGACCGGTCCGGGCCCTGAACGATCTGACCCTAACGGTGCCCACCGGGGCGGTCTACGGGCTGGTGGGGCCCAACGGCGCGGGGAAATCCACCCTGATCCGCCATTTGGCGGGGGCCTACCGGCCGGACGCGGGGGACATTACCGTAGATGGGGCGCCGGTTTACGAAAATCCGGCGGTGAAGGCCAGAATGGGCCTAATCCCCGACGAGGTGTTCTATTTCCCGGCGGCCTCTCTGCGGGAGATGGCCAATTACTATGCGGGAATTTATCCCACCTTTGACGAGAAGCTGTTCTGCTCTCTGGGAGAGGTCTTTCAGCTGCCCATGAAATCTCCCATCCGCCGGTTCTCCAAGGGAATGCAGAAGCAGGCGGCCTTCTGGCTGGCGCTGAGCTGCAAGCCGGAGATCCTGGTGCTCGATGAGCCGGTGGACGGCCTGGACCCGGTGATGCGCCGGCAGGTCTGGAGCCTGATCCTGGCGGAGAGCGCCCAGCGGCAGGTGACGGTCCTGGTCTCCAGCCACAATCTCCGGGAGCTGGAGGACGTGTGCGACTATGTGGGGATCATGGACCATGGAACCATGCTCCTGGAGCGGAGCCTGGAGACCCTGCAGGACAGCGTGGCGAAAATTCAGACGGTGCCCGGCCCGGCGGGGCTGCCCCAGGGGCTGGATGTGCTCTATACCGCCCGGAGCGGCCGGATGGTCACCCTGATCGTCCGGGGGGCGGCGGAGGAGATCCGGGCCCGGGTGGAGGCGGCGAAGCCGGTGTATTACGACCTACTGCCTCTGTCCCTGGAGGAGATTTTCATTTATGAGCTTGGAGGTGTGAACGATGCAGTCCGGAATATTGTGGTTTAACAAGCGCACGCTCAGAAAGGACCTGACCCGGTTCTGGCCCGCCTGGGCCCTGTATCTGGTGCTGCTGTGTACGGTGGTGTTCTCCGGCGGGACCTCTCTGTTTGAGGTCTATCTGTACGGGCAGGACCGGAAGGCCCTTCCTGCGGCTTACCGGATTCTTCACAGCCTGCCCGGGGAGACCTTGGCGCTCAATGCCTTCCATGGGTTCCTGGTGGGGCAGCTGGTGTTCCGGTATCTCTATCAGCAGCGGCAGACCGTGGCGCTGCACGCCATGCCCCTGCGCCGGGAGGGCTGGTACTTTACCCACACCCTGGCCGCCGCCCTGATGGGTCTGGCGCCGCAGCTGCTGGTGGCCCTTCTGGGGCTTCTGGGGGACCTGCGGGCGCCGGCGGCCTGGCTGACCTGGCTGGCCGGATCCATGGTCCAGTATCTGCTGTTTTTCTCCATGAGCGCCGCAGCCGCCCAGGTGGCCGGGACGCAGCTGGGGGCGGTGCTGGCCTTCCTGCTGCCCTGCGGCGGTCTGTGGCTGACGGATACCATTCTGATGGACTTCATCAGCGGGCATCTGACCGCCATGCTCAGCGGCACGACCTTCCTGCAAACCCTGCAGGGGCTGGTCTGGCCGGGGCTTTACGATGCGGTCTGGGAAAACGGCGTCCCCATCGGTACCTTTTCCTGGGGGCAGTGGGGCATTGCCCTGGGCATTGCCGCAGGCTTTTGGCTCTGGGGCCTGTGGCTGTACCGCACCCGGAAGCTGGAAAGCGCCGGGAGCTTCATGGCCCGGCCCAAGCTGGGGATGATCGTCCATTTCTGGCTGTGCTTCCTGTTTACCTTCGCCTTCCGGGGGCTGATCAACCTGCTGACCCTGGGGGTATCCGACCTGATCATCCTGCCTCTGGCTTTGCTCATGGGCTGCTTCGGCTCGGAGATGCTCATGCGCCGCAGCGTTCGGGTGTTCGGAAGGCGGCAGTGGGCCCGCTTTGGGGCCTGCGCCCTGGCGCTGAGCCTGGTGATCGGCTCAGCCTATCTGCCCGGGATCAACGCGCGGATCTGGGGCCCCACCATCGGCGGGACGGACAGCGTGTCCGTCTGGACGGCGGGGGACTACGGCCACACCCGGCTGGAGCGGGAGGAGCAGATTCGCGGCGGGGTGGAGCTTTACCGGGACCTGATCGCCGGGGGCTATGGCTCAGGCGGCAGGCTGGCCCCTGCGGACGGCGACGACGAGGCCTTTGCGCGGCTGATTTTTGATTTCCAGGGGACCTGGTACAGCTCCCGGTGGGTGTGCTACCTGCCTCTGGACCGGGGCGAGTGGGTGGAGCAGGCCAACGCCCTGGTAAACAGCCCGGCGGCCTGCCTGAGGCGGCTGACCGATGGGCGGAGCGTGGAGGAGTTCCGGCGGATGCTCCAGACGGCGGTGCTCCTCACTGCGGACGGGCGGCAGGACCTGGATCCCCAGGCTCTGCTGGAGGCGATGGCAGCCGACGCGGCAGAGGGCCATATGGGCCTTCTGGACAGCGAGATCTCCTGGAGGTATCCCGGCGCACCCACAAAGCTGGGGACCCTGCGGCTTTATGGCCGCACCGAGCCGAGCGCCGCAGAGGGCCGCTATGGCGAGAGCCTGGACTGGGAGTGGACCCTGCCCGGCTGCGCGTCTCATACCCTGGCCTATTTGGCAGAGCAGGGGATCCTTTTCTAAAACGAGCGCCCCGGAGAAGACTGGGTAGTCGTAAAACCGTTTCAGTCCCGGCAGTCCCGTCTGCCGGGACTTTTCTTGCCTATGTGGAAGCCGTATGATATAATCAATGAAGCAAATCGGCAAACCGGAACTTGTGGAGGTGCAGTCAGTGACAAAAGTGTATTATGTGCGTCATGCAGAACCAAATTATGAGAACCATAACGATGCTTTACGTGAGCTAACCCCCAAAGGTTTAAATGACAGGAAACTTGTCACCAAATTTTTGGCAGATAAAGAAATCAATATTGCCGTATCAAGTCCATTTCAACGTGCTATAGATACAATTAAGGAATTCACAGACTTAAAGGGGATTCAAATTGAAGTTATTGATGAATTTCGTGAAAGAAAAGTAGGTAATGGCTGGATTGATGACTTTACCTCATTTACACAAAAACAATGGGATGATTTCAACTATAAATTACCGAATGGTGAATGCCTTCAAGAAGTTCAAGAAAGAAATGTTTCCACATTATTGAAACTGATAGAACACTATAAGGGAAAGAATATGATTGTAGGCGGTCATGGTACAGCACTAAGCACAATTATAAATTATTTTGATGCTTCTTTTGACTACGAAGAATTCACGAAAATGAAAAATAAAATGCCTTGGATTGTGGAGTTTCAATTTGATAGTGAAGCACATTGTTATGCTGTTTACAAACATGATTTACTTTGACAAATTCCGATTTTATTAAACGTATAAAGGCACGCCTCTATACGCCTTTGGGCATACCATGCGGGCCGCCCTTGCCTCTCCCTGTGGGAGAGGTCAGTCTGTCAAAGACCCCCTGCTTTCCGCAAACGGAAGCAGGGGGCCTTTGACACGCTGAAATGGAGCGTATCACCGATACGCTCCATTCACTGCTTTACGACCGCCCCGCAAAGCTCCGGGGCGCATTATTATTTTGCCGTGGCGGGAGCGGGGGACCGCTTGGGCCGGTAGCCCCGGCGCTTCAGGCAGATCAGGTAGGCAGGCAGCAGGAAAATGTCCGCCAGGACCCAGGCAGCCGGACTGGCATAGCAAATGGCGGAATAGCCCGCCAGGGGCACCAGGCACAGGGCAATGACCCCTCTGGCGATCATCTCCAGCACGCCGGAGACTGTGGCCAGCTGAGAGTAGCCCAGCCCCTGAATGGTGAAGCGCAGAAGATTGACCCCCAGCAGGGGAATGTAAAACAGACCGTTGATTACCAGCAGCTCCCGGGCCAGAGGAAGGATCTCTCCCGCCGCCCCGGCGTCCTTGGAGTCCAGGAACAGAGCCGATAGGCTGCCGCCTGCGAAATAGAGCACCACCACCGCCAGAAGGGAATAGACCGTACCCAGCACGGCGCTGGCCTTTACGCCCTCGTGGACCCGGTCCAGCTTTCCGGCGCCCATGTTCTGCCCGGCGTAGGTGGCGGCGGTGGCCCCCAGGGCGTCAAAGGGACAGGCGAACAGGTTCAGGACCTTGTTGCCCGCAGTCACGGCGGCCATAGCCACGGCCCCCAAGGTATTCACTGCCGTTTGCAGCAGAATGCTGCCGATGGCGGTAATGGAGTATTGCAGCCCCATGGGCAGACCGATGGCCAGCAGCCGCCGGGCATAGGTGGGGCGGAAGCGCAGATCGTTTTTGCGCAGGTGGAGAATGGGAAACTGCCGGGCCATATACAGAAGGCACAGCAGGCCGGAGATCAGCTGGCTGATGAGCGTGGCCCATCCGGCCCCGGCTACGCCCATGTGCAGGCTGACCACGCACAGCAGGTCCAGCCCCACGTTGAGCAGACTGGAGAAGATCAGAAACAGCAGGGGCGTCCGGCTGTCCCCCAAAGACCGGAGAATCCCGGACAGCAGGTTATACAGCATGGTGGCGGGGATGCCCAGGAAAATAATAAGGATATAGTCGTAGGCATAGGAAAAGGTTTCCACCGGGGTGCGCATGAGCTCCAGAATCCAGTCGCAGGCCAGGACCGTCACCAGCGTGACGGACAGGGCAATGGCGGTGCCCAGCCAGATCATGTTGCCCACCATGCCCCGCAGGCCGGTGTAGTCCCGCTCGCCGAATTTTTGGGCCACGGGAATGGCAAAGCCGGCGCACACGCCGTTGCACAGCCCCAGCACCAGAAAGCTGATGGAGCCGGTGGAGCCCACTCCGGCCAGGGCCTTCATGCCCAGATACTTGCCCACGACCACGGTGTCCACCATGGAGTAAAACTGCTGGAACAGCAGCCCCAGAAGCAGGGGAAGGATAAAGGAAACGAGCAGGGGCATGGGCGCGCCCTGGGTCATCTCCCGGGTGTGGTTTTTTGTCATTTTATGCCACCTCAAAAAAGGATTTTTTCGGAAACGCACAAAATAGTAGCACTTTTTTTAGGAACTGTCAATCCGGAAAAATCCATAAATGCGCAGGGACTTTCCGGGGAAAAGAGGCGCAAAATGACACAAAAAGCCCCCGGCGGCCGGGGCCTTCCCAGAGGCGGGGAGTCCGGGCGCCGGGGGCGGCTTTACAGGGCGGGCAGGACGGCGGGGTCGGTGAACACCGTCAGCAGGTCCAGGGTGGCCTGCTCGAGAAAGCCCTCCGCGACCCCGCGCCGGAGCAGATCCAGCAGGGGGGTATAATAGTCCCGAAGGTTCAGGATCCAAATGGGCTTTTGGTGCCGCCCCAGCTGCCGGAGGGTGAAGATCTCGAAGAATTCCTCAAAGGTGCCGATGCCCCCGGGGGCTACGATGAAGCCGTCGGACAGCTCCTCCATGAGCGCCTTCCGCTCCCGCATGGTCTCGGTGAAGCGCAGCTGGGTGCAGCTCTGGTACAGGACCCCCGGGCGGTCAAAGAAGCGGGGGGCGACGCCGATGATCTCCCCGCCCAGGCTGGCGCAGCCCCGGGCGCAGGCGCCCATGACGCCGGTGTCTCCGCCGCCGAACACCAGGCCAATGCTTGCCTGGGCCAAGGCCCGGCCCAGGGCCTCCGCACCGGCTAAGAATTCCGGATGAATGGCGCTGCTGGCAGCGCCGTAAACGCAAAGTCTCATAGCTCCTCCTTCCAGGCCGGGGGGAACGCCTCCGGCGCACCCGGCGCATTCAGCCGCTTTTCCAGCCAGCTGACCCCGTACCAGCGGCCGAATTTGTAGCCGCAGTCGGGGAAATAGGCCCGGGGTATGTAGCCGAGGGCCTTATGAAAGGCCAGGGAGGGGGCGTTGTCCGAGGTAATCACGGCATACAGCACCCGGTAGCCCTGCTTTTGCAGCAGCGCCTCCAGGGCGGCATACAGCGCCCGGCCGATGCCCCGGCCCCGGCAGTCCTCCCGGAGATACACGGAGCTCTCCGCGCACCAGCGGTAGGCCGCCCGCTCCCAGGGAGCCCCGGCGTAGGCATAGCCCAGGATCCTGCCGTCCTCCTCCCACACCAGCCAGGGAAATTGGGCGGTGTGCTCCAGGAACCGCAGGCGGAATGCCTCCGGCGTGGGCGGGGTATACTCAAAGCTGACGGCGGTGTGCTCCACATAAGGGCGATAGATCTCCAGCAGCTCCGGCAGATCCTCCGGGACAGCCGGGCGAATTGCAGACATAACCATGCCTCCTTTGGCAAGATAGGACCAGTTTACCCCCGGAAGGAGACCTTGTCAAGCCGGGGTTGCAAAAAAGTCCCCCCGGCCCTATAATAAAAGTATCAGCTTGAAAAAGGAGGGCGTTTCCATGAAAATCGCCGTTGTGACCGGGGCAAGCTCCGGAATGGGGCGGGAGTTTGTGCTCCAGCTGGCCCGGCAGGAGCATTTTGATGAGATTTGGGCCATTGCCCGGCGGAAGGAGGCCTTGGAGGCCCTGGGCGGCCAAGTGGCGGTCCCCGTGCGGGCCGTACCCCTGGACCTGCTCCGGGAGGAGAGCTTTGCGGCCTATTCGGCCCTGCTTCAGGCGGAGAAGCCCGAGGTGGCGGTGCTGGTGAACGCGGCGGGGTTCGGTAAGTTCGGCTCCTTTGACCGGATTCCCATGGACGATGCCATGAAGATGATTGATCTGAACTGCAAGGCCCTGGTGCAGATGACCCAGCGGACCATTCCTTATATGAAGCCCGGCGGGCGGATCGTGGAGCTGGATTCTCTGTCCGCCTTCCAGCCTGTGCCCTATTTGAATGTGTACGCGGCGACAAAGGCCTTTGTCCTGAGCTATACCCGGGGCCTGTGCCGGGAGCTCCGGGGCCGGGGAATCCGGATCATGGCGGTGAGCCCCGGGTGGGTCAAGACCGAGTTCTTCTCCCACGCGTTCCAGACCAGCACGGACCAGGTGCAGTACTTTAATCGCCTGTATGAGGCGAAGGACGTGGTCAAGACGGCGCTGAAGGACCTGTATCACACCGCCAAGGATGTGTCCATTCATGGCCTGCCCATCCGGGTGCAGGTGGGGCTGGTGAAGCTCCTGCCCCACAGCCTGGTTATGGACATCTGGGAAAAGCAGCAGAAAAAAGCAAAGAACAACCCCATGACGACCCGATAGCATAAGCGGCCCGCCTGCCGGAGACCTCCGGCAGGCGGGCTTGTTTGTGGCAATTTAAAATTCAGAGCGCCCAAAGGCTCCCTTGTGGAAAGGGCGGGTGCAACCCGCTGTGGATCAAAATAGGACGCTTGCCGGTGGCAAGCGCACCACACAAAAATCTTTGATTTTTGATTGAGGGATTGTAAGCTTTCCCATTTTGAATCAGCGCTCAGGCACCGTTACCTGTGCTGCCTCCGGCGGGGCCCTTTCCTCTGGGGGAAAGGGCCGAAAGCCCACCGGGCTGCGGCCCGGACCCGGGGCCCAGGCGGCGGTACGGGTCAATTTTCCGGCAAAACTTGTGAACTGTTACGTCGCACTTTCCCTGTTTCGACACAAAACAGCGCTTGGCCGCGCACACGCCCGAAATGCACCGGGCAAAGCTGGGTGGCAGTTGCACCGGGGGAACTGCATCATGCCGCCCGATGGTGCCAGACACAGCAAGATAGTGCCAGGCGTGGCCCGAAGGTGCGGCGCACCATCCGATGGCGCGGTGCGAGATAAGAAATGTGTAGAAATGTGCGTAGATTCTAAAATTATGATTGATATGCGCCAAAGTTGTTGCTGAGAAGTTCAAAATTCAGAAGGCCAAAGGCTCCCTTGTGGAAAGGGAGCTGTCAGCCGCAGGCTGACTGAGGGATTGTAAGCTCTCCCATTTTGAATCAGCGCTCAGCCGAGGCGACCTGCGCTTGCCCCCGGCGGGGCTGCCGGATCAGACCAGATAGGTGCGCACGCCGGGAATCCGGCTCAGAAGGGCGGAGATGCCATAGGAAAGGACGAAGGCCAGAAGGCTCAGAGCGGGGACCGAGAGCCAGGGGGCGAAGGACAGGGTGTTCAGCCCCAGACCGCCGAGCCAGTCGATCACCAGAGCGTGGACCAGATAGGCCCCAAAGCTCCAGCGGGAGAGCCGGGCGGCAAGGGCCCGGACCTGGGGCGGCGGGGCGGGGAGATGACGGAACAGAACGAACAGCGCGGCGGCCTCTGCCAGGACCCCCGGGCGGAAATAGTCGAAATGATCGCTGACGGCCCGGCCTGCCCGGAGGGAGGCCCCCATGGTGAGCAGGGCGGTGAGACCGAAGCCCAGCAGCCCCAGGGCATACAGAAGGCCCCGCTGCTTTTTGGTGAGCTCCGCTCTGGAGAGCGTGTAGCCCAGGACAAAATAGCCGCCGTAGCCCAGGACCAGGTCCATGTGCATATATTGCAGATCCTCCTCCGCCGCCTGGGCCAGAAGCCGGAGGCGCTCCCCGCCGAAGCTCTGGATCAGAGCCCCCAGCTGTGGCAGCAGGGAGGCAAACAGGAAGCTCAGCAGCAGATAATACCGCCGCGTCTGCTCCTGCTGGATCAGCTGCCGGAACAGAGGGACGCATAGATAGAGCCCGGCGATGAGAAACACAAACCAGATATGGTAGGGTCCCCGGAGGATGCTGGCCAGCTGCTCGGTGCGGCCGGGGCGGAACAGACTGAGCAGCCGCGCCCGGGGACCGTCGCCCCCCAGGAAGAAATACAGCAGGCTCCAGGCGAGAAACGCCGTGAGCATCCGTAGGGCATATTTGGTATAGAGCTTCCGCAGGGGAATCTCCCGGCCCAGAAACAGCGCGCCGCTGATCATGACAAACACCGGCACCCCCCAGCGCACGGCGCTGTTGTACACGGTGAAGCAGTACCACGGGCCGCTGCCAACGGCGCCGGTGAACCAATTCTGAACGGAAAAGTGGAGCAGAATTACGGAAAAGGTCGCAAAAATTCGCAAAAGGTCCAAATAAGCCAGCCGCCCGGCCGGGCGCTGCAAGCTGCCGTCCATAGGGAGCCTCCTTCCGTCCCGGATTTCCTTCAGTTTACCATGGCATGGTCCGCCGGTCAAGAAGATTTCCCGCGAAAGAGGCGCTCTATCCGGAGAAAAAGCACCCTTCCGGTATAACCGGGGCGGCGGCGGGGCATAGTACAAAGCGAGGTGAGCGGCTTGGAGGAAACCTTATATCCCGGGGCGATGACCCATGAGAATATCTGCCGGATCTTTGCCGGAGCGGGGGACTTTATCGTCCGGGAGCTGGACTGCGGCGGGCAGCGGCTCTATGCTTACATGATCGACGGACTGGTCTCCGGGGCGGACGCTTCGGAGTATGTGCTGCGTCCCCTGTCCCGGCTGGCGCCGGGGACGCCGGAGGCCCTGTACCGCCGGAGCCTGGCGGGGCAGGTCTACAACTCCGTGGCGGACCCCTGCAAGGATCTGGATACGGTGGCGCTGAAGCTGGTCAATGGCTTCTGCGTGGTGCTCTACCCCGGGGCCGGGGCGGTGGCCTATGAGGTCAAGACCGGAGAAAAACGCTCCCCCTCCGCGCCGGAGGTGGAGAACACCGTCAAGGGACCCAAGGACGCCTTCACGGAGACCGTCCGCACCAACACCAGCCTTATCCGGCGGCACCTGCGCACGCCGGACCTGCGGCTGTATGAGACGAAGGTGGGCAGGCGGAGCCTGACCAATGTGACCGTGGCTTCCATCGAGGGACTGACCGCCCCGGAGCTGGTGGAGCGGATGAAAAAGCGGCTGGATTCTATTGATATTGACGGTTTCCTCTCTCCCTCCGCCGTGGAGGAGTATGTGACCGGCTCCCGGGCGACGGCCTTTCCCCTTCTGGAGTACACCGAGCGCACGGACAAATTTTGCCAGGGCCTTTTGGCCGGGCAGGTGGGCCTGCTGGTGGACGGGCTGCCCCTGGGGTATCTGTGCCCTGTAGACCTGGGGTATCTGATGGCCAGCCCGGAGGACCGGGGCATGGATTTCTATTCCGCCTCGGCGGTGCGGATCCTGCGGTACGCCGCCCTGCTGCTGACCCTGCTCCTGCCGGGAATCTATGTGGCCATGGCCACGTTTCACCCGGAAATGATCCCCCTGCCGCTGCTGCGGGCGGTGATCGAGAGTAAGGAGGCGGTGCCCTTCCCCACTGTGGTGGAGGTCCTGGGCTTGCTGCTTGCCTTCAAGGTCCTGCAGGAGGCGGGGATCCATCTGCCCCAGGCCATCGGGCAGACGGTCTCCATTATCGGCGGACTGGTGGTGGGGACGGCGGCGGTAGAGGCCAAGCTGGTCTCCCCGGCGGCGCTGATCCTGGTCTCCGGTGCGGGAATCTGCGGCTTTGCCCTGCCCGGCCGGGATTTCAGCGAGGCGGTGCGGCTGTGGCGCTTTGCCCTTACGGCGCTGGCCAGCCTTGCGGGGCTGTTTGGCCTGGCCGTGGGGATCGTGCTGCTGGTGCAGCATTTGTCGGGGCTGCAAAGCCTGGGCGTGGAGTATCTGGCCCCCTTTTCCCGGATGGAGGGGACGCCCCTCCTGCGTCCCCGGCTGGTCAAGCAGAAGCGGCGGGACGCGCTTTTGCGTCCTCAGGACGGTAAAAATCAGAGGTGAGCCATGAAACGTTGGCTGATTTGCGGATTACTGGGGGCAGCGGCTCTTTTTGCCGGGGCGCTGCCCTTTGAGAGCCGGGACGTGGGAACTTTGCGCCCGGTAAAGACCCTGCTGGTGTCCGTGGACGCCGGGGTTGAGATTACGGCGGACACCGGCGACCGGGGCATGGGTGAGACCTGGGCCCAGGCGGTGGAGAATTTGCGGCAAACCGCCCCCGGAAAGGCCTTTTTCGGGACCGGCGGCTATCTTCTGCTGACGCCGGAGGCCGAGGCACTGCTGCCGGAGATTCTGGCTGACGGCACTCTGCGGGCAGCCTGCGGCGTCTGCCTGGTCCGGGGAACGCCGGATCTGGAGGAGGCGGGGGCCTTTCTGGACGCCCATCGCCCGGAGACCTCGATCAATATGGTGCGGGCGGCGCTCGGCGCGGGAGAAAGCGCTTCTCTGCCAGCGCTGTGGGAGCGGGAAGGGAGACTGACGCTTGAATCGTGAAAGAATTTCCGGCAGAACGCTGGGCGCCTGGCTTGCCGCATCCCTCCTGGGGCCCATGGCGCAGTTTCTGGGCGCGGTCAGCTGGAATCAGACGCTGCTTCTGGGGGCGGGATCCGCGTGCCTGTCCTTCTGCACTCTGCGCTGGGGCAGGGTGGGAGGGAGAATCCTGCCCTGGATCCAGATCCTGGGAATGACGCTGCTTCTTGCCGCGGCGGCGGGATTCTGCGGAGACTGCTGGGCGGAGCGGAGAAATCCCTGGTTCTTCCCGGCGGCCCTTCTGGCGCTGGCCGCCGTTGGCGCGTGCGGCGGACCGAAGCGCTGCGGCGCAGCGGGGGCCGCGCTGTTCTGGGGCCTGGCGGGGATGATGGCGGTGGTGCTGGTATTTGCGGCGCCGGAGCTGCGGGGCGCCTGGCTCCGCCCTTCCTGGAAAGCGGATGGGGGCTGGACGGCGGCCATTCTGCTTTTGCCGGCGGCAGGCGCTCTCCTACCCCGGGAGAAGGGCCGGCTGTGGCCTTGGATGCTGGGAATTCTGCTGACCGGGGCGGGAATCAGCCTCATCACAGCCGGGTGCATCGCGCCCTGGGTGGCCCGGGATAAGAGCGGGGCCTTTTTCGCAGCCGTGCAGATGATCCAGATCAGCGGTGTTGCAGAGCGCTTTGACGCGCTGATCGCCGGGGTTATGACCCTGTCCTGGTATTGCCTGCTGAGTCTGCTGCTGTCCGGAATCCGCTCCCTGAGCGAAAGGTCCCGGCGGAGGAACTGGGTGGTCTGGGGCTCCGCGGGGGCGGCCTTCCTGGGCAGCGGCGCCGCCCGGAGGGGAAACGGCTGGTCTTTTGCCGGTGTTGCGGCGGCGGTGTTGGTGTTGGCGCCGCTGCTGCCGAAAAATACCGCAAAAAAGGATGAAAAAGGGGTTGACAAAGGGGGCAAAGTCTGATAATATATCTGAGCGCTTGAGAGAGCGCAGGGCCGGGTGAGCGGCTGGCAAGAAAAACTTTGAAAAAAGTCAAAAAAGTTCTTGACAAAAGCGAAGCTCAGTGCTAAAATGAACAAGCTACGCAAAACCGGAACGGTGAGCGAAGCGCGCTGCATCTTGTAAATTGAATAACGAGAT
>CAKTIN010000003.1 GCA_934565775.1 uncultured Oscillospiraceae bacterium
CTGCGGCGTTCCGGCCCGGTATGTGGAGGGCTATTTGGTGACAGCCGGGCAGGCCTCCGCCATGGCGGACGGCGAGAGCCTGGTTTTGACGGAGAAGAACGCCCACGCCTGGGCGGAGTTTTATCTGGACGGGGTGGGCTGGCTGCCCTTTGATACGACCCCGGCCCATACAGGGGAGCTGGTCTATGCGCTGCCCGCCGGTGGCGATCTGGAGGGCCCGGACGGGTCCCAGACTCCGCCGGAGCTGCCGCAGACGCCTCAGGACCAGCCCCAGCTGGATCAGCAGGACACCGTGGAGGAGGGCAAGACCCTGTTTGCCGAGAAGGCCCTGCGGATCCTGCTGCTGGTCCTGGCCCTGCTCCTTCTGGGAGCGCTCCTCCGGGCGGTGCTTCTGCGCCGCCGCCTGCGCAGGCATCTGGCAGGGCTGCGCCGGGGCACGGGGCGCCGGGCCGTGGCTGGGCTGCTGGAGTATGCGGCCGTTGTTTTGGCGTGCCTGGGCTTCCGGGGAGAAAACCTCCCCCTGGCCCGGCAGACCGCTGCAATTTCCGCACTGACCGGCTGCTCGGAGGAGCAGGCGGCGCGTGCCGTGGCGATGGAGGAAGAGGCGCTGTTCAGCAGCCACCCCATGGCACAGCAGGTGCCGGAGGCTGCCGCAGCGCTGGACGCTGTGCTGGCGGCCTGGCGGGCGAAGCGCCCCTGGCTTAAGAGAATCTGGGATCGTTGGTTTACCTGTCGGGTTTTATAAATTGTGGGTTCCGCAGTTCGCGGAGAAAGGATGGCTGTTATGCGGAGATTCTTGTCTGTACTTTTGGCCCTGGCTCTGCTGCTGGGGGCTCTGCCCGGAGCCGCTCTGGCGGCGGACCGGCCGGAGGGGACCTTTGTCCTGGCGGCAATGACAAAGGATGGCTTTATCATTGAGCCGGAGTATGCTCCCTATACCCCCGGCCAGTCCGTGATGGAGGCGCTTCTGTCCGGGTCGCATACCTTTACGGGGCTGGAGACCGGCTTCCTTTATGCCATTGACGGCATTTCGGACAATTTCGTGCGGTTTTATGACGGCGGTGGCTATGATTTGTCGGTTCCCGCCTCGGATATTTCGGTGCTGTGCTTCACCACCGTGGAGCCGAACGATTCTCCGGAGAAAATCGCCCTTCTGTCCCAGATGGCGGCGTATCGCGCGGAGACCAACGGCGTTCAGAATTATGCCGCTGCGCAGAAGGCCTATGCCGCCGCCCTGTCCGGCTGCTATGAGGCGGACGGGACCCAGGCCCAGGCGCTGCTGGATGCCCTGAAGGACGCCATGGACGCCTATGAGGCCTATCTGTCCGGAGAGAAAGTGACCCTCAGTCTCCAGGTGACCCAGGGAGAGCGCAGCGGCGTTCCCGTTGAGGTGACTCTGGTAGGGGAGTTCGGCAATACCGTTACCGCCCGGGACGCCACGCAGGTGGAGGCCGTACCGGGGCGCTATCAGTTTGACCTTTCCGACGGAGCGCTCAGTCATGTGCGGGGTGAGGTGGAGATCATCGACGGCGGCGTCCTGAAAGCGACGCTGCCCGACGGAAACTGGATCGCCTCGGCAGAGATTGGCATTACCAACGGCGAGGGCTGGCAGGCCATGGAGAGAGCAGATCGCACCGCCGCAGGCGGGACCTATTATGTGCCGGATTATGCCCTGGGCACCCTGTACCCCTATGTGATCCCCGGAGAAGGCGTGGATGTGACAAAGGTCGGCCTGTATCTGGCGGGGAAAGAGACCCTGGCAAAGAACAAACGGGTCTGGGAGAGCAAGCAGACCGCTCTGGTCGGCGTTCTGGAGAAGGACAGCATGACCGGCGGCGACGTGGTCCTGGAGGCCCGGCTGGCGGACGGAGACTTTGAGCAGTACCAGACCTATACCTTCCATACCCTGCGAATTCCCACGCTTTCCGCTCTGACGGTAACCGGGGACGGGACGAAGCTGCCCCTGGCGCTGGAAAAGGAAAAGACGGACTATGAGATCGCCACGGTTTCCGACACCCTGGACGTCTGCGCTACGGCGCTTTGCGCGGGCAGCACCTTGACCCTTGCCGGGGCCGCTGCGGAGAGCGGTGTTTCCAGAACCGTGGCCCTCGACAGCCTGACCCAGGAGGGAGGGCGGTATCTTCTGCCCCTGACCCTTACGGGGCGCAACGGTGTGAGCCGGAGCTACTTGCTTCGGGTGCGGCGGCAGGCGGCGGTGACGGTCACTCTGTCCCACGGGTCGGATGTATCCGTTGCGGTGTTTAACGCAGCCGGGGCCGAGATCGCCCCCAGCGCCTCAACAGGCAGCCGGACCCAGTTCCGTCTGGTGCCCGGGGAGAGCTATACCTATCTTGCAACGAAGAACGAGTATTATCACACGACCGCAGCCTTTACTGCGGCGGCGGACTGGACGGTCTCCATCCCGACGCCGGATCCTGCGGACTACCTGGCATCCCTGGCGGCCCGGGAGAATATGAAAGGGGAGAACCTGCCGCAGACTCCGGCGGCCTTTGCGCCCCAGGTCCATGCCTATACCTATGAGGTGGGCTCCAACCAGCCGAATGTCGGTCTGCTGCCCCAGCTCACTGCCGCGGCCTCCGGCTATACCATGACGGCCTACTATGAGGATTATCGGACTTGGGACCCGATCTATGCCGGTCCTAAGACCCGGACCGTGCGCAACAATGCCTTTACGGCCCTGAACGCGCTGCTGGGTGCGTCCGGCATCGGCAGCCAGGTCCGCCTGGAGATCGCCCAGCCGGAGCGAAACGGTGTGAAGTATTATCAGGATTATATGCTTACAGTCCAACGCCGGAGCCAGCTGAACAATTTGACCCTCTCCGCCAACGACCGGAGCGTGAATCTTTATCAGAAGGACAGCGGAAGCCAGGGTTTCTTTAAGAGCGTTATGGACTATACGGCCTCGGTGGGGCAGATGGTGCCCAGCCTTACCCTCAGCCTTCAGCTGCTCAGCACGGCGGCCGCCCAGGATTCGGATTTCACCGTGGAGGCCCGGTGCGGCAGCTGGAGCGAGACGCTTAGCTACGCCGGAACGGATGTGACCCAGAGCCGGGCCCTGACCGTGCCCCTGGATGCGGCAAAGGAGACGGAAAGCATTACTCTGACCGTGTCTCACCCCGGGGCAATTTCCCAAAGCTACACCCTGGAGCTGACCAAGCTGCCCCCGGTGACGACCCGGATTGTTGTGCAGCCGGAGAGCGCGGGGGTGTTCCTCCGGGAGGAGGAGACGGGGCAGCGCGCCGTTTTGCGCCCGGACGGGACCTACAGCCTGGATACGGGGCTGGTCTATCTCTGCAATGTGACCGCCCACGGCTACCGGGGCAAGCAGGTGCGCTTCCTGGCAGGGGAGGAAAACGCCACCGTGACGGTGACGCTGGAGCCTGCGCCGGAGCAGCCCTACGCCGACCTTGCCAGGCCCGGGGACTGGACCAGCTTCCGGGGCAACGAGGAAAACAACGGGATCACCGATGCGCCTACCCCCATTCAGGCGGAGCAGGCCGTGCTGACCTGGGGAGTCCAGCTGGGCGAGGGCTACAGCTCCAATGCTGCGGGCTCTCCCATCCTTGTGGGCGGGAACCTCTACTCCTACGCCGCAAAACAGATTTTCAAGCTGGATAAGACCACCGGCGCGGTTCTGGAGGCCAAGCCTATGGCGGGCTCCTCCTCCTTTGCCATTACGCCGCCGGCCTATGCCGAGGGCATGATCTTTGTGGCCCTTTCCAACGGCACGATCCAGGCCTTTGACGCCGATACCCTGGACTCCCTCTGGATCTACCATGACGCACTGGGCGGGCAGCCCAACTGCCCCATTGCGTACAAGAACGGCTGCCTTTACACCGGCTTCTGGAATGCGGAAATGCAGCAGGCGAACTTTGTCTGCCTGACGGTGACCGACGAGGACCTGGACAGCGGCAGCGAAGAAAAGCTGGCCTCCTGGACCTATACCCACAACGGCTTCTATTGGGCCGGGGCCTATGCGGCGGATGACTTTATCCTGGTCACCACGGACGACGGGGAAAACGGATATGTGACCGGCCACGGCTCAATCCTGTCCCTGGATCCGGGCAGCGGCGCGCTGCTGGACAGCCTGACGGCCACCGGTGTGGGCGACCTGCGCAGCAGCGTGTGCTATGACGTCCAGACCGACGCCTACTACTTTACCTCCAAGGGCGGCGATTTTTACCGGGTGAAGGTCAATCCGGACGGCACCTTCCAGGAGGGCTCTCTGAAGTCTCTCCATCTGAACAACGGCTCTGCCAATCCCGCAACGCCGCCTATGAGCACCTCAACCCCCGTGGTTTACAAGGGCAGGGCCTATATCGGCGTGTCCGGCGTGAGCCAGTTCGGGGCCTATTCCGGACACAATATGACGGTGATCGATCTGGACCGCTGGACCATTGCCTACCAGGTCCCCACCCAGGGCTATCCCCAGACCAGCGGCCTGCTGACCACCTGCTATGAGGACGGCACGGAGTACGTCTATGTGTACTTCTTCGACAACTACACGCCTGGAAAGCTCCGGGTGATCCGGGACCGGGCGGGGCTGAAGGAGCTGGACCACGCCTATGCCACCGTGGAGACCTATGTGGAGGCAGGGCAGACCAAGACTGTGGAGACGGGCTACGTTCTGTTTACTCCCAGCGGCGCCCAGGCCCAGTATGCCATTTGCAGCCCCATTGTAGATGAGGACGGCAATCTTTATTTCAAGAATGATTCGGCTTATCTCATGTGCTTGAGCAGCACTATTACGGCGCTGGAGGTCACGAAGCAGCCGGATAAGACCACTTATCAGGTGGGGCAGACCTTTGATGCCACGGGAATGCAGGTAACGGCGGTGTACGCCAACGGCGTGCGGAAGGATGTGACCAAGTACATCTCCTACAGCACGGACCCCCTGACCCTGGAGGATACGGAGCTGACCCTGACCTATTCCCTCGGAGCCAACGAGCTGATGTATCAGGACAAGGACGGGCAGTCCGGGGTGGACTATTTTGTGCCCACGGGAACGGTGGACCTGAAGGTGCAGCAGTCCCAGCCCGGCAAGTGCGACGGCGGCGAAAGCTGCCCCAGCCGGGACTTTGCGGACGTGCCCGGGCCGGAGTATTGGGGCCACGAGGCCATTGACTACGGGATCCGCACCGGCCTGTTCAAGGGCGTGGAGCCGGGCCTGTTTGGGCCGAATCAGCCGATGAACCGCGCCATGGCGGTGACGCTGCTGTGGCGGCTGGCCGGAGAGCCGGAGGGGAGCGGCAGCTTCCCGGATGTGGACGCGGGCGCTTACTTTGCAAAGGCGGTGGCCTGGGCCAGCGAGACCGGGATCGTCAAGGGCTATCCCGAGGGCGTGTTCCTCCCCGGCCGGGAGATCACCCGGAGCGAAATGGTGACTATGCTTTACCGGTATGCGGCCTACCAGGGTAAGGATGTGTCCGCCCGGGCCGATCTGAGCGTGTTCGCCGATGAGGGTCAGGTGCTGCCTTACGCCGTGGAGACCATGCAGTGGGCCGTGGCGGTGGGCCTGATGAAGGGCAGCAATGAGGACGGCGTTGTGTATTTGCAGCCCAACGGCAGCGCGACCCGGGCCCAGATGGCCCAGATCCTCATGCGGTATATCGAGGATTTCCTGAAGCAGTGACCGGAATGTAAAAACCCCTGCCGTGGAAACCGGAATGGTTTCCACGGCAGGGGAATCTTTTTTGCAATTATACGGATTTTGCTTGATTTTCCCGGCTTACGATTCGAAAATACGCATTGGCGGTTGCAACATACACGCCCACATAGAACACGGCGAACAGCAGGAAGCAGCCCAGTGTGACCCAGCCGAAGAGGCGCACATTGGTCAGCCCCACAAGCTGGAGCAGCAGAGACATCATCTTAAAGGCAAAGCAGACATGGACCCCGGCGGCGGCCAGAGGCAGGAAGAATACCGTCAGCACCTGAGAATTGACGGAGGCGCGGATCTCCTGCCGGGTCATGCCGACCTTTTGCAGAATGGAGAAGGTGTGCTGATCCTCGTAGCCTTCGGTGATCTGCTTGTAGTACATAATGAGCACGGTGCCGATCAGGAAGGCCAGCCCCAGAAACAGACCCAGGAACAGCAGTCCGCCGTTCAGGGCCATGGTATCGGCCCGCTTTTCAGCCATGGAGCTATAGGAGAGGGAAAAGCCGTTTTCCACCCGAAGATCCTTCCGGTACCGCTCCAGGATTTCGTCAAGAAGCTTTAGCTGCATGGCGTTGGAGCAGCTGACATTGAAGCCATAGAAGTATTTGCAGTCTATTTCCTGCCCCAGCGCCTCCGCACAGGCCTTTTGGCAGGCCTGTAGGGATTCCATGGGAACAATAAAATAGAGATAATTGCTCGAGACCCAGGTGCCCTCATCGACCCCCTTGAAGGAGACCTGCCGGAGGACCCGGAAGGAGGGGCCGGAGGAAAGGGTGACCGTTTCCTGCGGGAAGGGGGAATCGGAGCTGACCAGGGCCTCACCGGGGGCCAGGGTGTAGTCGGTCCCGGCCAATTGGTTGTAATCCTCAAGGGCGACCAGCTCCAGCGTCAGGAAGGAGCCGCCCAGCTCCACCTCCTGGAGGTTATAATTTCCGTTCTGGTCCATCCAGCCATAGAGGGGGAGGTACCGGTAAGCGATCCGATCCTCCTGGGTCAGATTATAGGCCTTCAGCGTATCCTCCACCGCCTGATCCATGACCGGGGCGGGGTCCCGAGAGCCCGCTTCAAGAATCAAATCCCGGGGACAGCGTTCATTTACGCTGTCCTCTCCACCGAGATACAGGCAGACCGTGGTGGACACCGTGACCAGCACCATGGTGCTCAGAATGCAGATGGAGGCCAGGCCCGCGCCGTTGCGCTTCATGCGGTAGAGCATGGTGGATACGGAGATAAAGTGCTTTGCCTTGTAGTAATAGCCCTTGCAGTATTGCAGCAGACGGTAAATGACCACAGAGCCGGAGATAAACAGCAGGTAAGTTGCGAGGATGACCATGACCACGGCAATGAGAAAGCCGTTCACGGCAGTCAGGGGGTCTTCCACTTTTCGGGCAATGTAGTACGCCGCGCCCAGGAGAATCAACCCGGCCAGGGCCAGCAGGTAATTGGCCTTAGGCTTTTTCTCACCTGCAGAGGCGCTGCCCAGCAGCTCCGTGGTGCTGGAGAGGGAGACCTTGCGAAGGGCATTGAAGAAGATGAGCCCATGGATTGCCGCAAAAATAACCAAGGTCATAAGGAAAGCCATGGGCTGCACCGAGAAGGTGTAGCTGACCTCCCCCTGAAGCATGGCTGTTACGGCAAGCTGGCACAGCTTGGACAGCAGAATGCCCAGGCCGAGGCCCAGGATCACGGAGGAGCCGGCCAGGATTAGCGTCTCCCACAGGAGGATCCGGGCAATGTTGCCCTTGCCCATCCCCAGAACGTGGTACAGACCAAACTCCTGGAACCGGCGGCGAATGAGGAAGGAATTGCTGTAAAACAGAAACAGGAAGGAAAACAGGCACATGATCCCCGTGCCGAAGGACAGGAGGCCCTGAATGATCTCTCCGCCCCGGAAGGTGGAGATGACCGGATCGTGACACAGGGCGGCGATGATGTACTGCATCATGGTCATGAGCACGCAGGTCAGAAAATAGGGAAGGTAGGTCCGCTGGTTTTTGCGGATGCCGGTCCAGGCGAGCTTGGGATACATCATGCCATCTCGCCCCCCGTTGCCAGCATGGTCAGGGTGTCGGAAATGCTCTGATACAGCTCCAGGTCAGAGTGGCCGCCGCGGTACAGCTGGTGGAAAACCCGGCCGTCCTTGATGAACAGCACCCGGGAGGCGTGGCTGGCGGCCTTGATGGAGTGGGTGACCATGAAAATGGTCTGTCCGCCGGCGTTGACCCGGCTGAACAGCTCCAGAAGCTCGTCGGTGGAGCGGCTGTCCAGCGCGCCCGTGGGCTCATCGGCCAGAATGAGCTCCGGCTTGGTGATCAGAGCCCGGGCGACGGCCGTCCGCTGCTTCTGCCCGCCGGAAATCTCATAGGGGTACTTGTCCAGCAGCTCCGTAATGCCCAGCTGCTCGGCCAGAGGCTCCAGCAGCAGACGCATTTGCATGGGCTTCATGCCGGAGAGCACCAGGGGCAGATAGATATTGTCTCTTACGGAAAAGTGGTCCAGCAGATTGAATTCCTGGAACACAAAGCCCAGCTTCTCCCGGCGGAAGGCGGCCACCTGGCTGTCCCGCAGGGCGTGAATGGACTGTCCGCCCAGGAGCACCCGGCCGGCGGTGGGCTTGTCCAGAGCGGCAATGATGTTCAGCAGGGTGGTCTTGCCGGATCCGCTCTCGCCCATGACCGCCACATATTCCCCGGCGTCTACGGTAAAGCTCACATCCGTAAGAGCCTGGACCTGATGCCCGCCGAAGCGGGTGGTATAGATCTTCTTTACGTTTTGTACTTCCAAAACTGGCATCGTTCATTTCTCCCTTCGGATTTGTGCCTATAGCATACCGCAAAACCCAAAGCCGTGCCATCGATTTCCCTTACACTTGGGAGTGGAACCTTACAGTTTTGTTAGTCTTGCTGGATTTTTGGGGTTTTCAGGGAGATCCGCACCTCCGTCCCCTGGCCGGGGAGGCTTCCGGCGGTAATGCTCTGGCCCAGACGCTGGCAGATCATCCGGCACAGGTACAGGCCGATGCCGGTGGCCTGCTTGTCGGACCGGCCGTTCTGGCCGGTGAAGCCCTGCTCAAAGATGCGGGGCAGGTCGCCGGGGTCGATGCCGATGCCCGTGTCCCGGATGCTCAGGGTCTCCGGCCCTGCCAGGGCGATGGTAATGCTGCCCTTCGGGGTATATTTCAGCGCGTTGGAGAGCACCTGCTCCAATACGAAAAGCAGCCACTTTTCGTCGGTCAGCACGGTCTTGTGGATGGGCTCGTAATGCAGAGCCAACTTCTTCCGGATAAACAGGGGCGCATATTTCCGCAGGGCCTGGCGGATGATCCCATCCAGGTCGCAGGGCTTGAACACATAGTCCGTGGCCGGGCTGCCCAGGCGCAGGTAGCACAGGACCATGTCCACATATTCCCGAATGCGGAACAGCTCCGCTTCCAACGCCTTGGCATCTGCGGAGCAGGATTGCAGCAGCAGGTCCATGGCGGCGATGGGGGTTTTGATCTGGTGAGCCCAGAGGGTGAAATAGTCCGTGGCCTCCTGGGCCTGCCGGGCGGCATCCACCGCCTGGGCCTGCTTGGCCTCAAAAAGGCCAGTGAGCAAGGCCTGATAGTCGGCCTCCGGCAGGGTGCCGGGGGCGGGAAGATTCTCCAGAGTGGACAGGACCTCCTGCCGGAGCCCCTCCAGTAGGCGGTGCTTTCGCCGGTAGGCCAGAAAGTCCGGAAGCATGGCGAGGAGCCCGGCGGTGAGGCAGAGGGCGCCCGCATAGGCGGCCGGCTCCCAGGGCAGCCGGTACAGGGCGTTTACCGTGCAGCTCAGCCCGGCAAACAGCAGCAGAAGAAGGAATGGGCGGCGCTTATCCCGGAGGTAAGAAAGCAGCAGCTTCATGGCTCCTCCTCCACAATCACATAACCGGCCCCCTTCCGGGTGGCGATCAGCTCCGGCAGGCCCAGGGCGTCCAGCTTCTTCCGCAGGCGGGCGACATTGACGGTGAGGGTGTTTTCATCCACAAAGCTGTCCGTTTCCCAAAGACGCTGCATAAGCGCGTCCCGGCTGACGATCTGCCCCTTCCGCTCCAGAAGGGTGAGCAGGATCCGGTTCTCGTTTTTGGTCAGAGACAGGCGCTTCCCGTCATAGGCAAGGCTGGCCCCCTTGGGGTCCAGCACGGCCCCCCGGCACTCCAGTACCGGCTCCGGCGCGCCGAAGTCATAGCTGCGGCGGAGCAACGCCTGGAGCTTGGCCAGGAGCACATTCATATCAAAGGGCTTCGCCACAAAATCATCCCCGCCCATGTTCATGGCAATGACGATGTTCATATTGTCCGAGGCGGATGAGAGAAAGAGAATGGGGACCTTTGAGCTCTTTCGGATCTCGCTGCACCAGTGATAGCCGTTGAAAAAGGGCAGGGAAATATCCAGCAGCACCAGATGGGGCTGCTGGGCCCGGAAGGCGGCGTCCACATGGCGCAGATCCTCCGGGCAGACGACCTCGTAGCCCCACCGGGTAAGCTCCCGGGTCAGGACGGAGACAATGGTGGGGTCGTCCTCCACCAGCATGAGCTTATACATGGGGCGCTCCTTTCCGCAGCTC
The DNA here is from genome assembly GCA_934565775.1 of uncultured Oscillospiraceae bacterium. Lineage (GTDB taxonomy): Bacteria > Bacillota > Clostridia > Oscillospirales > Oscillospiraceae > Faecousia. Next base: position 10,264 of record CAKTIN010000003.1, read on the forward strand.
CGCCCGGTAGCCAATGCCCCGGACGGTCTGAATGGTAAAATCCGGATTATTCTGGAATTTGGACCGGAGGCGATTGATGTGCACGTCCACGGTCCGGGTCTCCGAGTCGCTGCTGTGCGGCCAGAATTCATCCATGAGCTGCACCCGGGTGAAGGTCTTTTCCGGGAAGGACAGGAGCTTGAAGAGCACCTGAAACTCCTTTTTGGGGAGAATGACCGCGCTATCCCCCCGAATCACGGAAAGCTGGGCATAATAAAGCTGTGTCCTTCCGACCAGAAGCTCCTGGGACCGGGCGATACGGGCCCGGCGCAGGAGGGCCCGCAGGCGGCAGAGCAGCTCCGTTTCGTCCGGCGGCATCTGCATATAGTCGTCCACCCCCCGGCGGAAAGCCTCGTATAGGTCCTCTCGCTCACTGCTGGCGGAGACGGCGAGGACGGGGGTCTCGTCTCCGGCATCCCGCAGGGCGCTGAGAAAGCTCCACCCGTCCGCCCCGGGGGAGAGCTCCAACAAGATCAGATCCGCGTGCTGCTCCGCCAGGAGGGACAGAGCCTCCTCGCTGCTTTTGGCATACTGGGGATGATAACCGACCTCCTGCAAAAGGATCCTGGCTCTTTTTAAGCGGTCCGCCGCCTGGCCGACCAGGAGAATCTGAAACATAGCTGCCTCCCTGCTCTTGACACACGATGGTTTTTCATGGATAGAATACCCCTTTTCTCTGCCGCCGTCAAGGCCCGGAGACGAATTTGTTTATCTAAAATTTATATTTCTTCGCTATACTAGAACAAAAATGGAAAGTAGGCCCATTCGGGCCCGTGGGGAATGTGATGAGAGAGTTCTTTCTGTGCCTGCTGTATTACGCCGCCATCGGCGTAGTGTCTCAGCTGGTGGGAACGGCCCTGCCCAGAGAATGGTTCCACCCCGAGAAATTTCCCTATCGCCCGTACCGCTGGGAAAAGGACGGCGCGATTTATCAGAAAATCGGCATTCAGCACTGGAAGGATCATGTGCCGGATATGAGCAAGCTGGACAAGCGCATGGTGCGCAAGGCGATCCCCATGCAGGCGGACAGCGCCCGGATCTATCGCCTGGTCCAGGAGACCTGCGTTGCGGAGACGGTGCACTGGCTGCTGTGTGTGGCGGGGCTATGGGGCCTGCGCCTGTTTGGGGGATGGCCCGGGGTCCTTCTGTGGCTGTTTTACGCCCTGTTCTTGAACGTTACGTTTATCCTAATCCAGCGGTACAACCGGCCCCGGCTGCTGCGTCTGTACCGCAGTCTGCAAAGAAGGGAGATGCGCAAAAAAGCGTGCGAGTCTTAATTTTGTCCTGCAACACCGGCGAGGGGCACAATTCTACCGCCCGGGCCATTGCGGAGGTTCTGAAGGACCGGGGGGATGACAGCTACATCATGGACGCGCTGTCTCTGTGGTCTCCGAAGGCGTCAAAATTCATCTGCAATTGGCACGTCCGCCTGTACCGGGACGCGCCGAAGCTCTTTAATGCGGGGTACCGCTTTTCCGAGAAGCAGCCTGCGGAGCCGGAGGGGGAGGGCATGATCTATGACCTTCTGGCCAAGGGCGCGGAGCCTCTGTATCGTATGATGCAGGAAAATCAATTTGACGCCGTGATCTGTGTCCATATTTTTGCGGCCATGATGCTCACCGAGGTGCGCCGGCAATTTGGTGTGGAGCTCCCCACCGGCCTGGTGGCAACCGATTACACCTGCTCGCCCTGTGCGGAGCGCTGCATTGTGGACGCCTTCTTCATTCCGGATGAACGCCTGATCCCCGAATTTGTGCAGCGGGGGATCCCGGAGGAAAAGCTGGTGGTGACCGGCATTCCCGTGCGGCAGAGCTTCTTCCAGCCGAAGGACAGCCTGCTGGCCCGGCGGACTCTGGGCCTGCCGGAGGAGAAAAAGATCCTTCTGTGTATGTCCGGCAGCATGGGCGCGGGACCGGTGAAGAAAATTGTGAAGGAAACCGTGGCGCGCCTTCCGGAGAATGCCCTGGCGGTGTGTGTCTGCGGGAATAATACCAAGCTGTATGACAGCCTGTCGGAGCTGGGCTCCAGGGAGAGGCTGAAGGTTCTGGGGTATACCAAGCAGGTGCCGCTCTATATGGATGCGGCGGATTTGATGCTGACAAAGCCCGGCGGCCTGTCCTCCACCGAGGCGGCGGCAAAGCGGCTGCCCCTGGTGCTGGCGGATTTTGTCGGCGGCTGCGAGGGAAGAAATCTGGAGTTCTTCTGCGGCAACGGCTTTGCCTGGACCGCGCAGGATCCGGAGGACCTGCCGGAGCTGGTCTGTAAGACCCTGGCAGATGAGGCCGCCCTGGGGGCGATGTCCGCTGCGCTGGAGCAGAATTTCCGGCATAACGGCGCTGCGGAGATCTGCGCGTATGTGGCCCGGGCCGTGGAGGCGAAGAAAGGGAACTGAGTGGTCCCCGCAGCGCAAGGCTGCGGGGACTTTTTTGCCAAATCCTGTGGTTTTTCTCTAGTAAATTGGAGAAAAATCTGCTATAATAGAAAGAAGAATTTCGTTCGAGGTAAGAGAAATGACCCAGGAAGAGCTTCAATCGATTTGTGACGCGATCCCGGCGGCAGACGCCGGTGCGATGGACCTGGCACGCCGGCGGCAGGCTCAGCTGGCGAAGCCCCCCGGCAGCCTGGGGGCTTTGGAGGAGATTTCCATTCGCCTGGCGGGGATTACCGGCTGGGTACACAATCAAATGGATCGCTGCCGGGTGACTGTCCTGGCAGCGGATAACGGCATTGTGGCGGAGGGCGTATCCTCTGCCCCTCAGTCGGTCACACTGGCCCAGGCCATCAATATGACCCTGCATAAAACGGGAATGTCCGTTTTGGCTGCCTGCTTTGAAAACGATGTGCAGGTGGTGGACGTGGGAATTGCGGCGCAGTACCATTGCCCGGCGATTCTGGACCGGCGAATCCGGCATGGTACGGAGAGTTTTCTGAAGGCTCCCGCCATGACTCGGCAGGAGACCCTGGACGCCATCGCTGTTGGCCTGTCTCTGGCGGCTCAGGCCAAGGCCGAGGGATATGACGCTATGGGCGCGGGGGAAATGGGCATCGGAAATACCACTACCTCCGCCGCAGTCCTGGCTGCGCTGACCGGCGCGGCGGTGGAACAGGTGACGGGGAGAGGCGGCGGCGTGACGGATGCCGCCTTTGCAAAGAAGAAGCAGGTCATTGCCCGGGGCCTTGCCCTCCACCGGCCGGATCCGGCCGATCCGGTGGACGTGCTGTCTAAGGTCGGCGGACTGGACCTTGCGGCGATGACCGGCGTGTTTCTGGGCTGCGCCCGGGAGCGGCTGCCCGCCGTGGTGGACGGCTTCATCTCTGTCGTGGCCGCTCTTTGTGCGGTGCGGCTGTGTCCCAGGGTGCGCGACGTTCTGTTTTTGTCTCATATCTCTTATGAGATTGGCTATTCCCTTGCCGCGAAGGAGCTGGCCCTTCAGCCGTTTTTGCAGCTGGGGATGCGTTTGGGCGAGGGGAGCGGCTGCCCGCTGGCCTTCCAGATTCTCAAGGGCGCCTGCGCCGTTATGAACCGGATGGCGACCTTCCAGGAGGCGGCCATTCAGGACGACTACCTGGAAGAAATCCGCAAGGGCGATCAATTTACGGTGAAAACATGAAGATTTTACTATGCGGCGGAAGTAAAAGCGGAAAGAGCTATCTGGGCCAGCGCCTGGCCAAGAAGCTGGCCGGGGACGGGCCTATGTATTATCTGGCGACTATGATCCCCGGCGATTCCGAGGACTTGGCCCGGATTGACCGGCACAGAGAGGACCGGGCCGGTTGGGGCTTTGAGACGGTGGAGTGCGGCCGCGATCTGTTCCAGGCCCTGGAGCGGATGGACCGGGCGGGGACCGTGCTGCTGGACAGTGTGACGGCTCTTCTGGCCAACGAAATGTTCAGCGGCGGGGAGATGGACCGGAACGCCCCCTGGCGCACCTCCGAGGAGCTGCGCTGCCTGGGGCAGAGATGCCGGAACGTTATCTATATTGCGGACGACATTTTTTCCGACGCCGGTCGCTATGAGGAGACCACGGAGTTTTACCGCAGGGGATTGGCACAGGTGGACCGGATCCTGGCGGAGCAGTGCGACACGGTGGCAGAGCTGTGCAGTGGGATTCCCGTTTTGTTCAAGGGGGAGCTGCCATGAAGAAGTGGTTTGACGGATTCTGGATGAGTTGGGGGATGTTTTTAGCCATACCCTGCCCCTGTAAACACTGGAATGAGGAGGCACGGGGGCAGATGCTCTGCTGCCTGCCTCTGGTGGGCGGCGTAGTCGGCGGGCTTTGGGCGCTTGTATTCTGGGCCCTGCGCCGCTTTGGGGCGCCCTGGCCGCTGGGGGCGTTCCTGGCGGCGATCCTGCCCTGGCTGGTGACCGGCTTTCTTCACCTGGACGGATACATGGATGTGTGCGACGCGATCCTGTCCCGGCGAGATCAGGCGACCCGGCAGAAAATTCTGAAGGACTCCCACTGCGGGGCCTTTGCGGTGATCTGCATGGTCCTTCTGGCCGGTGGGCAGTGGAGCGCCTTCCTTTCCTTGGAAGCCTGCCCGCTGCCGGCGCTGGGGCTGATCCCTGTTGTGACCCGGGGCTGTGCTGCTCTGGCGGTCCAGCTGCTGCGCCCTATGGGGACCAGCCAGTATGCGGCGATGAGCCGGGCCAGGGGTGGAAATCTGATCTTTCTGATCGTTCTGACTGCCGCTGCGGCGGCTGTACCTATTACTCTGTATGGCCGCAAAGGTCTGGCACCTTTGGCCGCTGGCTGCGGCTACTGGGCTGCCGTTTCCGGTGCAAAAAACAATCTGGGCGGTATGTCCGGGGATATTTCCGGCTTTGGGCTGACTCTGGGGGAGGCCCTTGGGGTGGCGATGCTGCTGATTCAATAAGGAGGAAACCATGGATTTAGTGGTTGGCGGGGCCTATCAGGGAAAGCTGCACTGGGCCATGAAGGAATACAACATTGCGCAGGAGGAGACCTTTGACTGCGCAGGGGGGATCTCTGCGGATGAGCCCCAGCGATGCCTGTTCCATATGGAGGAATTTTGTTGGTGGTGCATTCGCTGCGGTCTGGACCCCATTGAGGAAATCCAGAAAAAGGAGCCCATGTGGCGGGACGCGGTGATCGTGTGCCGGGATATTGGGCAGGGCGTCGTGCCCATAGATCATGCCCAGCGAATCTGGCGGGAGGCCAACGGCAGAATGGTCTCCTGGCTGGCTGCCAGGGCGAATCGGGTGACCCGGGTGTTCTGCGGGCTGCCCCAGGTGCTGAAATGAAGCTGCACCTGATTCGACACGGTATGACGGAGGGGAACCTCCGCCGCCTGTATTACGGAAGCGCCGACCTCCCCCTGCTGCCGGAGGGGGAAGAGGAGCTGCGCCAGCGCCGGGAAAAGGGCGGCTATCCCGCCGCGCCCCGGTACTACACCAGCGGAATGCTCCGCACGGAGCAGACCCTCCGCTGCCTGTACGGGGAGGTTCCCTTTACGCCGCTGCCGGGGATGCGGGAGACTAATTTCGGCATTTTTGAAATGAAAACCTATGAAGAAATCAAGGATTGGCCGGAATATCAGCACTGGATTGAGGATATTGCAAAGAACCCCATTCCGGGAGGAGAGAGCGCCCCGGAGGTCTATGCCCGGGCTGTTGCCGCGCTGAAGCCCCTGCTGGAGGCAGGGGAGGACGCGGTTGTGATTACCCATGGGGGCGTGATCAGCGGACTGATGGACCTGTGGTTTCCGGGGCCGGAAAAGAATTTCTACCGCTGGGCTCCGAAGCCGGGCACCGGCTATACCGTAACCTTTGCGGGGCAAACGCCCCGATCCTGGGAAAAGCTGCCAAAAGAATAAAAGGACGCCGGAGCGCATTGCGCTCCGGCGCTTGCATTACAAACCTTCGGTCAGGTCCCGGATGATGGCCCCGGCCAGGGTCAGCCCGGCTACGGAGGGGACCCAGGATACGGAGGCGGGGACGGTCCTGCGGCCGGGAGGCGGGGCCTCCATGGCAATGGGGGTCAGCGGCTCCTCCGGGCTGAACACCACCTTATGGTGGCGAATGTCCCGGTTGCGCAGCTCCCGCCGGACCACCCGGGCCAGGCCGCAGCCGGTGGTCTTGGAAATGTCCGTCACCTGGAAGGCGGTGGGATCCAGCTTATTGCCGGTCCCCAGGGCGCTGATAATGGGGATGCCCCGTTCCTTTGCGGTCTGAATGAGACTGAGCTTGCAGGAGACCAGGTCAATGCAATCGGCGATATAATCAAAGCCTAGGGAGAAGAAGTCCTCCTTGACCTCCTCGTTATACAGCCGAACCATGGGGTTCACCCGGCATTCCGGGTTAATATCCAGCACCCGCCGGGCCATGACCTCCGCCTTGGGCTGGCCCAGGGTGGAGTGCAGGGCGCAGAGCTGGCGATTCAGATTGCTCAGCCCCACCGTGTCGTTATCGACCAGGGTCAGCGCGCCGACGCCGGCCCGGGCCAGCGCCTCGGCCACATAGCTGCCCACGCCGCCGATCCCGAAAACGGCCACATGACTGGCCTTCAGCTTTTCCAGAGCCCCGGAACCAAGGGCCATTTCTTCACGAATAAAGGGATTTTCCATAAAAACTCCTAGAAAACAGGGCCGCATTTGCGGCCCTGTTGTTGTGGTGGATTTAGTTGCTGCTGGTTTGCAGGGTCAGCGCGGTGTTGACCCAGCGCAGGCCGCCCTTGCGGGTCTCGGTGTAGTTATCGGTGAGGCCCGTGAACCAGGCGTTGTAATCGTCGGAGATCAGAGCCTGGGTGATGAGGTAATCCCGGTAGGACTGCTCGCCCTTGCTGACAAAGTAGATCAGATGGCAGCCGTACTTGGTCTCCACGATGCCCACGTCCCCTTCCTTCCTGGCGGGGTCGAAGATCCAATCGTTGAATTCCTTCACCATGGCGCCCTCGTACACGTTCTCGTACAGGCCGCCGTTGTTCTTGGAGCCGGAGTCCTCGGATTTGCTGCTGGCCAGAGAGGCGAAGTTCTCCTCAGTGGGATTCTCCTCGTAAGAGGCCTTGATCTCTTCAATCTTCTCCCGGGCCTGCTCCATGGTGACGGTATCGCTGGTCTCGATGAGGATGTGACGCACGTTGACCATCTTGGTCTCGGAGTTGTCCCGCTTGCTCAGGTAATAAACCACGATGAAGCCGGTCTCGGAGCCCTCGTCGCCCACGGGCAGCACGGCAACGTCGCCGGCCTTCCGGCTGCTGTCGGAGACCCACTCCTGAATGGAGGAGGGGAGGTTTGCCCGTCTTACGTTCTGGGACAGCGTTGCATCGTCGTTCGTCGCGTAAGTATCCTGCTCCTTCTCGGTGCAGTGGGTCTTAACGGACTGGATAAAGGTGGTCTCATTGGTGGTGTCGGATTTGATCTCCTCGGCAACAGCCTTGGCCTTCTCCCGGCCTGCGGCATTGGCGGCGTCCTTGTCCTCGGCGCTGCTGTCGGCATAGTCGGTAAGCTTGACCTGATACATCCGGTAGGTATAGTCAGAGTAAGCATCGAAGTCCTCGGCTTCCTTATCCCGCAGCTGCTGATCGGTGTAGGTCAGGGAGTTGCGGAACTGGGTGTCGTAAGAGGAGGCCAGCTGGCAGACCTCCATGTACTTGCGGTAGGAGGCCTCGTTGCAGCCCCGGCCGTACATGGCGGCAATGTACTTGTTCACGCTGCTGTATCCCCGCATGGAGGCGTACAGCTTCAGCATGGACAGATTGGATTCGATGGTTTTCTGATCGTCCTCGCTCAGGGTAATGCCCTTGGAGACGGCCTCGTCATACACGGCGTAGGTATTCCGGGCGTTGGTCAGAGCGGTGTCCATAAAGTAATCCGCCCAGGTCTTCGTATCGTCGTACTTCTGCTCGTTCAGAGGCTTGGAGGTGTCCAGGAAGTAGCTCAGATAGTTGCTGTTGTTCTGGGCAAAGGTGTTGACGCAGTCATTATAAAAATACTTCACTTCAACGGCGGTAAGCTTGTGATCCCCCAGGATCACGGCGGTGGAGTTCCGCTCGATCACACCGGTGCTCGTTACGCCGCCAATGATGACCACCAGCAGCAGGACCACAAGGACCGCAGAGAAAGAAATGGTCAGAATCTTCAGCTTGCGGGCATCCTTTTTTGCCTGAGCGGCACGCTCCTGCTTGGGGTTGACAGCGGCGTCGGTCTGCTCCTGCCGGTTTTTCTTTTGTTGGGAAGCGCTCATAGTTATCAATCCTCTCGTTTTCCCCCGAAAAAGACGGGGGGCTGCATAATCTTTGATATTATAGCGTATTCCAGCGGCAGTTTCAAGTAGGAAAATCGAAAGTTATGAATCTGTTCAAAAATTGAGTGGATTTTGGTATCCGGATAGATAGAAAGGACCCGGCGGCAGAATCTGCCGCCGGGCTCTAAACCAGATACCCCACTTTGGCCGTGCACGCCCATTTATAACCTGCACAGATGGCAGGTGGGTTGCCGCTCTAAACCTTAGCTGCTTCCAACTTCCACCGCATCTCAAAGGAGCGGCGGGAGGCCTGCAATCCAGCATAGAAGCTTTGCGTCCCGAAGATAAGATGTGGGTTTAAAAGAGCGCGTCACGCACCAAGCAGGGCAAGGCTGATTATTCGGTTGTGTCCTCGTCCTCGTAGAGCTGCTCCAGGATCAGCCGGTTTACCGTCTCCAGCTCCTGCTCATCTTGAATCGCCTCGAGAATGGGCTCCCCGTCCTCCTCCACGTTTTTCAGAATGCTGATCTCCGGCAGGCCGTTCTCCTGCTCTTCGCCGGCCAGGCAGACGGCAAGATAGGTGCAGCCGTTGTATTCCAGCTCAGACAGGACCTCCAGCTCATACTCGGTGCCGTCCTCGTCTTCGATGGTGATAAAATCGGAGCCAAATTCATCCAACATGGCAGTTCCTCCGGGGAAACAGGAGCGCTTGCTCCTGAAGTGTCTCTATTTTAACTGATTGCGGAGGAAAAATCAAGTCCAAATTGTGAATTATGCTGACTTAGGAACAGAAGTCCTCCAGGGCTCGCTGGAGCGCCGCCTCATCGTCCAGGCGGATCCCCGCCTCCAGCAGAGCCCGGTCCGCAGGCGGCAGCGCCTGCACCGGGGCATCGGTGATGAGCTGGGGCTGCGGATCCTCCCCCCGCCATACCGCTACATACCCCCGGGATATGCCCAGCAGGATCCCTGCCAGAAGCACAATGGCGCTCATGCGTTCTTTCTTTCTCATATTACGTCCCTCCCTTGTTCATCATGCCCCAAAGCAGGCGGATTATTTCAAAAAAATTTACTTTCGTTTTTTATATGGGTATGCTATAATAGAGGATGAATTGTGCGCTTTTGCGCTGCCGACCGGATCGGCGGCAAGCCTTCCTGAAAGAAATTACGGCGGCCTTCGCCGGTGGATATGCCGCGTTTGCGGCGGAACGGAGGAATACAATGGCCATTCGAAAGAAAAAGCAGGAGCAGCAGGACGTGGAATACCGGGCCCCGGCGGCCCTTCGGGTGCTTTACCGGATCTGGCGCGTTGCCTGGACGGCGATTAAGGTCGCCCTGGGCGTCTGCGGGACGGTGCTGGGCGTCTTGGCTGTGACGGCGATCATTTTTGTGTGTCTGCTGGGCAACTATTTGCAGCAGGATGTCATTCCCAATACGGATTTCAACGTGGAGAGCTTTAACCTGGACCAGACCTCCTTTATTTACTACAAGGATCACGGCGAGGTCAAGGTTCTTCAGCAAATCTACGCCGTGACCGACCGGGTGTGGGTCTCCTATGAGGATATTCCGGAGAATCTGGTCCATGCGGCGGTGGCCATTGAGGACAAGCGCTTTTATGAGCACCAGGGCGTGGACTGGTTCCGGACCATCAAGGCCTGCACCAAGATGTTCATGGGGCAGGCGGACTTTGGCGGCTCCACCATTACCCAGCAGCTGATCAAAAACGTCACCAAGGAGGACGATGTGACCGTCCGCCGGAAGGTGCTGGAGATTTTCCGGGCCCTGCAATTTGAGAAAAACTACTCCAAGGAGGAGATCATGGAGTGGTATCTCAACTATATCTACCTGGGCGAGGGCTGCTACGGTGTGCAGAGCGCCGCGCGGCACTATTTCGGCAAGAACGTGAGGGATCTGACGGCGGCGGAGTGCGCCAGTCTTGTAAGTATTACCAACAATCCCTCCCTCTATGACCCCTATATCAGCATCGACCGAAACCGGGACCGGCAGCTTCTGGTGCTGGGAGAGATGCACAGCCAGGGGTATCTGAACGATACGCAGTATCAGCAGGCTCTGGAGCAGCCCATGGTGTTCACCAGTGAGGACCCCAATGCGGATAAATACACCTGCAAGAACTGCGGCTTCTCCGGCAGCATCGACGCCTATAAAAAGGACGAGGAAACCGGCCTTTACCAGTGCCCCATGTGCGGCGAGATGAACATTTTTGAGGTGGAGGAAAAGAGCCCCTACTATTCTTATTATGTGGACGCGGTTATTGAGGATGTCATTGAGGCGCTGATGGAAAAGACGGGGTATTCCTACGACGTCTGCTTCCAGATGCTGAAAACCGGCGGCTACCATATTTACTGCAACATCGATATGGATGTGCAGAAGGAGGTGGACAAGGTCTTTACCAACCTGGACGGCTTGCCCACCACCGCCAGCAACCAGCAGCTCCAGGCTGCCATTGTCATTACCGACAATGAAACCGGGGATATTGTGGCTCTTTCCGGCGGCACCGGAGAGAAGAAGGGCTATCTGAACTGGAACCGCGCGACCCAGTCCACCCTCCAGCCCGGCTCCTCCATCAAGCCCCTGACGGTTTACAGCCCGGCCATGGAGCTGGGCCGGATCAATCCCGGCTCTCCTTGCTTTGACGGGCCGCTGTACGACGGCTACCCTCTGAACGATTCCCGGACCTATTCCGGCATGACAACAATTCTGAACGGCGTGTCTCAGTCTCTGAACACCGTCGCCGTCCGGACGCTGGACAGCATCGGCTCTGAGTACAGCTTTGACTTTGCCAAGAACCGCTTTGGTCTGAGCACCCTGGAAGAGGGCATGGAGATCGGCGGCGAGGTCAAGAACGATATGGGCTATTCGTCCCTGGGCATGGGCCAGCTCACCTATGGCGTGACCGTCCGGGATATGACGGATGCCTATGGCACCTTCAGTAACAACGGCGTATGGCGCAAGGGCCGCACCTTTACCGTCGTATACGACAGCGACGGCAATGTGGTCATTGACAATGTGCAGGAAAGCCGCCAGATCCTCAGCGAGGATACGGTCCTGTATATGGACTATATGCTCCAGTATGCGGTGGATAACGGCACGGGCTATCCCGGCAAGCTCAGCGGCATGAACTGCGCCGCCAAGACCGGTACCTCCAACAATAACTGCGACCGCTGGTTCGCCGGCTTTACGCCCTATTATACGGCGGTTCTGTGGTGCGGTTACGATCTGCCGGAGCAGGTAATCCCCACCGGCATTAAGACCAGCCCGGCCTCCCGGATGTGGAAGGCGGTTATGGACCCCATCCATGCGGACCTGGAAAACAAGCCCCTGTATGACGGCTCCCGGCTGACCTCCGTGACCATTTGCTCCGAGTCCGGCCTTCGGGCGACGGACGCCTGCAAAAAGGATCTGCGGGGAGACTGCACCATTACCGTCCGCGTCCTTCCGAAGGATGTGCCCACCGCCTCCTGCGAGCAGCACGTAGTCGTGCGGTACTGCACGGAGGGGCATGGCATCGCCACGCCGTTCTGCGAGCTGGCGGGGACCGTGGAAGAGGTCGCCCTGTTCAAGTTTACGGAAAAGCAGGAGGCCATGTACAAAAACGCGGATGTGGATATTGAAGAGGCCAAATACACGGAGGAGACCTGCCCGGTGCATAACGAGCACACGGTGCCCACGGAACCCACCGGCCCCAGCGATCCCACCGCACCGACTGCGCCAACGACGCCGCGCACACCTTAAGGAGAGGATCCCATGATCTGGATTTCTGACCAATGGAAGGACTATGAGGTTCTGGACGCCACAGACGGTGAGCGCCTGGAGCGGTGGGGGAAGTATTACCTGGTGCGCCCGGACCCCCAGGTGATCTGGAGCACTCCTCACGATGCGCCGGAGTGGAAAAAGTATGACGCCCGGTATATCCGTTCCGCCACCGGCGGCGGGCACTGGTCGGACCACCATCTGCCGGAGCGCTGGCAGGTGTCTTACGGTGGATACCTGACCTTTAACGTAAAGCCCATGAATTTCAAGCATACCGGCGTTTTTCCGGAGCAGGCCGCCAACTGGGACTTTATCCGGGAGAAGGTCGCCTCTGCCGGCCGGCCGGTGAAGGTGCTGAATCTGTTCGCCTACTCCGGCGGCGCGACCCTGGCGGCTGCGGCCGGGGGTGCGGAGGTCTGGCACGTGGACGCGGCCAAGGGAATGGTCGCCTGGGCGAAGGAAAATGCCCAGGCCTCCGGCCTGGCGGACCGGCCGATCCACTGGATTGTGGACGACTGCGGGAAGTTTATCCAGCGGGAGATTCGCCGGGGCCGCCGGTACGACGGGATCATCATGGATCCGCCCAGCTACGGCCGGGGTCCTTCCGGTGAGATCTGGAAGATGGAGACCAGCTTTTATCCGTTCTTGCAGTCGGTTTTGCAGGTGCTCTCCGACAACCCCCTGTTCGTAATCATTAACTCTTATACCACCGGCCTTGCCCCCTCTGCGGTGGGGTATGTCTCCGATACCGTCTTTGGCGGAAAATTCGGCGGCCATACCCGGTGCGGGGAGCTGGGGCTGCCGGTCAAAAGCTCCGGCCTGATGTTGCCCTGCGGGGCGGCCGGCCGCTGGACTCCCGATGCGGGAAAGGAAGAAACAGATTGACACAAGCAATTACCGCCAGAGATCTGGCTTATACCTATGCCGCCGGGGAGGGGGAGATCCCGCTGCCGGTGTTCTCCGGGTTGGACCTGGAGATTGAAGAGGGCTCCTTTGTGGCGGTGCTGGGGCGCAACGGCTGCGGCAAGTCCACCCTGGCTAAGCACCTGAATGCGATTCTGCTTCCCTCCGGGGGCAGCGTTACCGTATTCGGATTGGACACCCGGCAGGAGGAGAATCTGATCCCCATTCGCCGCCAGGTCGGTATGGTGTTTCAGAACCCCGATAATCAGATTGTCGCCAATGTGGTGGAGGAGGATGTGGCCTTTGCCCCGGAGAATCTCGGAATCCCCACGGAGGAGATCCGCCGCAGGGTGGATGAGGCACTGAAGCAGGTGGGGATGTATGAATACCGAGAGCACGCGCCCCATTTGCTCTCCGGCGGGCAGAAGCAGCGGGTGGCCATTGCGGGCGTGATCGCCATGCGTCCCAAGTGCATCGTCCTGGATGAGCCCACTGCCATGCTGGACCCCCAGGGCAGGCGGGACGTCATGGAGATTGTGACCCGGCTGAACCGGGAAGAGGGCATCACTGTGGTGCTCATTACCCACCATATGGAGGAGGCCGCGCAGGCCGGGCGGGTGATCGTTCTGGACCGGGGAAAAATTGCCCTGGACGGACCTCCCAAAGAGGTCTTTTCCCATGTGCAGGTGCTTCACGATCTGGGCCTCCGGGCGCCGGAGACGGTGGAGCTCTGCTGGGCGCTGCACGCAGAGGGGTATCCGATGGTGACGGCGCTGTCCGTAGAAGAATGCGCGCAGGCACTTTACAAGGCGGTAAAGGCTTGACCGCAGGGCGGAGGAAATAGTTTGGAACCGATATTAGAAGTCAAGGATCTTACGCATATTTACAGCAAGGGCACGCCCTTTGAGCATACTGCGATTCAAAATGCGAATTTTGTCCTGTACCCCGGGGAATTTGTGGGCGTGATCGGGCACACGGGCTCCGGAAAATCGACCCTGATCCAGCATATGAACGGACTGCTGAATCCGACCCAGGGAGACGTTCTGTTCCGCGGCAAGAGCATTTGGTCGGAAAAGACCTTCACCCGGGAGTGCCGGTTCCATATCGGCCTGGTGTTCCAGTATCCGGAGTACCAACTCTTTGAGGAGACGGTCTATAAGGATATTGCCTTCGGCCCGGGGAATATGGGCCTGGAGGAGCAGGAGATTCGGCGCCGGGTCCGGGAGGCGGCCGGGTTTGTGGGCATCACCCCGGAGCAGCTGGAAAAATCTCCCTTTGATCTCTCCGGCGGGCAGAAGCGCCGGGTGGCAATCGCCGGTGTGATTGCCATGGAGCCGGAGATCCTCATCCTAGACGAGCCCACCGCCGGGCTGGACCCTGCCGGGCGGGCGGAGATTCTGGAAAATATTGAAAGCTATCGCCGGGCTAAGGGCGCGACGGTGGTTATGGTCAGCCATTCCATGGAGGACGTAGCCCGGCTGTCCGACCGGATGCTGGTGCTGAACCGGGGGACCATCGCCATGAGCGGGACGCCTGCGGAGGTGTTCCGGCAAGCGGACCGGCTGTTGGAAATGGGCCTGGATATTCCCCAGGTGACCCGGGTGCTGCTGCGCCTGCGGGAGCTGGGGCTGCCCGTGGATCCGGCGTGCTATACAGTGGAGCAGGCGGTCTCCGCGCTGAAGGAGGTGGCCCGCCATGCTTAAGGACATTACCCTGGGGCAGTTTTTCCCCGGGAAGTCTCCCATCCACAAGCTGGACCCCCGGACCAAGCTCCTGGGCCTGATCGGCTATATTGTTGCGCTGTTTACGGCAAAGGGCTGGGTCGCCTATGGCCTGGTTCTGGCCTTTCTGATTTTTGTGGTGGCGCTGTCCCGGATCTCTCTGAAGGCCATTCTCCACGGGCTGAAGCCCGTGGTATTTATCGTCACCTTTACCGGAATTCTGAACCTGTTCCTCACCGGGGGAGAGCACGTCCTGGTGCAGCTCTGGGGGTTGAAGATCACCCTGGAGGGGTTGAAGCAGGCGATTTTTATGGCCAGCCGAATTTTAATGCTGATTGTCGGCACCTTCCTGATGACCTATACCACCTCGCCCATTGCTCTGACGGACGCGCTGGAGGCGTTGCTGCACCCGCTGACCTATGTGCGCTTTCCGGTCCACGAGCTGTCTATGATGATGTGCATCGCTCTGCGCTTTATTCCCACTCTGATCGAAGAGACAGATAAGATCATTGCCGCCCAGAAGGCGCGGGGCGCGGATTTTGAGACCGGCAGCCTGCTCCATCGGGCCAAGGCTCTGGTGCCGGTGCTGGTGCCGCTGTTTATCAGCGCCTTCCGGCGGGCAGATGAGCTGGCGGTGGCCATGGAGTGCCGCTGCTATCAGGGCGGCTCCGGCCGAACCAAGCTGAAGGTCCTGCGCTTCGCCGGGCGGGACTACCTGGCCTTTGCCGCAATGGCGGCCTTGATTGCCGGGACGATTTTACTGAAGGTCTTTGGAATTTAGGAGGGCCTATGCGGAACATCGCTTTGGAGCTGACTTATTTGGGGACGGCCTATCACGGCTGGCAGATTCAGAAAAAACTGGCCACGGTGGAGCAGACCCTGGAAAATGCCGCTGGGGCGGTGGTCGGGCACCCGGTGCATATGACCGGCTGCGGCCGGACGGACGCCGGGGTCCATGCCCGGCACTATATTGCGAATTTCCGCACGACCTCCACCATTCCCTGCGACCGGCTGCCCTATGCCCTGAATACCAAGCTGCCGCCGGATATTGTGGTGGTGCGGGCCATGGAGGTGCATGAGGGCTTTAATGCCATCGGCTCCTGCGTGAAGAAGGAATACACCTACTATATTTATAATTCCAATATCCGGGACCCGTTTTATGTGGACCGGGCCTGGTTTTACCCCCGCCATCTGGAGGAGGGAATCATGGCCCGGGCGGCGGCCCAGTTTGTGGGAACCCACGATTTTTCCGCCGTGCGGTCCGTGGGGACCGATGTGAAATCCACCGTCCGCACCGTATACTATTATGAGGTGGAGCGGCGGGAGCAGCTGGTCATCCTGCGGGTCTGCGCCAACGGCTTTCTGTATAATATGGCCCGGGCCATGGCCGGTACGGTGGTATATGCGGCGGAGGGAAAATTCCCCCCGGAGGAAATCGGGGAGATTCTCCGCTCCGGCAATCGCACCGCCGCCGGTCCGACGGTTCCCCCGGGGGGCCTGTATATGACGAAGCTGTGGTATGACGATGGAAAGGCGGTCTTTGAGATTGGCTGACCGTGGGCCGCGGGAACGCGGCAAAATCATTGCGTTTTCTCCCAAGCGGGGGGAGCGCAGACGGCTGGGCTTTTTCTTTCTGGGAGTGCTGCTGGCTGCGGCGGTTTTGTGGTATGTTCTGTCTCCGGGGCTGCGCAATACCCTGCGCCGCAGGTCGGCCTACGATCCGGATACGGTGATTGCTCTGGAAAGCGGCGGCGCGCACCGCAGCGTCAGCTTTCGGGCGGGCCTGGTCGTGGCCGGGCAGTCCGGTATGGAGCTGTACGACAAGGACGGCGTGCTTCTGACCATGACGGCTGCGGCCCTGGAAACCCCCGCCGTGCGTGCGGCAGGGGACTATGCGCTGTGCTTTGACGTGGGCGGAAAGACCCTGACCCTGTACCGGTATCAAAAGGGCGTGGTGCTGGATGCGGCTCCGGATGGGGCGGTGCTGGATGCGGACCTGTCTCAGGACGGTTATGTGGCGGCAGTGACCCAGGGGGAAACCACGAAATCCGTCCTGCAAATCTACAATCAAAACCATGTCGTCAGCTATACCGTCTACTCTGGCACTCGTTATCTGGCTCTTTGTGCCGTGGCAAAGGGTGGGAGCCATGGGGCGGCGGTGGCTCTGGGCCAGGCGGACGGCCTGTTCCAGTCCACGGCTGTGGTTTATGACACCGGCCGGGAGGAGCCTGTCGCCGAGGTTCCCCTTGGCAACCAGCTGATATTCGACCTGCTGTTTTTGGACGCCAAAACTCTCTGCGCCATCGGGGAGACGGAGGCGGTGTTTTTCACCGTAAGTGGCTCCGTTTTGGGGCGGTACGGCTATTCGGACCTGCTGGCCTACGCCTCGGCCCCCTGGGGAGCTGCGGTGCTCACCGGAACGGCCTCCGGCGGGTCCCTGACTACCGTGGGGACCAAGGGCCAGATTCTGGGCCAGATCCCCGTGGGGAGCGGCGCGGCTGACCTGCGGGCGGCAGGGAACTATGTGGCGCTGCTGCAAGGCGGCAGCCTCTCCCTCTATAACAAGAAGCTTACCCTTTTGGGGCAGACTCAAGAGGTTTACGACGCCTCCCAGGTTGCGCTGTGGGACGACGGCTCCGCCTTTTTGGTGGGTAGCCAGCGGGCCTACCGGTATCTGCCGGAGGGATAAATCCAATTCTCGAGGAGAATGAATATGAAACCGAAGCTTTGTGTCAAATGCAAAAAGAATGTCGCCGTGATCTTCATCACCCGGATGGAGAACGGCGTGACGCTGAACGAGGGCTACTGTATCAAGTGCGCCCGGAGTCTGGGGATTCCGCAGATCGACGACGCGGTGAAGCAGATGGGCCTTTCCGAGGAGGACCTGGACCGCCTGACGGAGGAAATGAGCGATATGTTCCCCGCGCCCCAGGAGGAAGAGGACAACGGAGACGAGGAAATCGAAAGCCAGACCGCGACCTTCCCTCTGCTCAACCAGCTCTTTGGCGGGGAGCAGAAGCCGGAGGCAAAGGACAATCTGCCGGAGAAGGCGGCGCCACGGCAGGAGCAGGGGCGGGATCCTCAGAAGCCCAGGGGGAAGAAGCATAAATTTTTGGATACCTACTGCCTGGACCTTACCCAGCGGGCCCGGGAGGACAAGCTGGATCAGATGATCGGCCGGGACGTGGAAATTGAGCGGGTGGTGCAGATTCTGAACCGCCGTCAGAAGAACAACCCCTGCCTGATCGGCGAGCCCGGCGTGGGCAAGACGGCCATCGCCGAGGGCCTGGCGCAGCGCATCGCCAAGGGGGATGTGCCCTTCAAGCTCCGGGACAAGGAGGTCTATCTTCTGGATATGACCGCCATGGTGGCCGGCACGCAGTTCCGGGGACAGTTTGAAAGCCGGATGAAGAGCCTGATCGGGGAGATCAAGGCCTGCGGGAATATCATTCTGGTCATTGACGAGGTCCACAATCTGGTGGGCGCAGGCGACGCAGAGGGCTCCATGAACGCGGCGAATATCCTGAAGCCCGCGCTGTCCCGGGGCGAGGTCCAGGTGATCGGCGCGACGACCTTCAAGGAATACCGGAAGTATATTGAAAAGGACGCCGCCCTGGAGCGCCGCTTCCAGCCGGTGACGGTAAACGAGCCGACTATGGAGGAGGCCGTGCAGATCATGCTGGGCGTGGCCCATTATTACGAGCAGTTCCATGGGGTCCATATTTCCCCGGAAATTGCCCGGCAGACCGTGGTGCTTTCCGAGCGGTATATTACCGACCGCTATCTGCCCGATAAGGCCATTGACCTTCTGGATGAGGCCTGCTCCGACGTGAACCTTCGCTCCAAGGAAATCTCCAGAATGGGCGAGCTGAAAAAGGAACGGGACGATCTGGAGCTGGAGCTGCGGATGCTCACGGAGGACACGGAGCACGAGAATTATGAGCGCCTGGCCCTGATCCGCACCCGCCTGTGCCAGACAGCCCAGGAGATCGAGGCTCTGGACCAATTGCCCAAGCCGGAGGTGACCATGGAGAACCTGGCCCGGATCATTGAGCTGTGGACCAAGATCCCCGCCAGCAAGATCAAGGCCCAGGAGTATGAGCAGCTGAAGCACCTGGAGGAGCGGCTGAAAGCGCATATCATTGGCCAGGATCAGGCTGTGGAGGCGGTTTCCCGGGCCATTCGCCGGAGCCGGGTGGGCATTTCACCCAAGAAGCGGCCGGTTTCCTTCATCTTTGTGGGCCCCACCGGCGTAGGCAAGACGGAGCTGGTCAAGCGGCTGGCGGATGAAATGTTTGACTCGGTGGATTCTCTGATCCGTCTGGATATGTCCGAGTACATGGAAAAGCACACGGTTTCCAAGCTCATCGGGTCCCCTCCGGGCTATGTGGGATACGACGAGGCGGGCCAGCTGACAGAGAAGATTCGCCGCCGCCCCTACAGCGTCATTCTCTTTGACGAGATCGAAAAGGCGCACCCGGATGTGCTGAATATTCTGCTCCAGGTTCTGGACGACGGACGGATCACAGATTCCCAGGGACGGACCGTGAGCTTTGAGAACACCATCATTGTCATGACCTCCAATGCTGGCTCGGACCGGAAGGGCGGCTCCATGGGCTTCGGCCGGACCTCCACCGATCTCATGAAGGATAGCGCCATGAAGGCCCTGTCCGAGTTCCTGCGGCCGGAGTTTCTGAACCGGGTGGATGAGGTCATCTGCTTCAACCGCCTGTCCCAGGAGGACTTCCGGGGCATTGCCAAGATCATGCTGAAGGAATTGCAGGACGCCCTGGCAGAGCGCGGCCTGCCCTTTACCTGGACGGAGGGAGTGGAGGAGTACCTGACTCAGAAGGCCTATTCCATCACCTACGGAGCCCGCAATCTCCGCCGGACGATCCAGCGGGAGATTGAGGACCCCATTGCCGAGGCAATCATCAACAGCTTCGAGGCGCCTATTTCCGCTGTACAGGCGGACATGACAGACGGCAAGCTCAGCATTACAACAAAATAAGAAGGAGCGGCGATTTCACTTTGAAATCGCCGCTCCTTTATTTTTGCGGATAGAGGACATTCTCAATGGCCTCAATGGGCCCATCCGGGGTGGGAATCTGGACGGAGGTCAAAAACTGAAAGCCCAGCTTTTCCTGGAGCCGTTTGGAGGCCTCATTAAAGGCCAGGTAGCCGCAGTGAAGATAGTCCATATGCTCCTGCCGGAACAGTTGATCAATGATCGCGCCGACAGCCTCCAGCATCAGCCCCTGCCGCCGGTAGGCGCGCCCGATGCAGAACGAGAGGCTTTTCCCCTTCTTCCCGCGGAGGGGCTCCAGGGGAATCAGCTCTCTGGGGACGGCGCAGACGGTCAGGTTTCCGATCACCCGGCCATCGGTCCGGTCTACCAGCGCATAGCAGCGCTCTTCCTTATCCAGCAGCCAGTGGAATAGCGGCCAGACGTCCTGCTCCGTGCGGAGCAGAGGCCGGCCCATCATTTGACTCATCTCATCATCCATGGAATAGGCGCAGAAGTCCCGAAAATCCTGCTCTTGCAGCTTGCGGATGGTGAGGCGCGGTGTTTGCAGTTCCATGCTTTGCTCCTCTTATCCCAGCAGCAGCCCCAGGATCTGCACCGCGTTGGCGGCGGCTCCCTTGCGGAGCTGGTCGCCGCAGCACCAGAGGGTCAGCCCGTTTTCCTGGGTCAGATCCCGGCGCACCCGGCCCACCCAGACCGCGTCCTGCCCGCTGGTGTCCAGAGGCGTGGGGTAGCAGCGGCCCTCATAGTCCTCGATCAGGCGGCAGCCGGGGAAGGTGCGGATGGCCTCCTTTGCCTCCTCCACGGAGACGGGGCGCTCGGTCCGCAGGGTGACGGCAATGGAGTGGGAGCGCATGACCGGGACGCGGACGCAGGTACAGGTCACGGTGAGCTCCGGCAGGTGGAGAATCCGGCGGCCCTCGTTCTGCATCTTCATTTCCTCATCGGTATAGAGGTTTTCCGTCATGGAGCCGATAAAGGGAATGACATTCAAAGCAATTTGGGCAGGGAACACCCGGTGCTCCAGGGGCTCGCCGCGGGACGCGGCGTCCATTTGCGCCTCCAGCTCCCGGATGCCCTGAACCCCCGCGCCGGAAACGGCCTGGTAGGTGCAGGCCACGGCGGACCGGATGGGGCTCAGCTTGGCAATGCCGCCCAGCGCCATCAGCGTAATGATGGTGGAGCAGTTGGGATTGGCGATCAGACCCCGGTGGGTCAGGGCGTCCGCCCCGTTGATTTCCGGTACCACCAGAGGAACGGTGGGGTCCATGCGGAAGGCAGAGCTGTTATCGATGTAGACCGCGCCCGCCGCCCAAATGGCAGGGGCATACTGCCGGGACTGGGCGGCGTCCACCGCGCCCAGAACGAAGTCCAGGTCCCGGAAGCGGTCCGGGGTGGTTTCCAGAATGGTTAGTTCCCTACCGCGGAAGGGGAGGGCTTTTCCGGCGCTGTTGGCGCTGGCCAGCAGCCGCAGCTCCGCTACCGGCAGGTCATATTCTTCCAGGATTTGGAGCATTTCCCGGCCCACTGCGCCGGTTGCTCCAAGAATTCCGATTCTTTTTCCGTTCATCGGGTACCTCCTATTCTCCAAAGCCGTCATACAAAATGCGGATGGCGGTCTCAAACTGGCTGTTATCCACGCCTACGATGATGGAAAGCTCATCGGCCCCCTGGGCAATGGTGCGGATGTTGACGCCCTTGTCGCCCAGAGCCTTAAAGACCCGGCCGGAGGCGCCGGGGCGGAAGGTCATTTTCCGGCCTACGGCGGCGACCAGAGCGATATGCTCCTGTACGGAAATATCGTCCGGCTTGCAGAGCTTTTTAATGTCGGCGAGAAGATCATAGAGACTGTCTCCCAGAGCGGCCGCAGAGGCAACCAGGGCAAAGGAATCCAGTCCCATGGTAATGTGCTCCACCGGCACCCGGAAGCGGTCGAACAGCTCCAGAACGGTGCGCAGGTCCTGGGTTCCGGACAGCTCCCGCTTTCGAATGGTGAGAATGTCAAAATTGCGCCGGCCGGCGATGCCCGTCAGCAAATGCCCGGGGCCCTCCTCCGGGGCGGCGGACTCCACGATCAGGGTCCCGGGGTCCTGGGGCCGGTCCGTATTCCGGATATTCAGGGGGATACCCTTTTCCTTCACCGGCAGAACGGACTCCTCATGCAGCACGGAGGCCCCCATAAAGGCCAGCTCCCGGAGCTCCCCATAGGTAATCCGCTGGATGGGCTTGGGATGAGGGACGATCTTCGGGTCCGCCATGAGGATTCCGGACACATCGGTCCAGTTTTCGTAAACCTCCGCGTCTACGGCTGCCGCCGCCAGGGCGCCGGTAATGTCGCTGCCGCCCCGGGTCATGACCTTGCAACGCCCCGAGGGAAGACTGCCGTAAAAGCCGGGCAGGACCATGCTGCCGTGCTCCTTGAGCTGCTGGCGGATCGCCTCATAGGTCCGCTCCCGGTCAATCTGTCCGTCATAGCGGAAAAAGACGCAGGATGCGGCGTCGATAAAGGGAAAGTCCAGAAAATCCGCCATCATCCGAGCGGTGAAATACTCGCCCCGGGACACCAGGTCGTCCACGGAGGTGTCCTTGCTCAGGCCGGCCTTCAGGGCATCCAGCTCCTGCTCCAGGTCGGTGCGCAGGCCCAGACTGTCCCGGATCTCCAGCAGACGGCTGCGGATCACCGAGAAGATCTCGTCGCAGGGCACGCCGTAGGTTAAATGCGCGTGGCAGAGATAGAGCAGGTCCGTCAGCTTGTGGTCTTCGGCGGAGCGCTTTCCGGCGGCGGAGACGACAATCAACCGCCGGGCGGGGTCCGCCTGGACAATGGCCTTGACCTTTTGAAACTGGGCGGCGTCGGAGACCGAAGAACCGCCAAATTTTGCAACTTTTATCATACTGTTTCCTCAATTCCTGCAAAAAAGACGGATTGCCCGGCTTTTCTGCCCTCTCCTATGATTCTGTGCAGCTCCGGGACGGGCATGGGCTTGGTGCGCAGACGTACCGCTCCATCCTCCCGGAGTACCGCCGCCACAGGCAGCTCAGCTGCCAGCTCCGGGGAGCAGCGCACATAGTATTGCCGGTGCAGGTCTTGATTCTCCGCCCGGCAAACCGTGCAGCCCTCCGGCAGCTGATGGCGCTGCCCCTGGGCAATGCCGGTCAGATCCCGCAGGACGGCGGAGGCAGTGGGCCACCGCCCGGCTCCCTGGCCGAGGAGGGTAATGGTCCCGGCAGCGCTGCCTTCGTAATAGGCCAGGTTGCCGTTGAGCGCCACGCAGCAGGCCGGATGACCGGGGGGCAGCAGAGTAGGCTCCACCACAGCGAACAGCGCGCCGCTGTCCGTCCGACCGGCCTTGGCCATCAGGCGGCAGGTCAGGCCCAGACTCTGAAAATGGGCCGCATCCGCCAGAGTCAGGGATTCAATCCCCTCCAGGGCAAAGCCCTCCCGGGGGAGCCTTCCATAGGCCACGGCGCAGGCCAATGCCAGCTTCCTCTGGGCATCCAGCCCGGAGACGTCGGCAGTGGGGTCCGCCTCCGCGTAGCCTAGCGCCTGGGCCTGGGCCAGGGCGGCAGAATAGTCTATGCCTTGGGTCTGGATTCTGTCCAGCATAAAGTTGGTGGTTCCATTGAGGATTCCGCCGAGGACCAGAATCCGGTCGCTCTGGGCCGCAAGGGCCAGATTGTGCGGGAAGGGGACCCCGCCTCCGCAGGCGGCAGAAAAGAGAAAGGCGACATGATGGGTCCGGGCCAGGGCGTCCAGCTCCGGGCCGTGGGCCGCCACCAGGGCCTTATTGGCAGTGACAAAATGCCGGCCAGCAGACAGGGCGGCCTTTGCATAGGAATAGGCGGGCTCTACCCCTCCGATGGCCTCCACCACGGCCTCCACTGCAGGATCGTCCAGCAGAGCGGCAAAGCTGGAAACATGGAAGGGCAGACATTCCTTGCCGGGGCGCACCAGCACAGGCCCCGGCTCCAGCCCCGGGGTCTGCCGGAGCAGCGTATAAACCCCGCCGCCGACCGTCCCGCAGCCCAGTACCGCAACTTTCATAAAAACCTCCTGTCCGCATAAAAAAGACACTTGTATTTTTAACGGAAACAGTGTATCATATTGAAGAAGGAAAAACAAGAGGTTTTTCAACGAAATTTTATCTAGCGGAGAATGAATATGCTGGACAATTATCTAATCATCCATAAGAGCATCCTGCCGGAATACTACGAAAAGGTCGTGGAGGCCAAGCGCCTGCTGGAGACCGGCGAGGTCCGGGACGTCAGCCAGGCCGTGCAGATGACCGGAATCTCCCGGAGCACCTTTTACAAATATAAGGATTACATTTTGGAGCCCACTGAGATGGCAGACGGCCGCAGGGCCGTGATTTCGGTTACTCTGAGCCATGAGAACGGCGTGCTCAGCGCGCTGCTGGCGAAGATTTCGGAGCTGGGCGGGAGCATTCTGACCATTACCCAGAGTATGCCCATCCGGAATCTTGCCAGCGTAACGGTAACGGTGGACATCAGCGCCATTGCCGGGACGCCGGAGGCCTTTTTGGGGGCGCTCAAGACGGTGCCAGGGGTGGAGAGCCCGCGCCTGGTCGCGGTGGAGTGAGGCGAAGCATGGAATATCAAAGCACGCGAAGCACGCAGACCGCCTCCCCCCGGGAGGCGGTGCTCCGGGGGATCGCCCCGGACGGGGGGCTCTATCTCCTGCCCCACATGGAGGCTCTGAGCTTCGACTGGCAGGCCTGCCTGAAGCAGAATTTTCTGGGAGCTGCCAATGAGATTCTGTCTGCGCTCCTGCCGGATATTGGCGGGATGGAGGACCTGGTCCGCCGGGCCTATACGGGCCGGTTTGAGACCCCGGAAATCGCGCCGCTGGTCCCGGTAGGGGAGGACTATGTGCTGGAGCTCTTCCACGGCCCTACGGCGGCGTTTAAGGATGTGGCCCTGTCCATGCTGCCCCAGCTGCTCTCCGCAGCCCGGGCTCAGACCGGAGACTCGGCAGAGACGGCCATTCTCACCGCTACCTCCGGGGATACGGGAAAGGCTGCCCTGGAGGGATTCCGGGACGTTCCCGGGACGCAGATTCTGGTTTTTTACCCCTCGGAGGGAGTATCACCCATTCAGCAGGCCCAGATGGTCACCCAGGAGGGGCGAAATGTGACGGTTTGCGCCGTCCGTGGAAACTTTGACGACTGCCAGCGGGGAGTGAAGGAGGCCTTTGCGGCCCTGCCCCGGGAGGCGCTCCGCCGGGCGGGAGTGGAGCTGTCCTCGGCAAACTCCATCAATATTGGCCGCCTTGCGCCTCAGATTCCTTATTATTTTACCGCCTACCGGGCGCTTCTGGACCGGGGGGCGGTGGGCCTGGGGGACCCGGTGGACTTTGTGGTCCCCACCGGCAATTTCGGAGATATTCTCGCCGGGTATCTGGCAAAGGCCCTGGGGCTGCCGGTGGGGCGGCTAATCTGCGCCTCCAACAGCAACCGGGTGCTGACGGACTTCCTGACCACCGGACGCTATGACAGCCGCCGTCCCTTCCTGAAAACCTCCTCGCCCTCCATGGACATTCTGGTGTCCTCCAATCTGGAGCGGCTGCTGTTTCTGGCCTCCGGCGGGGATTCCGCGGCTGTGGCGGGCTGGATGGACCGCCTGGGGAAACAGGGGGCTTATGAGGTGCCAAAGGGAGTCCTGGCCCGGATCCAGGAGGACTTTTCCGCCTATTTCTGTGACGAGGCTCAGACAACGGCAACCATCGGCGAGGTCTGGCGGGCGCACCGGTATCTGATCGACCCGCACACGGCGGTGGCCTTTTCCGCCGCCCGGCAGGACCGGCAGGCGCGGAAGAGCCGCGGCCCCCGGGTGATTCTTTCCACGGCCTCCGCCTTCAAATTCCCGGAGCCGGTGCTCCGGGGGCTGGGAGCCGAGGCGAAAGGGGACGCCTTTGACCAAATGGACGCCCTGGCCAGCCTGACCGGGCAGCCGGTTCCCGGGAGCCTGGCCAGGCTTCGGGAGAAGCCCCGGCTACACCGGGACTGCATCGGCCGGGAGGAGATCGTGCCCTATATCCGGAAACGGCTGGGGCTGGAGGACAGAGTATGATTCGGGTGCGGGTCCCCGGGACCTCAGCCAATCTTGGCCCCGGTTTTGACTGCTTCGGGATCGCCTGGCAGCTGTATCAGGAGCTGACCTTTTCCCCCTGCGGTCAATTGGAAATTACCGGCTGCCCGGCGGCCTATCAAAATGCCGGGAATCTGGCCTATGTAGCCTTCTGCCGGACCCTGGAGGCGAAGGGGATCCCCCTGCCGGAGGGGCTCCGGATTGCGTTTGTCCGTTCGGAAATTCCAATTTCCCGGGGCCTTGGGTCCTCCGCCGCGCTGATCTGCGCGGGAATCGCAGGAGCGGACGGAATGTACGGCCTGGGGCTGAGCCCTGCGGAGAAGCTTGCTCTGGCGGCCCGGCTTGAAGGGCATCCGGACAATGCGGCCCCGGCCCTTTTGGGGGGCTTTACCGTCTGCGCCGCCCTGGGCGGGGAGGCGACGGCTGCGGCCTATGGGGTCAGCGGCCGGCTGCACTTTGCCGCAATGATCCCGGATTTTGAGCTGAGCACCCGGCGGGCCCGGGCCGCCCTGCCGGAGCAGGTCCCCCTGCGGGACGCCGTGTTCGATCTCTCCCGGGCGGCGCTGCTGCCTCGGGCCCTGGAACAGGGGGATTGGGCGCTTTTGTCCCGGTGTATGGACGACCGGCTGCATCAGCCCTACCGGTTTCCCCTGATCCCGGGGAGCGACCGGGCAATCGCTCTGGCCCGGGAACAGGGAGCCGTGGTGTGCATTTCCGGCGCCGGGCCGACGCTTTTGTGCGTCAGTCCGGAGGAGGGCTTCGCGGCGGCTCTGGGAGCAGCCCTGAGACCTGTGCTCCCGGGGTGGCAGGTCCGGCGGCTGCTGCCGGACCACTCCGGAACGGTTCTTCTGTAAATCGAAAGCGCTGCCGCCTCCGGCAGCGCTTTTTGATTGACGAATGGGGTCGGATTTGCTACAATAAAACCCGAAATGAGGTGACGCTTTTGGAACTCAAGGATTTTTTTGCCCAGCATCCGAAGGTCGCGGTCGCTTTTTCCGGCGGGGTGGATTCGGCCTATTTGCTTTACGCCGCCAGGGCCGCCGGAGCGCAGACCATGGCCTATTATGTACACTCGCCTTTTCAGCCGGCCTTTGAGCTGGAGGACGCGGAGCGCCTGTGCCGGGAGCTGAACCAGCCTCTGCGGATTCTGGAGGCGGACCCCCTTGGGGACCCCAGAGTCCGGGCGAACCCCGACAACCGCTGCTATTACTGTAAGCAGACCATTTTCGGCCTGATCCGGCGGGCGGCGGCGGAGGACGGTTATAGCGTGCTTCTGGACGGCACCAACGCCTCGGACGACGCGGCGGACCGGCCGGGGATGCGCGCTCTGACGGAGCTGGAGGTGCTCTCGCCTCTGCGGCTGTGCGGCATTACAAAGGCCCAGGTCCGCGCTCTTTCCCGGGAGGCGGGACTGTTCACCTGGGACAAGCCTGCCTATGCCTGCCTGGCGACGCGGATCCCCACAGGGCAGGAGATCACGGCAGAGGCCCTGCGCCGGGTGGAGCAAGCAGAGACAGCCCTGGCCCGGCTGGGCTTCCGGGATTTCCGGGTGCGGCTGGTGGGCGACGCGGCAAAGCTTCAGGTCACCTGCGGGCAGCTGCCAATGGTCCTGGAGCATAGAGAGCAAATTCTGGAGACCCTGTCGCCACTGTTCGGAGCGGTCACACTGGACCTCCAGCCCAGAAAGGCGAGTCAATAAATGGAACATATGGATTTGGAGGCGCTTTTGCAGGCGGTAGCCGCAGGGAAGGTCAGCGTGGAGGAGGCCATGCTGCAAATGAAGCAGCAGCCCTTTGAGGATCTGGGCTATGCCAAGGTGGACTTCCACCGGTCCCTGCGCCAGGGCAGCCAGGAGGTCCTTTACGGCGCGGGAAAGACCCCGGAGCAGATGATCGGAATCCTCAGAGCCATGGGCGCCCGGGATTGCAAAAATATACTGGTGACCCGGCTGAGCCCAGAGGCGGCGGAGGCCGTAGGGGCGCAGATCGAGCTGGACTATCATAAAGAGGCAAGGCTTGCCGTGGCGTTCCCCGGACCGCACCCCAGCGTCGGTTCAATTGTGATTGCCACCGGCGGGACCAGCGATATTCCCGTGGCCGAAGAGGCGGCGGTGACGGCGGAGAGCCTGGGGAACCGGGTGACGCGGCTGTATGACGTGGGCGTGGCCGGAATCCACCGGCTGCTGCAAAATCTGGAGCCCATTATGACGGCCCGGGTGATCATTGCGGTGGCTGGGATGGAGGGGGCTCTGGCCTCCGTGGTGGGAGGCCTGGCCTCCTGCCCGGTGATCGCCGTGCCCACCAGCGTGGGCTATGGCGCCAGCTTCGGCGGCGTTTCCGCTCTGCTATCTATGCTGAACTCCTGCGCCTCCGGGGTCAGTGTGGTAAATATCGATAACGGCTTTGGGGCCGGGTTCCTGGCCAGCCGGATCAACCAAATGGAGGGTCTGAAATGAAAACGCTGTATTTGCAGTGCGCCATGGGCGCGGCGGGGGATATGCTGACGGCGGCGCTGTATGAGCTGCTGCCGGATCAGGTGGGATTTTTGAAGGCCATGAACGCCGCCGGCCTTCCCGGCGTGACCTTTTCTGCGGAAAAAACCCAAAACGGGGGCATTTCCGGGACGCACATCTCCGTCCTGGTTGCCGGGCACGAAGAGCATGAGCACGCCGGTGCGCCCCACCATCCCCACCACTTTCACCTTTCCGACCTTTACGCCCTTATGGAGGGGACCGGCCTGCCAGAGGCGGTGATCGCCCGGGGCAAGCGGGTTTATGACCGGATCGCCCGGGCGGAGGCCCAGGTCCACGGCGCGCCGGTGGAGGAGGTCCATTTCCACGAGGTGGGCGCGCTGGACGCGGTGGCGGATGTGCTGGGAGCGTGCTACGCGCTGTATCTGCTGGGCCCGGACCGGGTGGTGGTATCTCCGGTCCATGTGGGCTACGGTACTGTGCGCTGCGCCCATGGGCTCCTGCCGGTCCCGGCTCCGGCTACCGCCCGGCTCCTGCTGGGTGTCCCGACCTATGCCGGAGAAATCGAGGGGGAGCTGTGCACGCCCACCGGCGCCGCTCTGCTGACGGAATTTGCCAACTGCTATGGGCAAATGCCGCCTATGACGGTCTCCAGCATCGGCATCGGCCTGGGGAGGAAGGAATTTGTGGCCCCCAATTGCCTGCGGGCATTCCTTGGACAGGAACAGGGGCAGCAGGGGCAGATCACGGAGCTGGTGTGCAACCTGGATGATATGACCCCAGAGGCCCTGGCATATGCCTGCCGGGCGATTCTGGCCGGGGGCGCGCTG
Organism: uncultured Oscillospiraceae bacterium; assembly: GCA_934565775.1. Lineage (GTDB taxonomy): Bacteria > Bacillota > Clostridia > Oscillospirales > Oscillospiraceae > Faecousia. Next base: position 39,335 of record CAKTIN010000003.1, read on the forward strand.
GATGTGTATACGGTGCCGGGTACCATGAAAAAGGGCCGCCCGGGGTGGGTCCTGACGGTCCTGTGCCAGCCCGAGCGGGTAGGGGAGCTGCTGCCCCTGATCTTCCAGGAGACCTCCAGCAACGGGGTCCGCGCCCGGCAGTGCGGGAAGTATTTCCTCCGCCCCGAGACGCAGACGGTCTCCACCGCCTTTGGCCCGGTCCGGCGAAAGACTGCCGCCGGTTATGGGGCCGTGCATCAAAAGCCGGAGTTTGAGGACGTGGCCCGGCTGTCGGAAAGTGCGGGCGTTCCCTTTGAAACGGTCTGGCAACAGGCCATGCAGGGAGAGACGGTAGAGGCAGGTTCTTCCAATTTTTAACGGGATTACATAAAAAATCCTGATTTTACGGGAAAAAAGTTCAAAGCTTGTTCATATCCTGTTCACAGTGCTCCGATATGATAGCACCGTGGAGAGTAGCTTAGGTTCACTGAGCCCTTCCTCTCCGCACCTCTTCCTTTCTCTCTTTTCTTTTTTCCAACCAATACTTCCCTGTATTCAAAGCGCTCCGGTCCGCCGGGGCGCTTTGAATTTGAAAAAAAGCGAAAAAAGGGCTTGACATTTCTCGCCAAATCGTGTAATATAATGAGGCTGATTTGAGTTCAGCAAATGAATAGAGCTGAGTTTTCAGTTCAGCCAGTATGGAGAAGTCGCGTAGCTGGCCGAGCGCGCACGATTGGAAATCGTGTATACCTCAAAAGGGTATCGAGGGTTCAAATCCCTCCTTCTCCGCCATAAAAAGCACTTGCGAAAGCAAGTGCTTTTTTCTAAGGCTTTCAAAACCATGAGCTTTTAGAAAATTTGGAAGCTCTTTTTCTTTGAGGTTTTCATTTTGAAGGAAGCCTTCGGGCGCGGGGGAGTCGGGTATGTTTACTTTGGAGCATTTTCTTTGGATGGGTCTGTGCGCCGTCCTGATCGCGGGGCTAACCCTGGTGAGCATTCGGAAAAAGCTGAGCCTCCATGGGGCGGGCTGCATCATGACGGGGATCTGCCTGCTCAGCGAACTGAGCAAAATCCTAAGCAATATGCTCCCCAGCGAGGGCGGCGGGATGCACCTGGACCCGGGCTGCCTGCCCTTCCATCTGTGCAGCTTGATGATTTTTGTGGTGCTGTATCTGACCTTCGGTAAGGCGGGCGGATTGCGGCTGCTGATGATGAACTTTCTTGCCGTGGCCGGTCTTTTAGGCAGCGTCAGCGCCATTCTGATTCCCACCAACGGGACGGACTTCTCGTCCCTTCCGGCGTATCAGTGCTTTGTGTACCATGCCGGGCTGCTGTGGTTTGCCCTTTATCTGATCCTGTCCGGGCAGGCGCAGCTGGGGACCCTGGGCAGCCTGGCAAAGAACCTTGCCCTTATGCTCGGGCTCTGTGTTGGGATGCTGTACGGCAACAGCGCCCTTTCCGCCTATGATACGAATTTCTTTTATCTGACCCGTCCGCCCATGGAAAATCTGCCGTATCTGAATCTGGACCAGGGGTGGTATGTGTATTTCCTGCGGCTTCTGATTCTGGGGGCCGGGCTGGTCGCCCTGCTGCATTTGCCGTTCCTTCTTCTGCATCGAAAAAAGGCGCCGGAGGCATGAGCCCCCGGCGCTTTTCTTAGACAAGCGCCACCCGGTAGTGCTTCAGCCAGAAATTGATCTGGAGCATATAGGCCATGGTTTGTGGGATGTTCATAAGCTGGCCGTACCAGGGCCAGGCGGTCTGTGCCGTCTTGAGCCCCTCCAGGGCCACGCGGTCTACCAGAGCGTGGATCGGAGCGCTCGGGTCGGCAAGAACCTCGTCCAGACGTTGGGTGACGGCCGCCAGATAGGCGGGGTTGTGGGTCTTGGGATAGGGGCTCTTCTTCCGCCAGAGGACCTCCTCCGGCAGAAACTCCGCCATTGCCCTGCGGAGCAGACCCTTTTCATAGCCGTCCTTGTCCTTAAAGGCCCAGGGGACGCTGTACAGATATTCGGCAATGCGCCAGTCGCAGAAGGGGACCCGGACCTCCAGCCCGGAGAACATACTCATTCGGTCCTTGCGGTCCAGAAGGGTCTGCATAAACCAGCGGAAGTTGAGATTGACCATCTCCTGCATCCGCCGCTCCTCCGGGGGCGTATCCGGCAGAATCAGGCTCTCTGCGCAGGTGGCGCGGTAGCGGCTGTTTACATAGTCTGCCGGATCGATCCGGTCTCGATAGTCCCTGTGCAGGAAGGACGCCCGCCAGGCCGTGGACTGAGCCCAGGGAAAGCCCGCCTTTGCCCGGACCTCCGGATCCCGGTACCAGGGGTACCCGCCGAAGATCTCGTCGGCGCACTCCCCGGATAGGGCGACGGTTGCGGTTTTCTTGATTTCCCGGCAGAAGAGCAGCAGGGAGGAATCCACATCGGCCATGCCGGGCAGGTCCCGGGCCAGAACCGCCTCTTCCAGGGCGTCGGTGAGCTCCGGCGTATCCAGAGTGACCGGGTGATGGTCGGAATCCAGATAGGATACCATGCGGCGGATATAGGCGCTGTCGCTGTTGGGCTGGAACTTGGAGGCGTGGAAGAATTCCTCGTTTTTTGCGTAATCTACGGAGAAGGTGACCAGCCGCTCTCCCCGCCGGGCCAGATACCGGGCGGCGACGGAGGAAATCAGGCTGGAATCCAGCCCGCCGGACAGGAAAGTGCACACCGGCACATCAGAGACCAGCTGGCGCTCAATGGCGTCCTTCACCAGATACCGGACGTGCTCGGCGGTCTCCGCAAAGGTCTCCCGATGCTCCCGGGGGGTGAGCTGCCAGTAGCGCCGGAGCGTCAAGCGGCTGCCGTCCCAATAGCCGCAGCAGCCGGGCTCCACCTCTAGAATATCCCGGAAAACCCCGCAGCCAGGGGTGCGCCCAGGGCCGATGAGCAGCAGCTCCGATACGCCCTGGGAGTCGATCCGGGGCCGGACCTGGGGATGGGCCAGGAGCGTCTTGATCTCGGAGGCAAAGGCCAGGCCGCCGCCCACCCGGGTGTAAAACAGGGGCTTCACCCCGATGCGGTCTCGGGCCAGGAACAGCCGCCCTGCGCCGCATTCCCAGATACCAAAGGCGAAAATGCCGTTCAGGCGGTCCACGCAGTCCCGCCCCCACTGGGCATAGCTGTGGAGCAGCACCTCCGTGTCGGAGTGAGTGCGGAAGCCGTGCCCTAGGGCCTCCAGCTCCCGGCGCAGCTCCGGCGTATTGTATAGCTCGCCGTTATAGACCAGGACCAGCTTCTGCCCGCCCCACTCCAGCTCCATGGGCTGGCGGCCTCCCGCCGGGTCCACCACAGCCAGCCGGGCGTGCAGCAGGGCAAGATCCGGCGCCAGATAGGAGCCCTGCTGATCCGGGCCCCGGCGCTCCATGGTGGAGCGCATGGCGCATAAAATTCTTTCGTCATAGGATACGCCGATCAGACCCGCTATGGCGCACATGAGCATCACTCCTTTACCCGGTATTCTATGCAGCGGTGGACCGCAGCGTGCAATTCCAAATTTTTCCCCCTTTTTCGCCGTATAGGCCCGCCGGTTCCGACCATACTAGTGCCGGGTGATGCAATATGAAAACAAGCAAGGAATTGCTGGATAATCTTCTGAAAACCACACAGATGGGGCAGTCCGGGATTCGCAGCGTCCTTGACGCGCCCATGCGTCCGGCTCTGCGCCAGGCTCTGGAAAGCCAGCTCCGGGAATACGACGCCATTGAGCAGGAGGCTCAGGACATTATGCGCCGGCGGAATTGGCCGGCAGCCGAGGCGGACCCGGTGGTCCAGGGCCTAAGCGCCATGGTCAGCCGGGCGAAGCTGTCTTATGGTAATACGGACTCGAAGATCGCCTCCATGATGATCCAGGGCAATACCAAGGGCATGATCTCCGGCATCCGGGATATGCACCAGTTCCCCCAGCAGGATACGGCGGTCAGTACCCTGGCGCAGAAGCTGATCGATACGGAAACCAGCAATATTCGGCAAATGAAAACCTTTTTGTAAAGAGGGCCCGCCCGGAAAGGCGGGCCTTCACATTTTGATCCCGGGGAGCATAGATTGGGGATAGCTTTTGGAAAGGAGGAATGCCAGTTGCAGGCAACCGGCTATCTTCAGGTCGCCGCCTTCAGCTCCCAGGCGCAGATCCCCGTAAAAGGTGCGCTGATCTCCGTTTTTGACCTGAATGGAGCGCTTCTGGCGGTGCGTATTACCGATGAAAGCGGATTGATCACTCCCATTGAGGTGGAGGTTCCGCCGATGTCGGAGAGTCTGGACCCGGAGTTTCAGGGCAAGCCCTTTACCCAGGTGAATCTGCGGGCCTATAAGGCGGACTATGAGCTGCTGGAGGTGAACAGCGTCCAGGTTTTTCCCGGCACCGTGTCCGTGCAGAACCTTATGTTTGTACCCCTGTCGGAATTTCCCTCATCCTACGATAAGCTTGAGCGGTTTGAAATTCCGCCCCAGAATTTGTGAGGTGCCTCATGATTACTGTGACGCCTTATGTACCGGAGCGCATTACCGTTCATCTCGGCACGCCCAGCAGCTATGCCGCCAATGTGACCGTGCCCTTTTCCGACTATGTGAAGAACGTCGCCTCCAGCGAAATCTACCCCACCTGGGACGAGAGCGCCCTGCGGGCCAATATTCTGGCGATTATTTCCTTTGCCCTGAACCGGGTCTATACGGAATTCTACCGCAGCCGGGGCTATGATTTTGACATTACCAACTCCACGGCCTATGACCAGGCCTTTGTGAACGGGCGGAACTTCTTCCAGAATGTGTCCGCAATTGTGGATGACATTTTCAACAATTACATTAGAAGGCAGAATTATGTGGAACCACTGGCTGCAAAGTTCTGCAACGGGACCACGGTCACCTGCGAGGGGCTGAGCCAGTGGGGCTCCCAGTATCTGGCCACGCAGGGCTACAATTCCGTTCAGATTCTGCGGAATTATTACGGAAATAACATTGAAATCGTACAGAATGCCCCGGTGCGGGGCGTGAGCACCTCCTATCCCGGAACGCCGCTGCGCCGCGGCAGCACGGGGCAGTATGTCACCGTGGTCCAGGTGGAGCTGAACCGCATTTCCCAGAATTATCCGGCCATCCCCAAGGTGGGGACGGTGGACGGCGTGTTCGGCTCCAAAACCGAAGCGGCGGTGCGGAAATTCCAGGAGATCTTCAACCTGACGCCGGACGGCATCGTGGGGAAGGCCACCTGGTATGAGCTGGTGCGCATCTATGTGGCGGTGACCCATCTGGCGGAGCTGCGGTCCGAGGGGCAGCAGTTCTACGCCATATCCGGCCAGTTCCCGGGAACGCTCCAGGTGGGCTCCACCGGGGAGAGCGTCCGCCAGCTGCAATATATGCTGGCAGTCCTGGCGGAATATATCCGCTCCATTCCCACAATCCAGATGGACGGGGTCTTCGGCTCCGTGACCCGAACGGCGGTCCTGGCGGCTCAGGGCTGGCTGGGGCTGCCGGAGACGGGAGTGGTGGACGCGGCTACCTGGAACGGCATTTCCGAGCAGTTCGGTGGGATCCGAAATGTGGCCAACAGCCGGGAGCTGAATCCTTATGGAGTGGGCTCCGGCGCAGTCGCCGCCTTCGCTCCGGCAGCCGCAAAGCGCCAGACCCCCGCCAGGGGCGGCAATCCCACCCAGCGCTATTCCAAAACCACAACGCTGACCCAATTCCCGGGAAACGAGCTGTCCCTGGGAATGCGGGACCCGCTGTAAGGAGGGATCGCCATGAGGGAACGGGAAGAATTCATTGCACGGCCGATTCTAAGTCTACAAACCATGCTGCGCATGGTGGCGCTGGGTAACGCCCGGCTGGTTCCGGTGATCCCCGACGGCATATTCGGAACCAATACCACCGCCGCCGTTACGGCCTTCCAGCGGCACTACCGCCTGCCGGTCACCGGCGTGGTGGACCACGACACCTGGATGCGCCTGGTCCGGGAATACAACGGGGCCCTGATCACTTACGGCCCGGCAGAGTCCCTGGAGCTGCTTTTCGCGCCGGGGCAGATTCTGGCGGCAGGGGAGCGCAACGACCATGTGTACCTCGTTCAGGCGCTGCTCACCGTGCTCAGTGAAAAAAATCTGGGCCTGCCCGCCCCGGGTCTTACGGGGGCGATGGACCCGGAGACCGTCCGGTCGGTCAAAGCCTTTCAGCACCGGGCCGATCTGCCGGAAAACGGAGAGGTCGATCGAAAAACCTGGCAGCATCTGTCGAAATTCTATACCGCTGCGACGGGGGACGGCTGCGCCCGGCGGGAGAAATAAAGGAGGCCCGGCGGAAGTTGCATTTTCCGCCGGGTTATGCTATAATCTCCCCAGAGAACTGACGGCTGGAGGACCCCAGAATGAACGCATATGAGGCGCTTTGGACTTTCTTTGTATTTAGCTTTCTGGGCTGGTGCTGCGAGGTGATTTTTGCGGCGTTTAAGTCCGGGAAATTTGTCAACCGCGGATTTCTCTTTGGCCCGGTTTGCCCGATTTACGGCATGGGCGTGGTGGCCGTGGCGGAGATTTTGAAGCCCATCGGGAACCAGCCGGTGCTGGAATATCTGGTGTGCGTCATTGTGCCCACGGTGATCGAGTATCTTCTCGGCGTGATCTCTTACCGGGTGCTCCATGAGCGGCTCTGGGATTATTCCCGGCTGCCTCTGAATATCGGCGGGCACGTCTGCCTGCTGTTCTCGGTCATTTGGGGCTTTGGGGCAATGCTGATTGTGGACTATGTCCAGCCCCTGAATCTGAAGCTGCTGCACCTGCTGCCGGCATGGCTGGGCTGGGTGCTGATCGGCCTGTTCAGCGCCGCCTGGCTGACGGATTTCATCCTGACCGGCCTGGGCGTGCTGAAGCTGCCGAAAATGTGGAAGGCGGCGGAGGAAATGGAGAAGGCCCTGCGCCAGGTCTCCGATTCCATCGGCGAGGGGCTGTCGGATAAGGCCCTGGAGCTTCGGGAGCGAGAGCTGGAGCGTCTGCCCCAGCAGCTGGAAAAGCTGGAAAAAATGCGCAGCACCATGGACCAGAAGCACAAGGAGGCTATGGAGCGCGCGGACGCGGCGGCGGAGCGCTTCCGCGCCCTGTCGGAGCGGTCCCGCCGGACCTATCATCATATTTCCGAGGCCTTCCCCAATCTGCGCAGGTCCAAGTCCTATAACCGCACCAAGCGGCTGCAGGAGATCTATGCCAAGTGGAAGAAGCGCGGCGGGGAGCCGGATGCGCATTAAGAAATCTTAAATTTCCTTTGGAGCTCTTGACCCCCGGGCGGGGGTATGGTACAATCCTGGCACAAAGCCCAAAGGAGGAGTCGGAATGAAAGGAACGTGGAAGCGCGTGCTGACCGTGCTGTTTGCAGCGGCAAGTTTAGGCCTGGGGGCCTGCCGGGCCGCAGATACGCCGGGCCCAACGGAGGCTTTGCCCTCGGAGACGCAGCTGGTGCTTACCCCTACGCAGCTCCCGTCGGATTCGCTCATCCGGCCGGGCCATCCGGTGGAAGAGCCCGGCGAAGGGGAGGGAACTCCCGTGGAGGCGGAGGTCCTGCGCTATCGGGATCAGTTATCTACCTTCCGCAGCTGGCTGCACCAGTGGGAGGACCCCTCCGGCCTGGGTTTCGTGAAAATTTCCTCCAGGCAGGAGCTGGACGATTTTCTGGGACAGATCCGCTTCGAGGAGCTGACCCAGGCGGCGGATTTTGACGACGCTTTTTTTGAAACGTATCTTTTGCTGGTGCTGCTTCAGGAGACCGGGACCGGCTCGGTGCGACACTCGGTCAATCTGGTGGAGGAGGCCGACGCTATGACGGTCGTTGTCCACGCGGACGCACCGGAGTATGCCACGGACGATATGGCCCAATGGTTCCTTCTGGTACCCGTGGAAAAAGCGGCAGCCGAAGGGAAAACCTTGCACCTGCGGCTGACCGGCGGCGTCGACACCGGGGAAAACAGTGTGACCGGTTCCACCATTCCCCTGGAGGCACAATAAAAGGCGCGGTTCTGCCGGGGCCCGGCGGGGCATATTGTTTTTAGAAAAGATCGGGCAGGGGACCGTTCAAATGCCGTTTCTCTGCTGTCACAATCTGGATTTATAGAGAAAGAAGGGAGTTTCTGCGGTGAAGCGATTGGCTTTTGCTCTGTCAGTTTTGCTGCTGGTGAGCCTACTGGGTGGATGCAATCTGCAAAAAGCGGCGCATCAAGCGTCCCGTGAGCTGTCCCGGCTGGATGAAAAATACCTCTGGATCACCTCGGAGACCAAAGATGAGACAAAGCCCGGCCAGCGCAGCGCTACAGACTATGTGGTGACCCAGCTGAATGAATCCGGCTGGAGCGATCAGGTCGGGGTGTACAACTTCCGGCTGCCCAAGCTGACCGTTCAGAGCGAGGAGGCCTCCCGGATCAACACTACTATTACCAGCGATTTCCTGGATGAGGCTCAGGATTCTCTGGAGTGCTATCGGGACGGGAAGGGGAATCCCTATTATTCCCAGATGAATTTTCAGGTCTATCTGAACGGCTCCGTGCTGTCCCTGCTCATCGAGAGCACCGAGCGCGTCTCCGGTCTGACGGAATACCGGGTGTACAATCTGGATGTGGAGACCGGGGAGCTGCCTACCAAGGACAATCTGATGCGCATGACCGGCTGGTCCGATGACCGGCTGAACAGCAAGGTGGATGACGCCATTCAGCAGGAGACCCTCTCTGTCCTGCGGGAGTATTACGGGCCGGACGCTACGGATGAGCACATTTCCGGCACTTATGAGTATGCCCGGACTATGGACACGGTAAACCTCTCCAAGGCAAAGCCATATTTTACCGACGATCAGGTGATGTGGCTGCTCATGGATATGTATATGCCGGGAGCCGGGATGCGGCAGCATCTGGTCGAGGTGCGGTAATTGGGAAAAAGCAGGGCCCGCCGGTGTTCCCGGCAGGCCCTTTGCAAAAGAGCCGGCGGTGGAGCTCCACCGCCGGTTTTTCTTTCAAAATTACACGATTCCCTGGGCCAGCATGGCGTCTGCGACCTTCAGGAAGCCTGCCACATTGGCGCCAACCATTAGATTGCCGGGGCAGCCGCACTTCTCTGCGGCAGAGGCGGCGTTATGGAAAATATCTTTCATGATCCCCTTGAGGGTCTCATCCACCTGCTCCGCCGTCCAGCTCAGACGCTGGCTGTTCTGGGTCATTTCCAGCCCGCTGGTGGCCACACCGCCGGCGTTGGCGGCCTTCGCCGGGCCGTACAGGACATGATTCGCCTGGTAGACCTCAATGGCCTCCGGCGTACTGGGCATATTGGCGCCCTCACAGACGACCGTGCAGCCGTTCTTTACCAGAAGCCGGGCGCTGTCTGCGTCAATTTCATTCTGGGTCGCGCAGGGCAGGGCAATGTCGCAGGGGATGCCCCAAATGCCGGAGCAGCCGGGGGTAAAGACCGCGCCGGGCTTCTCCTGCGCATAGAGGCTGATCCGGGCTCTGCGGTTGTTCTTCAGATCCATGACCAGCTCGGCGTCCATTCCGTTGGGATCGTAGACATAGCCGCTGGAATCGCTCATGGCTACGACCTTGGCGCCCAGCTCCTGAGCCTTCTTACAGGCGTACTGAGCCACATTGCCGCTGCCGGAAATGACGATGGTCTTTCCTGCGAAGCTGGTGCCCCGCAGACAGGCCAGGGCCTCCTGGGTGAAGTAGCACAGGCCATAGCCAGTGGCCTCCGTGCGGATCAGAGAGCCGCCGAAGGACAGCCCCTTGCCGGTGAGCACGCCGGAATACTCGTTGCGCAGGCGCTTATACTGGCCGAACAGATAGCCGATCTCCCGCCCTCCGACGCCGATATCCCCGGCGGGGACGTCGGTATCCGGACCGATGTGCCGGTACAGCTCTGTCATGAAGCTCTGGCAGAAGCGCATGATCTCCCGGTCGGATTTCCCCTTGGGATCAAAATCGCTGCCGCCCTTGCCGCCGCCCATGGGCAGGCCGGTCAGGCTGTTCTTGAAGGTCTGCTCAAAGCCCAGGAACTTCAGAATGCTGGCGTTCACCGAGGGATGGAAGCGCAGACCGCCCTTATACGGGCCGATGGCGCTGTTGAACTGCACCCGGTAGCCCCGGTTGACCTGGACCTTGCCCTGGTCGTCCGTCCAGCACACCCGGAATTCCACAAGCCGCTCGGGCTCCACAAGGCGCTCCAGCAGGCTGTCTCGCAGATATTCCGGGTGGCGCTGGATCAGCGGCTCCAGGCTCTCCAGTACCTCCCGGACCGCCTGCAAAAACTCCGGCTGCCCGGCATTGCGGGCGGCGCAGCCATCATAGACCTTTTTCAAATCTTCATTGTGCAGCAACTTGCTTCACCCTTTCTTTATTACGTTCTGGCGCTATTATAGCAGAGCATTGCACCCCTGCGCAATTGTAGAATTAGACAAAGATTCTCCCCGGATTTTCCATTTTCTACTTTAATTGTACACACCAAAACAATGCTGCCGGTTTGCCCTTGAAAGCATAGGAAATTCTGCTATAATGGATTTGTAAAGTTGGGTCCAAATTGGGACTTTGAACTGAAATTCAGGAGGTTATTACCATGCGTGTGATTGTAAAAGATACTTATGCAGAGGTTTGTGAAGTTGCAGGCGGCATGATCACCAAGGTCGTGCAGGACGATCCCCATGCCACGCTGGGCCTGGCGACGGGCAGCAGCGCGCAGGCGGTCTATCCCTATATCATCCGCGCCTATGAGCGCGGCGAGGTGGATTTCTCCCAGGTCCATTCCGTGAATCTGGACGAGTATATCGGCCTGACGCCCGATCATGACCAGAGCTATCGCTACTTCATGAACACCAACTTCTTCGACCATGTGAACATCAAGAAGGAGAACACCTTCGTCGCCTCCGGCATCGGCAAGGAGGAGGACATCGTAAAGCAGTTCCGTGCTGTGCTGGCCGCCTCCAAGGTGGACGTGCAGCTGCTGGGCATCGGTGTGGACGGCCATGTGGGCTTCAACGAGCCCGGTAAGGTTCTGCACAGCGAGGCGCACATTGAGGTCCTGGACGAGAGCACCATTAAGGCCAACTCCCGGTTCTTCGCCAGCGAGGACGAGGTGCCCAAGAAGGCGGTCACCATGGGCATGGGCGACATTATGCGGGCCAAGAAGCTGATCCTGGTCGCCTCCGGCGCGCCCAAGGCCAATGCCATCAAGGAGCTCATTATGAACGATGAGATCACGGTAAGCAACCCCTCCACCATGATCAAGATGCACCCCGACTGCACCGTGATCATTGACCGGCCTCTGGCCGACCTGGTGGGCTACCAGGGCTAAGCCTCAAATAAAAAATGCAGCGGCGGAGAATATTTGGATTCTCCGCCGCTTTCCTTATCATGGCCGCGTTATAAAAATCCCTCGTCCTTCAAAAAGCGAACGGAGGGCTCTGCGTGCATAGTCTCGATGGTATAGGTAGCCGCCGGGCAGAGGGCCTCCGCCTGGCGAATCAGCTCCGATACGGGCAGCACGCCGTCCCCCAGATTCTGGTGCAGGTCCCAGTCGCCGTCGTTATTGTGCAAATGCAGATGAGACAGCCAGGGGGCCATGGCCCGAATCCAGTCGGCGACCGGGGCCTTGGACAGCCGGGTGTTGGCATGGCCAATATCCAGGCACAGGCGCAGCCGGGGGTCGTTTACGTCTCTGGCAATGGAAACGGGAATCTCCGCCGTATCCTCCATCACATTCTCCAGAAGGATGGTCATGCCATCGGGCAGCTTCGGCAGGAGCTGCTTCCAGAATGCCACGGACTGCTCGATCATCCAGACGGGATAGTACACCATGGGAATATACCCCGTATGGATGACCATGCGGTGGATTCCCAAGGACTCCGCCTGCGCCGCCGCCTGTAAATAGCGGCGTTCCGTGACCTCCCGGACCAGCGGATCGATGGCCGCCGGGCAGAGCTCCGCAAAGGGACCGTGGAACACAAACCGGCTGGCATACTGCATTTTTTTCCGGACAATGGGCGCATATTCCGGCAAATCCCGATCCAGATTGGAGGCAGTGCAGAATTCTGCCAGCTCCAGGCCCAGGCCGTTATCCCGGGCCAGCGGGCAGGCGTCGTCTGCAATGGTGGAGAGGTAAAGCCGCTGCCGAAACTCACTCATAGGGCGCCTCCCAATAGGCCGTATTTTACCTTGACCCGCTCCAGCTTTTCCAGCAGGGGCTCCGACAGGAACCAGAGAAACAGAGCTGTAGCACCGGCGTGGATCAGATCTGCCGGGACACCGGTGAGATAAGCGGTCAGAAACATCTGCCAATTGGGGGCAGACTGATACATCAGCACGGAAGCCGGGTTCATGATTCCGCCGTAAACGAGCAGCACGACCGCGCCGCCGAATACGGCCAGAGACAGCCGACCGGTCCCCAGGAGCCCGGTGCGGGACAGGAGCCCGGTAAGCAGGCCAATCAGGCCCATGGCGAACATTTGCCACGGGGTCCAGGGCCCCTGTCCGAAAAGCATATTGGAAACGAACATGGACATGGCCCCCATCAGGAAGCCGGTCTCCCCGCCGAAGGCCACCGCAGCTATAATGACCAGTGCCGCCACCGGCTTGAACCCGGGAAGCGCGAAGAACACGGCCCGCCCGGCCACCGCCAGGGCGCAGAGCACGGCCAGAAGCACCAGCTCCCGCGCCTGGGGCCGCCGCCCCTCAAAGAGCAGGAAGAAGGGCAGCATGGTCTCTACGAGAATTAGAATCGACAAAAGCAGATACTTTTTTTCTCCGAAATACCGGCTCCCAAGGAAGAGCGTCAGCGGGATTGCCAGAAGGCTGAGCCCGGCAGCAAGCCACACCTTGGGCCGAATTGGGCTTCGCCGGCGCTTGGCGGGGCGAACGCCCTGACCGGCGCAGACGCTTAGAAGAAACAGAGCCAGGCAGGCAAATAGCGCCCCGTAGACGCCATAGAGCAGGCCCCGATTGCCGCCAGACTGAAACAGGCCGGTCAGATTCAGCCCATAAATGGAATAGAGCGCCAGCGCCAGAGTTCCAGCGCCGGAAAATAGACCGGCCAGCTTCCGCCAGAGGGGCAGAGGCTTCTTTTTTTGCGGAGGCGGTGGGGGCGGCGGCGCCGGTTGGTCCGGCGGCTGCTGCTTTTTGGGCGGGAGCTGCCCGCCGCAGGCGGTAATCACATCCTCCGCTGTCACCGCCTCCGGCAGCAGATGCCGGGCCATGCGGTTTGCTGCGGTGGTATAGAAGCGCTTGCCTGAGAAGAAGGTCTGGGGGTCGCCCTGGGCCGTGATCCCGCCGTCAAAAAACAGACAGCAGCGGTCGGCATAGGCGGCGCAGAACTCCACGTCATGGCTTACCATGACAATGCCCACGCCGGAGGCTTTCACCTGTGCCAGAATCCCGGCAAAGGTCTCCTTGAAGGCGGCATCCAGGCCCTTAGTGGGCTCATCCAGGAGCAGAAGCCTCGGCTCGGTGAGAAGGACCTTCGCCAGGGCCGCCCGCTGCTGCTCACCGCCGGACAGGTCATAGGGATGCCGGTCCAAAAGACCGCCCAGGCCGCATAGGCCGCAGATCCGGTTCCAGACCTCCGGGGCGGGGGACAGCTCCTCCAGCTCCTGGCGCAGGGTGCTTCGGGCAAACAGGGACCGGGGGTTCTGCGGCAGAAATGCAAACTGCGTTTCCTGGGTGCGGATCGTGCCGCGATAGGGCTTCCTGGCCCCGGAAAGCACCGCAAGGGTCGTGGTCTTTCCTGCGCCGTTGCCTCCCAGAATGCAGACCAGCTCCCCGGAATAGACGGAAAAATTCAGCCCCTTCAGAATATCCCGGCCGTCCTTTTCATACCGGAACCAGACCTCCTTCGCCTCCAGGACCGGCGCGCCGCCGGGCGCAAAGGACGGGCGGCGGGGGACGGGAGACAGCGGGTGGTTCTGGGCATATTGGGACAGAAACTGCCGCCCCTGGCCCACGGTCATGGGGCAGGGCAGGGACGTTTTCACGCTGGCCCAGACGCGCATGGGGGCTGGCATGGCCCGAAGCATGGGGCTCCCGGCGGCTCGCAGCGCGGCAAAGGCCTCCTCAGGGGTCCCATCACAGAGGAGCTTTCCCTCCTCCATGAAAATGGCCCGGGTGGCCATGGGCATGGCTTCCTCCAGGCGGTGCTCCGTCAGCAGGACGGTCGTCCCCAGCTCCCGGTTGATCTTTCCCACGGTTGCCAGGAAATCAGCGGCGGCGATGGGGTCCAGCTGACTGGTGGGCTCATCCAGCAGGAGCACCTCCGGCTGCATGACCATAACGGAGGCCAGATTCAGCAGCTGCTTCTGCCCGCCGGACAGCTCCGAGACATCCTTATAAAACCAGCTCTCCATGCCGAAAAAGCAGGCCATTTCCGACACCCGGCCCCGGATGGTATCCGTATCCAGCCCCAGGCTCTCCAGGCCGAAGGCCAGCTCGTGCCAAACCTTGTCCGTTACGATCTGGCTGTCCGGGTCCTGCTGCACAAAGCCGATGCACTCCGCCTGCGCCCGCAGATCAAGGGCGTCCAGCGGGGCGCCCCGGAAGAGCAGAGTCCCGCTCCGCGCCCCGTGGGGGGCAAGGGCAGGCTTCAGCTGCCGCAGAAGCGTGGATTTTCCGCAGCCGGAGGGGCCGGCCAGAAGGACGCATTCCCCGGGAAATAGGGACAGGGTCACGCCGCTCAGGGCTGGGTGTTCCTGCCCCGGGTAGGTAAAGCTCAGGTCGCGGAGGGTAAAGAGTTCCATTTTAGATCCTCGCAGAAATCAAGTATCACAGGGAAAAAGCACAGCAGGCCAAAGGCCCCCTGGGCAAGCAGGGTAAGGGGAGCGGTCAGGTCCCCGGAAATGGTGGGATAGTATTGAAAGTCCAGGGCTCCCAGGAGCTTTCCGGCCAATACCACGCCGGTCAGCCCCAGGCAGAGACCCAGGCAAAGCCCATCCCGCCGGGTAAAGCGGAAGTTGTGGAAGGCGGTGCGGCCCTTCAGGCCGTAGCCCCGGCTTTTCATGCTGTCGGCGGTCTGAATGGCGGATTCCAGCGCCCAGGTGACGGTTGCGGAAAAGGCTGCCATCGCTGCCCGAAGCCGCCGGAGGCGGCCCTTCTCCCCGGGATGCAGTCCGGCTCGGGCCTGGGCGATCTGCTGCATCTGCCGGTGGAAGTGGGGGACAAACCGCAGGGTCATGGACAGCAGCAGCGAGAGGGCCGGCGCCGCCCGGCCGAAGAGGTAGATGAATTTATCGGAGGTCAGCACCTCGTTGCAGCAGGCAAACCAGCTGACCACGGCTGCCAGAAGGACCGCAGCAGACGCACCGTAGGCCATGGACTCCAGAGTCAAGGGATTGCCGTTGGGCAGGTACAGAAGGATCGTCGCACCCTCATGGCTGAACAAGGGATTCAGAAGCAGCGTCAGCACCAGCAGGGGGAGCAGATAAACAAGCTGAAACCGCAGGGCCTTTGCGCCCTTCAGGCGAAGGTTATACAAGGCCGCCCCGGCCAGGGACAGGAGCAGGCACACCGGCTGGGTCAGAAACATACTCAGCAGCAGCACCGAGAGAAAAAATTCGAAGTTGACCAGAGGGTGGCACCCGGAGAAGGCGTCGTTTTTCATGAGAAATCCCCGCCCCCTACATCCTTGCCCAGGTCCCGGGTATAGGCGAATACCACCTGATCCCCGTCGGACAGGGTGTAGCCGGAGCAGCCCAGATTGGGAAACTGCCCGTTCACACTGTAGACCCATCCGGACTGGGGCCCGCAGTCAAACTCATACAGGTTGCAGATTCCCTCGATATAGATGGATTTATAGAGATTGGCGTCGGTGTATTCAAAGTGGAGCTTTCGGGCGGTGAGCTCCCGGCGGAGCAGGTCAAAGACCGTATCGCCCTCATAGGCGGTGACCGGCCCCGTGGAGAGCAGCACGCCGCTTTCCGGGACCAGGCTTCGCTTCTCCGCCTTCAGCTCGTCCATGTGCTCCAGCAAAACGTCACAGCGGATCTCCAGGGAGACGGTGATGGGCGCGCCGTGGCCAGCCTCCTTGGCGCAGCCGGCGAAAAGCAGCAGCGCCAGGAGCGCTGCAATACAGGCAAGAAAACGTTTCATTGTGGACCTCGTTCTGCATAAAATTCCAAATTATTTTATCACGTTTCACCGGGAAAAACAACCCCGGAGGACAGAAAAGGTCCCCACCCATGGGGCGGGGACGAATGCTACTGGATATGCACATGGTTGTTGATGTGATCGCTGCAATAGCAGTAATAGCCCTTGCACTTGGAGCAATAGCGGAATTCCAGCTCCGGATTGGTCACATCCGTCCGGCCACAGACGGTGCATTTGTGGGTATAGGGGGCCTCGGCCCGGGGGGATGAGGCGTGTGCCCCGCCGGGGAAGGGAATGGTCTTATTGCGGGGGGAACGCTTCCGGGTCAGATTGACCCGCCAGGAGACCGGCAGCAGGTTGGCAATCTCCTTTCCAAAGTGCAGGAAGTAATTCAGAAGGGCGATCATGGGGACCAGATAGGTGAAGGAGGTGGGCGCGGTCAGCAGGCCGGAAAGCACGCTCCAGGCGGAGAGCCCCAACTCGATCAGACCCAGCCACCGGGCCTTGACCGGTATAAACCAGAAAAGCAGAAAGCGGGTCTCCGGATATAAGGTGGCATAGGCCAGGAAAAGGCTCAGATTGATATACTCCACGCTCATAGGGATCCGGAAAAGGAGCCCGACCAGGTCGGAAAGCAAAACGCCGGAAAAATAATAGAGATTAAATCGCAGCCGTCCCCAGGTGGCCTCCAGCGAATTGCCCAGGCTGTAATACACCAGAAGCAGCAGCGCTCCCAGCAGCAGACCTGTGGCATTCACGCCGCACAGCACCGTAAAGATGTAGGTGAACAGCCGCCAGACCTGCCCCTTTAGGATCAGCGCCGGGGAAAAGGCCAGGGCGCTGTAGGTAAGCCCGCTGGGGTCCATAGTAGAGATCAGAAAAACGATCAGATTGCCCACGGCGATCCACAGCATGAGGTTGGGCACGCCCCGATTGCGATTGCGCTGGCAGAAGGCTGCATATTTGCGCCGAAGATTCTTCAAGAGAGGTCGCTCCTTTCCGGCCGGAGCCGCAGGAAAATGATAGTCCTATTCTACCCGATTTTCAGGAAAAAGTCTACCTGGATTTCATGAATTTTCCAAGAACCGCTGGCAATCGGGAAAATAGTCGAAAAAGATAGGAGTTTTCTCTTGACATTCGGCGAATTATCGCTATAATAGTTATGCAATTGAATAGAACCTTATCAAGAGTGGCGGAGGGAACGGCCCGATGAAGCCCGGCAACCTGTTAGTTTCAAGGTGCTAATTCCGGCGTATGACGAAAGATGAGGATGCTGTGTTTGAAGCGTTCCGTCTGTGCGGAATGCTTTTTTTGTTGTATGGAATGTTCTGAAAGGATTAAAAATATGGAAAAAAGACTGTTTACTTCCGAGTGCGTGACCCAAGGCCATCCCGACAAGGTGGCCGACTCTATCTCCGATGCCATTTTGGACGCCTGCCTGGCCCAGGATCCCGGCTCCCGGGTGGCCTGTGAGACCATGGTGACCACGGATTACTGCTGCATCTGCGGCGAGATCACCACCAAGGCCCAGGTGGACTATGCCGCCGTGGCCCGGGAGACCATCCGCCGCATCGGCTACACCCACCCCGAGGACGGCTTCGCCGCAGATACGGTGAAGATCGAGTGCCGGATCCACACCCAGTCTCCGGACATTGCCATGGGCACCAACGACGCCGTGGGCGGTGCAGGGGACCAGGGCATGATGTTCGGCGGCGCCTGCAACCAGACCAAGGAGCTGATGCCCCTGCCCGCCGCCATGGCCCGGGCGCTGACCACCCAGCTCACCCGCTGCATCCGGGAGAACGACAAGCTTCGCCCCGACGGCAAGACTCAGGTGACCGTGGAATTTGACGAGGCCGGGAAGCCCGTGGGGATCGACGCCGTGGTGGTTTCCGTGCAGCACACCGAGGACTTTGCCATGGAGGAGCTGCGGACCTATATCCGGGAGAATGTGATCGCGCCGGTGCTGGAGCGGTATGGCTTCCGTATGAGCCAGGTGGGCGCGGTCTATATCAATCCCACCGGGAAGTTTGTTGTGGGCGGCCCGGCGGGCGACACCGGTCTGACCGGCCGGAAGATCATTGTGGATACCTACGGCGGCTATTTCTCCCACGGCGGCGGCGCTTTCTCCGGAAAGGACCCCACGAAGGTGGACCGCAGCGCGGCCTATATGGCCCGCTACATGGCCAAGAATGTGGTGGCTGCCGGTCTGGCGGACCGGGTGCAGGTGCAGCTGGCCTATGCCATCGGCGTGGCCCATCCGGTCTCCGTCCGGGTGGATACCTACGGCACCGGAAAGATCCGCGACGAAAAGCTGACGGACCTCCTGCGCCGGGTGTTTGATCTGACCCCCGCCGGAATCATTCGGACCCTGGACCTCCGGCGGCCGATCTATGAAGAGACGGCCTCCCGCGGC
>CAKTIN010000004.1 GCA_934565775.1 uncultured Oscillospiraceae bacterium
CCACCAGGCCCACGGCGTCGTCCAGGGCCACGATGGGCAGCAGCAGGTCCACCAGGGGGCCCTTGGCCTTATACTGCCGGACGACCATCAGCGTAGCCGCCGGGGCGGTCGCCGTGGCAATGGCGCCCAGCGTAATGGCCTGGGCCACGCTCAGGGTCCCCTTGGCCAGCCAGGCCACCAGCAGCAGGCTCACATCCACCAGGAAGGTGGCCGCCAGAGCCTGAAGCACGCCGATCACAAAGGCCTGGCGGCCCGTCTGCTTCAGCTGGGACAGGCGGAATTCACTGCCGATGGAAAAGGCGATAAAGCCCAGCGCCACATCGGAGATCAGCGACAGCGCCTCCACATTCTCCATAGTGGGGAAGCCCAGGCCCTCGATGCCCAGCCGGCCCAGGCAATAGGGTCCGATCAAAACGCCGGCAACCAGGTACGCCGTCACAGACGGCAATTTCAGGGGTTTTGCGATCCGGGTCATGAGCAGACCCGCCAGGATCGCTACGGAAAGCGATAACAGAATTTGCATAAGTACGTCCTCTCATCCATTCATCCATCAAACATCTTTTTATGTTGCAGAAATATTATAGACGTATTACACAAAAAGTCAAGGTTAGAATTGTGCAATTTTAACGGCTATCTGCGCCATTTTTTCTCAACATTGCCGAAAGCGGTCCCTCTGAGCCAGGACAGCTCCCCACCCCGGGTCAGTCCCAGCCCACGGCACAGCAGGACCCACAGCCCGGTATAGGCCGCCGCCCTGCCCAGGCCGCTCCAGGGCAGCAGGCGGCATAGCCCCACCGCGCCCAGGGCCGCAGCCAGGGCCCCCAGGCAGACGGGCAGACGGAGCTCCAGCCCGCTTACCCGCAGGAGCCGCTGGATACTCAGCGCAAAATTGATCCCATGGGTCAGCACGAAGCTGCCATAGTACCCCCGGATCCCCAGCCGGGGCAGCAGGAGCCACAGCAGCGCCACGTCCAGGCCGGAGGTGAAGATATTATACCGCACGCAGGCCACCTGCTGTCCCAGGCCCTTGGTCATGGCGTCGGTGAGGATGTCCAGATACAGCATGGGGACCAGAGGGGCAAACAGCCGCAGAGCCCGCCCCGCCTCGGCGCTTCCATACAGCAGCAGCCCCAGCTCCTCCGCCCCCAGCAGCAGCGCGCCGCCGCAGCCCAGGCCGTACAGCAGCCCCACCCGGAGTCCCCGGCGGGTCAAATAACGGATGCGCCCCCGGCGCTCCCCCGCCAGACACCGGGCCAGCTCCGGGATCAGCAGCTCCGTCAGGCCGAACAGCAGCGCCGCCGGGAACATCATCACCGGGAAAACCATGCCGCAGACGGTCCCATACCGGGCCAAAGGCTCCGCCTCCCCGGGGTACAGGCCCAGCCGCCGGGGAATGAGCAAGTTCTCCAGGGCAGACAGGCCCATGCGCAGATCGTCCGCCGCCGCCAATGGCAGCGCCGTCCGCAGAAGCTTCCGGGTCACCGGCGCCGGGCGCTCCGCCGGAAGCCGGGGCTCCCGCCGCCGGAGGACCAGCAGGCACCCCAGGGTAAACACCACGGACAGGCTGCTGCCCGCCACCACGGCGGCACAGGCCCGGCCCGGATTCCGCCCTGCCCGGCTGAGTAGGGCCAGGGTCAGAATCATGCCCAGCAGCTGCTCCAGGATTTCCACCACCGTCAGAGCCTTGATCCGCCCGGCGGCGGTAAAGTACCCGGTCATGACCCCGTTCAGGCAGACCGCCGGAAGGAGCACTCCAAAGATTCTTAAGGCCAGAGCCGCAGAGCCCTGGCCGATCCAGCGCTCCGCCAGGGTCCCGGCAAACCGGACGGAGGCCAGGCTGACCGCCAAGGCAAAGGCCCCGCTGTAGCAAAAGCAGGCCCGGAGGATCCGGGGGATCTCCCCGCTGCGCCCCTTGCCGATGGCCTCGGCGGACAGGTACATGGTCCCCGTCCGAATCCCGGCCATGGCCGCCGTCATAAGCAGCGCCGTGACCGACAGGACCAGCTGCATCAGGCCCATGCCCGCCGGGCCGATCCGCCCGGACAGATACACCTGAAAGCCCATGCCGATCACACGCAAAAACAAATGGGCCCCCGTCAAAAGCATGGCGCTGTACACCATGCCGTGGCCCGCAGACCGTCTCCCCTTCTCCACCGCGCCGCCTCCCTCTGTCACAGCATATGTGCATCGGGGAGAAATCTGACCCGGGCCGGTCCATTTTGCAGACTTGCTTTTCCGGAGATTTTCGGTTACTATAAGGGGAAGAACGGAGGAATCTCTATGGATAAGAAAAAATGGCTGGGCGGCGGGCTTCTGGCTGCCGGGGCGGTAGCCGCCGCGGGCTGGGCTGCCTCCTATCCTCTGACTACCCGGATCTATGCCCTGCGCTCCCCGAAGCTCCACCAGGAGGTCCGGCTGTGCGTCGTCTCCGACCTGCACGGCATCGTTTACGGCCCGGGGCAGAGCCGGCTGCTGGAAAAAATCCAGGCGCTGGAGCCCGACGGGCTCCTGCTTCCCGGGGACATTGTGGATAATAAGGTCAGCTGGCAGGGCTCCTGGGAGCTGCTGCGGGCGGTGGGCCGCCGGTATCCCTGCTGGTACAGCGCGGGCAACCACGAATTCCGCCTGGAAAACGTGGAGCAGGTCAAGGACCTGATCTGCTCCTGTGGGGTAACGGTACTGGAGGGCGACGCAGTCAGCGTGGTGCTGAACGGCCAGGGTCTGTGCCTGGCGGGGTACGATTGCAGCCAGGACGAGCCCTATGAAAACGACTGGCAGGCCCAGCGGGAGCGGTGCTTCGCCCAGCGGAACGACAAGCTCTATTCCGTTTTGCTGTGCCACCGGCCGGACTATGTAGCGGACTTCCGCCGATCCGGGTATGACCTGGTGGTCAGCGGACACGCCCACGGGGGCCAGTGGCGGCTGCCTGGAGTCCTGAACGGGCTGTACGCCCCGGGGCAGGGGCTGTTTCCTCCCTATGCCGGAGGCCTGTATGACCTGGGCGGAACGAAGCTGGTGGTCAGCCGTGGGCTCCGCAGGGACTGGCTGCCCCGGATCTTCAATCCTCCGGAGCTGGTGCTCCTGCGGCTGCTGCCGGAAGAATAGACATTTTATACAATATTAGGAGAAACGTCATGTTCAAGTTGCTGAGAACCGAGGGCGCCGCCCGGCGGGGTGTTTTCACCTGTGCCCATGGCACGGTCCAGACCCCGGTATTTATGAACGTAGGGACCCAGGGCGCCATTAAGGGAGCCCTGTCCGCCGCCGACCTGGAGGCCATCGGCACCCAGGTGGAGCTGTCTAACACTTACCATCTGCATCTGCGCCCCGGAGACCGGCTGATCCGGGAGCTGGGCGGGCTGCACAAGTTTATGACCTGGAAGGGGCCGATCCTCACAGATTCCGGGGGATTTCAGGTGTTTTCCCTGGCCTCTCTGCGGAAGATCAAGGAGGAGGGGGTCTCCTTCTCCTCCCATATCGACGGCCGGAAGATCTTCATGGGCCCGGAGGAGAGTATGCAGATCCAGTCCAACCTGGGCTCGGACATTTGCATGGCCTTTGACGAGTGCATCGAAAATCCCGCCCCGAAGCCCTATGTGGAGCAGTCCATTGCCCGCACCTACCGCTGGCTCCAGCGGTGCAAGGCGGAGAACGCCCGGCTGAACAGCCTGCCAGATACCGTCAATCCCCAGCAGATGCTTTGGGGAATCAACCAGGGCGGGACCTACGCCGATCTGCGCATCCGGCACATGGAGCAGATCGCCGCGCTGGACCTGCCGGGGTACGCCATCGGCGGTCTGGCCGTGGGAGAGAGCACCGAAACCATGTACGAGATCATCGAGGCCGTGGAGCCCTATATGCCCAAGGACAAGACCCGGTATCTCATGGGCGTAGGCACCCCCAGCAATATCATTGAGAGCGTAGCCCGGGGGGTGGACTTCTTCGACTGCGTCATGCCCGCCCGGAACGCCCGGCACGCCCGGCTGTTTACCTGGGACGGGGCGATCAATCTGAAGAACGCCAAGTATGAGCGGGACACTCAACCCATCGATCCCAAGTGCAACTGCCCGGTGTGCCGCCGGTACACCCGGGCCTATATCCGCCACCTGTTCAAGGCGGAGGAGATGTTGGCCATGCGCCTGTGCGTCATGCACAATCTGTACTTCTACAACAAGCTCCTGGAGCGGATCCGGGAAGCTCTGGACGAGGGACGCTTCGCCCAGTTCCGGGCGGAGTATTCCGCCAAGCTGGACCAGCGAATCTGAACCAAGCGGCCTGCGTGCGATTCCCCCGCTCTCTCTTTTTCTATGTGCATTCCGCGCCTAGCCGTGAATGCTAAAGCGGGACTGCAAGGATGAGACCGCACACGTCGTTTCGCTCATCCAGCGCTGCATTGCCCATAAATAGGGTCCGCGCACTGGGAGTCTGCGTTTATTTAAGGAGGAACGGAACATGATTGCGCTTCCGATTCAAACGGAAAGGCTGCTTCTGCGGCCGTTTTGCGACGCCGACCTGGAGCCCTACTGTGCGGAGTTTACCCAAGAGGTCACAAAGTATCAATACCCCGACCCTTTTCCCGACCGGGACACGGCAAAGGCCGTTATGTCCGGCTTCGTTGCGGATATGAAGCAGGGCAAAATGCTGGAGCTGGTGATTCTCTCCCCCGACGGCACGTTTTTAGGGAGCCTGGAGGCCTTTGATCTGATGGGGCAAACGCCGGAGCTCGGGCTTTGGCTGAAGCGCTCCGCCCGGGGGAAGGGCTACGGCTGCGAAGCGCTGAAGGGGCTGATCGACGCTCTGAACGCAACGGGGGCCTATTCGTCTTACCGGTACTGCGTGGATATTCGAAATGCGGCAAGCGTCCGCCTGGTTGAAAAATTCCATGGCAAGAAGAAAGAATTTGAAAGGGTCACAACGAGCTCCGGGAAAGTTCTCTTCTCCCAGACCTATTCCATTCCTTCCGGAAGAGCCTGACGCGCACCCTCCGATTCGCCCGGCACCCCATTTTGCAGAAAGAACCGCCGCAGAAGGATCAAAAGATCATTCTGCGGCGGCGTTTTTTAGTTCGCCCTTCCGATTCTCTGGCCCATTTTGACCGGGATCTCCTCCCGGCGGGCGGTGGCCTCCCAGAATTCCCGGGGCAGCTCCGCCGCGCCGGGGCCCAGAAGCAGCACCACCGTGGAGCCCCCATACTGGAACATTCCCTTCTCCTGCCCCCGGCGGAAGGGGCCCGGGCCCCGGTGGTTGACGATCCGCCCTACCAGCATGGCTCCCACCTCGATCTGGGCCGCCAGGCCGAAGTGGTCCGTATGCAGCAGGGTCCGCTCCCGGCAGTTCACCGCCAGCACCGGCCCCGCCTCCAGGGCGATGGGCCGCACCGTATGGAGCTTCCCGGGAAGAAACACCGCTTCCTCCTGCACGCCGCTGTCAAAATAGCAGTACCGGTGATAGTGCTCCACGCACAGGCGAAAGACCAGGCAGGTCCCACCCTCAAAGCGGGCGGCCAGGTCCCGGTCCCCCAGCAAATCCCCCACGGAAAACCGGCTCTGCTTTACCGGCAGCACCAGCCCCCGGCGAATCTCATACACGCTGAGCAGCCCGTCACAGGGGGCGACCAGCGCCTCCGGGGCGGGGTCTACCGGGCGCAGCTCCGGGCGAATCTTTCGGGTGAAGAAGTCATTGAAGCAGCGGTATTCCGCCAGCTCATACTGGCTCAGGTCAATGTTGGCCCGCCGCCGGAAGCCGGAGATCAGGCACTTCGATGCCGGGCTGTCCAGAAACCGGCCGCACAGCCGGGATACCCCCCGGCCGGTCAGCCCCCGCAGGAGCAGACGCCCCGGGGCGGTATGGTACAAAAAGCGCAGGCCCCAGCCGTCCGCCTGCCGGGGCAGGGTCACAAGCTCCCCCATCTCAGTAGTGCCGGAGCAGCCGGATGGCCACCATGAGGGCGAACTCCACCGCCCCAATGGCAATCATAATGAGGATTCCCTTCAGGCCGGGCTTTTTCAGCTGGAACTTTGCCAGGAAGGCAATGCCGGTCAGAAGCATAGCCCCGAAATACAGGGGCGTAATATCCACGGGCAGCAGATATTGCAGCAGCAGGATTGTTGGGAAGATCAGCGCGGAGGAGGTCACCGGCAGCCCCGTGTAGAATGCCCGGACGCCGCCCTCCTTCTTCTGCCGCTCCTCCTCCGTGACGTTGAAGTAGGCCAAGCGGATCAGCGCCGCCAGGACGAACAGCAGAGAGATCACATACAGGCCGATGCTCAGCGCCGCCACCCAGGGTGAGCCCTTCATGGATTCCCCCAGCTCCCGGAGCACCGGGGATACCCGAATCATGGCCGCGCCGATGCAGGCGGGCAGCATCCCGAATGCCACCAGATCCGACAGAGAATCGATCTGCACGCCGAAGCTCTTTTCCAGATTGGTCCGGTCCTTCTTCATCCGGGCGACCTTCCCGTCAAAGGCGTCGCACAGGCCGCAGAACATCAGGAAAAACACTCCGAGATACGGATGCCCGCTTCCCTGCAGGGAGATCAGGATGCCCATGGCTGCGGACAGCAGGGACAGATAGGTCAAAATCACCGTATAGTCAAATACCCCGATCATCGCGCTCTCCTCTCTCGTTTCATCATGCAGTATTTTATCAAAACCGTCAGCCCGCAAATGAGAATGCAGCTGTAAAAGGACACGCTCCGGCTGAGGAGCTCCAAATTCACCGCTGCGCTCTCGGGCATCATCTTCCCGAAGCCGTCCAGCAGCAGATAATCCGTCACGCCCATGGCCCCGGGCACGGGAATGCAATTCGCCCCCAGGAGGGTAAAGCACTGCATACACCAGGCGTCCGCCACCTGCCCCCAGCTTCCGCCGGTGGCCAGGAAGGTGAACACCGTCACCGCCACAATGGACATCCGCTGGAGAAGGTTGAGAAAGAACACCTGCACCATCAGCTTCCAGCGCCCGGAGAGCATCCGGGTACAGGTCCGGTACTCCTCCATGGTCTTGCGCAGCTTTCGCCGGCGGCGGCTCACATGGCGGAGGATTTTTAGCTTATACAGCGCCTTCAGCGCCCCGTCCGACAGCCGGTGCAGCAGCTGCTCATTGCGCAGCAGCAGCACCAGCGCCGCCAGAAGCCCCGCCTGCACCGCCGCTCCGCAGAAAATCAGAATTTTGGAGACCGTGCCGAAGCAGAGGAACACATCGGGGCGCAGAATCCCGCATACCAGCCCCAGCACCAGCACGGACAGCACATACATCACCAGATTGGCCAGCAGCGCCATGGTCACAACCGCCCCGGGGATCCCGTCCCGGAGCATGAAAAACGCGCTGGCGGGCTGGCCCCCGGTGGCGGAGGGGGTAATGGCGGAGAAATAAATATCCGCCGCCGCATACAAAAAGCCCTTCCTGGGGCGCCGGGGATAGCCGAAGTCCCGGCAGATCCGCAGCAGGGCAAAGCCCTCCAGATAAATATAGGCCAGCATACTTCCCACAGCGGCCAGAATCCAGGGGGCATGAGGGCCCTTCAGGCTCTCCAGCATCCCCGCCAAGGAGAAGCTCCGGCTCTGGGCGGTCACCGCCCAGATGCTCGCCCCGGCAATCACCAGGAACAGCAGCGACCAGCCCAGCTTATTCTTTTGTTTGGGCGGCTGCACCTCCGGCTCCCCGGGGCCGCCCTCGGGTCTGGTCCATTCGTCCATAGTTGGCTCCTATCTTACAATTGCCCGCTCTCCCGCGCGAAGGGCGGCTCCAGCCGGGCAAAGACCCGGCCCGTATCCAGCTTTCGGGCAGCAAGCTGCCCCACCTCCGCCACCAGGACCCCGGCGGGAACGTCAATAAGCACATGCTGCTTCACAAACAGCACTGAGCAGAACACCAGCAGCGCAAAGCTCAGCATTCCGATCTTAAACCATTTGGGCGGCCGCTTTGCCGCCAGCGCCCCCCGGGCGCAGACCCAGCAATCCAGGCAGTGGATGCTGGGGAAAAGATTCACCGGCTTATCCACGCTGTAAATCAAGGACATGAGCCAGCCGGTAAAGCCCCCGGCGGTCACCTCCGGGCGCACGTTGGTCGTGGGGTAGGCCAGGAAGATCACCAGGCAAATCAGCTTGGCAATGATCTCTCCGGAGAGCATCCGGTAGCAAAACGCCCGGTCCTCCCGGCAAATGGTGCAGTAGCCGATGAGCCAATGGGCAAAGGCCAGCACATAAATGTACACAAAGCCGGGCAGGAAGGGGATGGCCTCGTCCAGCCGGGAGGTAATATCATGATGATAGAGCCCGTCTCCAAAAAGCAGGGTGCAATAATAGACCGCCATATTGATGGCGAAGGTGATGAGCAGCGGCAGCCAGGCATAGGACGGCAGCAGCTTCTCCAGCTTTCTGCGCATAGGTTCCTCCAAAACACGCCGGGAGGCCCCTGCCCCCCGCACGGTAATAGAATAATTATAGCATAACCATTTGAAAAAGGCAAGGATTACACGGCGCTCCCTATTTTTTCCAAATTTCAAGGGATTTTGCGCCAAAACTCCGGAGTGAGGCTTCTCTTTTTCTTAATCCTCTCCCTGGAGCGCCTCCAGCCCCCGCTTTGCCTCCGGCTTGCTGTCTCCGTGGCGGACCAGGAGCATGGTAAAGAAGGCCAGTCCCGCAAACACTGCGGCATAGGGGAACAGGGCCCGCATCCCCAGGCGGTCCATGAGGAAGCCGGAGATCATAGGCGTCACCGTCTGCGCCGCCATGGAGGCGGTGTAGTAAATGCCGGTATAGCGGCCTACGTCGCCCCCCTGGCACATCTCCACCACCATGGGGAAGGAGTTGACGTTAATGGTCGCCCAGCCGATCCCCGCCAGAGCAAACACCAGATCCATGATCCAGTTAGGACTGCTCTCCCGGAGGAAAATGGCAAGGGTGAAGGCGGCGGTCAGCATGACCACGCCGCTTAAAATTGCCTTTTTCCGGCCGATCTTCGACGAGACCATGCCCACGGGAAGGTAGGACACAATGGCCGCCCCCTGGGCCAGCATCAGGGTAAAATTGTAGTCCTTATTGAGAATGTTGCTGGCGTAGACGGAGTATTTGGAGGTCACGGCATTGTATCCCATGTACCACAGAACGATGGAGGCCAGCAGGAACAGCAGGGACCGGCGCTCCGGCCCGGTCAGCCTGCGGCTGCCGGTCGCCTCCTCCTCGGATTCCTCCAGCCCCAGGGTCCGGCTCTCCCGGTGCATTTCCTCCACAAATTTCGGCTCTCGGACCTGCCACAGGAACAGCCCCAGGGCCAGCAGCATCATCCCGCCCACGGTGGAGAAATACACGGTGTAGCTCATAAGGGAATTCTTCACCGCGCTGGTGGCGAACACCATGCCCAGGCCCAGAGCCAGAATGCCGCCGAAGGTCCCCATCAGATTGATCACCGCGTTGGCCTTGGACCGCAGGGGCTTTATGGTCACGTCGGGCATCAGCGCCACCGCCGGGCTGCGGAAGGTTGCCATCGCCACCAGAGCGATCAGCAACAGCACAATGAACAGGATCAGCGGGCCGGGGCTCCGGGCCGCCTGCTCCCAGGCATAGGCCTGCCGGGCGGGGACCACATAGTCCGTATAGTGAGGATTGGTGAAGGCCTTGCCGTCGGTATGCTTCTGCGCGTCCGCCTGCTCCGCATCCGAAAAAGCGCCGGCCAGCGCATACTGTTCCCCATTTGCCGTGTACAGCTGCCCGTTTTCATACACCAGCTGGCTGGAGATCTCGCAGAACTCCTCCCGGGTAAACCGCTGGTCCAGGCGGAAGCTCTCCCCGTCCGGGGTTTTGAGGGTCTTATCCCCCTGGGTATCATAAAGGGTCTCCAGAGAGCTGACACTGTCGATCCGAGAGACTGCGCTGAGGTGCTTCAGCTGCAAATTGTCCGCAAAGCTCAGCCCCACGAAGGCCGCCACCGCCACCAGGGTCCCCACCAGAATAAAGGGGGTCCGGCGGCCCATGCGGCTGTTATGCCGGTCCGAGATTGCCCCGAACAGGGGCAGCATAAACAGGGCCAGAATGTTATCCAGCGCCATAATCACCCCGGAGGCCGTGTGAGACAGGCCGAATTTGTTGGTCAGAATCAGGGGGATCGTGTTGTCGTAGGTCTGCCAGAAGGCCTGGATCAGGAAAAAGGCGAAGCCAACAAAAATCACGCGCTTATAGTTCAGCTTCATTGCAATCGCTCCGTTCCGCGTAAGCATAATCGTATTCATTATACAGGAGTTTTCCGGAAAATGCACGAACTTTTTCAGATCAAGGCGCAATTCCTTGCAAGCGCCCTGTTTTCTGACATTCTGCACAATTTGTGCCCTTCCATTTTGTGCAGATATTCCTATCCTTCACGCCCTCGGGCGGCATGATGCGGCCCTTCCAACGCCGCCCAGTCCTGCCGGGAGCTTGTCCCCTGCCGCCGCCTAAGATCATAGCCTTCGGATCCATGCAGCGGCATAATATGAACATTGCGTAAACTTATAGCATTTTTGGTTGTGTAATCCTTAAAAATCCTGTATAATATGTTAAAAATGCAGAAAGGAGAGGACGCTTATCCATCGTGCGTACTTTGCAAGCCGTTCTACCGTCCGCGAAAAAATGCGGGAATCCGCCGTCTCCGTGCTGCCCATTCTTCTGATCGTGGGGGCGCTGTGCTTTACCGTCTCTCCGATCCGGCCGGACCTCATGCTCTGCTTCCTGGTAGGCTCCCTGCTGATCATTCTGGGCATGGGTCTGTTCTCCCTGGGCGCAGAGGCCTCCATGACCCCCATCGGCAGCCGAATCGGCACCGCCCTGACCAAGACCCGGCGGCTGCCTCTAATCCTGGGGGTGAGCTTCCTGCTGGGCTTTGCCATCACCATCGCAGAACCGGACCTTCAAGTCCTGGCCAAAACCGTCCCCCATATCAACACCACTCTGCTGCTGGTCACCGTGGGGGTGGGGGTCGGCTTCTTCCTGGCCGTGTGTATGCTCCGGATCCTCACCGGCGTGAAGCTCCGGTGGCTGCTTCTGGGGTTTTACGCTCTGGTATTTCTCCTGGCGGCCTTTACGGACGCCAGCTTCCTGGGCGTGGCCTTCGACTCCGGCGGCGTCACCACGGGTCCCATGACCGTTCCCTTCATTCTGGCCCTGGGCGTGGGCATTTCCCACATCCGCAGCGACGACCGGGCAGAGTCGGACAGCTTCGGTCTGGTGGCTCTGTGCTCCATCGGCCCCATTCTGGCGGTTCTGATCCTCGGCTTTTTCTACTCCGGCAGCGACGCCGTTTTGGAGACCGAGGCGGCCTGCTATGCCAGCACCGCCGCCATCGGCGGGGCCTTCCTCCGGGCGCTGCCCGTCTATTTCAAGGAGATGGCCCTGGCCCTGCTGCCCATTGTGGCGATCTTCCTGGTATTCCAGGCCGCCACCCTGCGGCTGTCCCGGCGCAATCTGGCGAAGATTCTCATCGGTATTCTTTACACCTATGTGGGACTGGTGCTGTTCCTCACCGGGGTCAACGTGGGCTTCTCCGCTCTGGGCCTGGCCCTGGGGGCAGAGCTGGCCAAGGGCTGGACCCGGTATCTGCTCATTCCCCTGTCCATGCTCCTGGGCTGGTTCCTGATCTCTGCGGAGCCCGCCGTAGCGGTGCTGGAAAAGCAGATCGAATCCGTCAGCGCCGGCGCCATTCCCGGAAAGGCCATCAAGCGGAGCCTCTCTCTGGCCATCGCCCTGGCCATGGGCCTGTCCATGCTCCGGGTCGTCACCGGCATCAGCGTGCTGTGGTTCCTTCTGCCGGGCTACACGATTGCCCTGGTTCTCTCCTTCTTCGTCCCGGAGCTGTACACCGCCATTGCCTTTGACTCCGGCGGCGTGGCCTCCGGCCCCATGACCGCCACCTTCATGCTGCAATTTATGATCGGCGCAAGCACCACCCTAGGGGGCAATCCCCTGGCCGACGCCTTCGGCCTGGTGGCGATGGTTGCCATGATGCCCCTGATTTCCATTCAGATTCTGGGCTTTGCCTACGGGCGGAAGGCCGCGGCGGCTCTGCCCGAGGCCTATGCCGACGACGAAATCATTGAGCTTTGGGAGGTGCGCTCCGCATGAATTATCTCATTACCGTAGTCGGCGCCGAGGCCGCCCCCAAGCTGGAGGCCCTGTGCCGGGAGCTGGAGCTGCCGGTGTCCGTGGCCCTCTGGGGCCGGGGCACCGCCGTGCAGAGTATGCTGGACCTGCTGGGAATCGAGAGCACGGAAAAGCGCGTGGTGCTCTCCGTTGCCAGCGCGGAAAAGACTCAGGCCTATTTGCAGGCCGCAAGGAACAAGCTGTTTATCGGTGTACCGGGGCACGGAATCGTCATCGCCGTCCCGGTCAAGAGTGTGGGAGGAGGAAAAACCTTGGCCTATCTGAACGGCGGCCAGCCGGCCGCAAAATACACCCCGGAGCTCCATGTCCATTATGAGCTGATCATCGCCATTGCCAACGAAGGGCGGACCGACCTGGTCATGAACGCCGCCCGGGCGGCAGGGGCCACCGGCGGCACCGTCCTCCACGGCAAGGGCACCGGCTCCAAAAATGCCGAGAAATTTTACAATGTCTCCATCGCCCAGGAGAAGGAGGTCCTGCTGATCGTCTCACGGGCGGACCGGAAGGCGGAGATCATGGCCTCCATCCTCAAGTCGGCGGGGCCCGCCTCCGAGGCAGGAGCGATCACCTTTTCTCTGCCCATCAGTGAGGTCGCCGGATTCGGCCTGCTGGATTAGACCGCAAAAAGTATAGAAAAAGTCCCGATCCTTGATGGATCGGGACTTTTTTGCAAGAATTTATTCTGCAGAGATCAGGAAGTAATACACGGGCTGGCCGCCGGACAGGAGGTTGATGTCCGCATTGGGGCACATCTTTCCAAAGATGTCCGCCGCCTTCTGGGCCTGCTTCTCCGTGGTATCCGCGCCATAGAAGATGGTAATATAGCTCTTCCCGGCGTCGCGGGTCTTCTCCGCCAGGCCCTTGAGCAACTCGGACAGGCTCCGGCTGGTGCCGAACAGGCTGCTTCCGTACATGGCCAGGTAGTCGCCCTCGTGAATGTGGAACCCGTCGAAATCCGAATCCCGGGCGGCATAGGTGATCTGCATGGTGTCCACCGTATCCAGCGCCGCAGTCATGGCCTCTACGTTGGACTGCTCGTCGGCCTCGGGGTCGAAGGACAGCATGGCGGTAATGCCCTGGGGGATGGTCTTGCTGGGGAGCACCACCACGTGCTTCTCCGTCAGGGCGTCCACCTGCTGGGCCGCCATAATGATATTCTTATTGTTCGGCAGAACAAAGACCGTCTCCGCCGGGACCTGATTGACAACCAGGAGAATGTCCTGGGTCGAGGGGTTCATGGTCTGGCCGCCGGAAATCACGCCGTCTACTCCCAGATCCTTGAACACGGAAGCAATGCCGTCCCCGGCGCAGACCGCAACCGCGCCGTATTTCTTCTCCGGCGGGGCGATCTTGGGCTGGAGCTCCTGCTGGCTCATGACCTTCTCCGTGTGCTGAAGGCGCATATTCTCCACCTTCACCGTCACGAAGGAGCCGTAGGTCAGGGCCTCCTCCATGGCCTTGCCGGGATGATTCGTATGGACATGGACCTTAATGATCTCATCGTCGTCCACCAGCACCAGGCTGTCGCCCAGCTCGGACAGGAAGGCCCGCAGGGCCTCGGGGTCCTTGTCGTTCTCCCGGGAGACGATGAACTCCGTGCAGTAGGTAAAGGTAATGTCCTCGTTTTCAAAGTCCGCAAAGCTGGCCTGCTCCTTGGGTTCGGCCGCAGCGGTCTCCTCCGGGGCATCGATCTCCTCCCCCCGCAGGGTGCGGAGCATGGCGTCCAGGATCAGGACCCAGCCTTTGCCGCCGGCATCGATCACGCCGGCCTTTTTCAGCACGGGGTTCTGCTCCATCGTCCCGGCCAGGGCGACCTTCGCCTCTTCCAGAGCGGCCTCATGGACAAACTCAAAATAATTGTTCTCCTTGGCTGCGGATGCCGCCTTGGCGGCGGAGAGCCGGGCCACGGTGAGGATCGTGCCCTCTGCGGGCTTCATGACCGCCTTATAGGCTGCATCCACGCCGTCTTGCAGGGCTCTGGCCCACAGGACGCCGTCACAGCTCTGGGCGCCCTTCAGCGCCCGGCTGATGCCCCGGAACAGCAGGCTCAGAATCACGCCGGAATTGCCCCGGGCCCCCCGGAGCATGGCCGAAGCGGCGCAGGAGGCGGCCTTCTCCAGGGAAGGGTCCTCCAGCTTTCTCAGATCCGTCACGGCGGAGCGGATGGTCATAGACATATTGGTGCCCGTATCGCCGTCCGGCACGGGGAAGACGTTCAGCTCGTTGATCGGCTGCTTATGCGCCTCGATGGTCGCGGCGGCCTGAATTACCAGCTTGCGGAAATCGGCCCCGTTAATTGTCTGCCTCAAAATTTACACCTCCGTATTGGATCGCTTATCCGATTCTCATGGAATCGATATACACATGGACCGCGCTGACCTCAGTTCCGGTGCACTTCGTCACCACATAGCGCACCTCAGAAATAATGGACGCGCCCACGGCGGTGAGGTTCACGCCATGGTCCACAATAATGTGCAGCTCAATGGAGATGGTCCCGTCCTCGTGGAACTCCACATGGACGCCCTTGTCCATGGATTCCTTCCGCAGCAAATGCACCAGCCCGTCCTTCATGGACCGGGCTGCAACGCCCTTCACCCCGAAGCAGTTCGAGGCGGCGACGCCCGCAATATTGTGATAGACGTTGGCGCCGATGGTCACGGCGCCCTTTTCGTTGGTTTGTTGAATCATAAAAAGAGCCTCCTATTTTGCAGCGTTCAGCGGCTGACCGCTTGGGAGCCCCGCCGGAGCCCGCAGGCCGCCCGGCGGGGACGGGCGCTTAGATCATGCTCTCGTTCCAGCAGGCGGGAGCCTCCAGGCCCAGGAGCTTCACGATGGTCGGCGCCACATTGGACAGGCCAAAGGCGCCGGGCTTCACGTCAAAGCTCCGATCCTTATCATAGAAGATGAAGGGAACAGGGTTCAGGGAGTGGGCGGTGCGGATGCTGGTCTTGCCCTTCTTGGTCTCCAGCATCTGGTCGGCATTGCCGTGGTCCGCCGTCACCAGCAGGGTGTAGCCGTACTGATCGGCGGCCTCCACAAGCCGCTTCAGGCTCTGATCCACGCTCTCCATGGCAGTGATCACCGCGGGGATCACACCGGTGTGGCCCACCATGTCGCCGTTGGGATAGTTGCAGCGCAGGAAGGTGAACTCCTTAGAGGCCATTGCCTTCACCATGTGATCGGTGATCTCCTTGGACTTCATGGCCGGAGCCTGCTCGAAGGGGATCACATCCGAGGGGATCTCGTCGTAAACCTCCAGGTTCTCGTCCACCTTGCCGGAGCGGTTGCCGTTCCAGAAGTAGGTCACATGGCCGTATTTCTGGGTCTCGGACAGGGCGTACTCATGGATTCCGGCCTTGCACAGGACCTCCGTAAGGGTATTGGTAATCACAGGGGGCTGCACCAGATAATGGGTGGGGATCTTCAGGTCTCCGTCATACTGGAGCATTCCGGCGAACTTCACCCCGGTATAGTCCCCCCGGTCAAAATGCGTAAAGTCCTTCCGGTCAAAGGCCAGGGAGATCTCCTGGGCCCGGTCGCCCCGGAAGTTAAAGAGGATGACGCTGTCGCCGTTGGCGATCTTCGCCACAGGCGCGCCGTCCCGCTCCACCACGAAGGCGGGCAGGTCCTGGTCGATGCAGTTCAGCTCCGCCCGGTAGGTCTCGATGGCCTCCTTGGCAGAGGGGAAGCGTCTGCCAAACCCCTGGACATGGGTCCGCCAGCCGGCCTCCACCATGGGCCAGTTGGCCTCATAGCGGTCCATGGTGATCTTCATTCTGCCGCCGCCGGAGGCAATGGCATAGTCATAGCCGGGCTCCCGGAGCGCGGCCAGAGTATCCTCCAGCTGCTGGACATACTCCAGCGCGGAGGTAGCGGGCACGTCCCGGCCGTCCAGCAGGATGTGGCAGTACACCCGATGAATGCCTTCGGCCTTCGCTTCCTTCAGCATGGCGATCAGGTGAGAAATGTTGGAATGTACGTTGCCGTCGGACAGCAGGCCCAGGAAGTGCAGCGCCTTGCCGTTGTTCAGGCAGTTCGCCATAAGGTCCTTCCAGGTTTCGGACTGGTACAGCGCGCCGGACTCCACCGCCTCGTTGACCAGCTTTGCCCCCTGGGAATAGATCTGGCCGCAGCCCAGGGCGTTATGTCCCACCTCGGAGTTGCCCATATCCTCATCCGTGGGCAGGCCGACGGCAGTGCCGTGGGCCTTCAGCCAGGTGTGCGGGCAGGTCGCCAGCAGGTGATCCAGCGTCGGGGTATTGGCCTGAGCCACGGCATCGCCGGGGCCGCCGTCGCCCTTTCCTACGCCATCCATAATGACAAGAACGATCGGTTTAATCATTTTTAGAAAACCTCCTATATCTCGATTGCAGCCGCCGCATGGGGCGGAAGACGGATTCTTTTACAGCTGTATTATTTTACATCATTTTTGCGAAAGATACAACAGGCATTTTGAATTTTTGTATACTTCATGGAGAAATACCCCCGCTTTCGTCCGTTCCTTTCGCGTTTCGACCGGAGAGGCGGCTCCCCTGCCGGGAATTTTTCCGTTGCAAACCGGCGCAACATTCGCTATGATATAAGCAGATTCAAATTTAGACACTACAGGAGCGAATGACATGGTTAAGATCGGACTGACCAGCTTCAAGGCCTCGCTCAGCGAGCTGCCTCCGGAGCAGGACTATTCTACCGCCGTAGCCAGGGCCGGGGCGCAGCCCACCTGGCTGCCCTGGAGCCAGGATCCGGCCGACTGGGCGGCTTGGGCTGCGGAATTTGACGGCTTTCTCTTCACCGGCGGCGGAGACCTGGACCCGAAACACTTCGGCCAGCCCCGGGACCCCGCCTGCGGGGAGCCCAAGCCCCTGCGGGACGCCATGGAGCTGGGCCTTCTCGGCGCTGCCTATCCCACGGGCAAGCCCCTACTGGGCATCTGCCGGGGCTGCCAGGTGCTGAACGTGTTTCTGGGCGGAACCCTGATCCAGGACCTGCCGGAGCAGGGGGAGCATCACCGGGACGACGAGCACCGCTTCCAGGCGGATCACCCGGCGGAGATCGTCCCCGGCACCCGGCTTTATGATATCCTGGGCCAGCGGCACATTCTGACCAATTCCGTGCACCATCAGGCGGTGGACCGCCTGGCCCCCGGCCTGATTGTCAGCGCCCGGAGCCCTCTGGGGGTCGTGGAGGCCATAGAGCTGCCGGAGCGCCCCTTCTGCCTGGGCATCCAGTGGCATCCGGAGTCCCTGGCAAAGGGCTCCCCTCTGATGCAGGGGATTTTTGACCGGTTCGTCCGGGCGGCGGAGGCGCAGTCATGACACGTAAAACCGTGCTGTTTGACCTGGACGGGACGCTTACGGACCCGGGTCTGGGCATTACCAACGCCATTTTGTACGCCTTCCGGGAAATGGGTCTGCCCCAGGTCCCCCGGGAGGAGCTGTACCCCTATATCGGCCCGCCCCTGGTCTGGTCCTTCCAAACCTTCGCCAAAATGGCGCTGGCGGATGCGAAGCGGGCAACGGACCTCTACCGGGACTACTACCAGGCTGCGGGCAAGCTGGAAAATCAGGTCTACCCCGGCATTCCGGAGGCGCTGCAGGCGCTGCGGCGCAGGGACTGCCGGACCCTGGTCGCCACCTCCAAGCCGGAGCCCACAGCCATAGAGATTCTGGAATTCTTCCACCTGGCTCCGTATTTTGACGGGATCGCCGGAAGCTGTTCGGAGGGAACGGTCCGGCTCACCAAGGGCGAGGTCCTCGCCTATGCCCTGGACCGGTACGCCGTGGAGCCCGCAGCCGCCGTCATGGTCGGCGACCGGCTGTATGATGTGGCCGGAGCCAAAGAGCACGGCCTGCCCTGCATTGGGGTCCTGTACGGCTACGGCAGCCGGGATGAGCTGCTGGAGGCCGGGGCCGCCGCTCTGGCGGAAACGCCGAAAGAGATCATTCGCTGCGTGGAGGCGCTGTAATATGGAGAAAATTGCCAGCTTTACCATTGACCATCTTCGTCTGGAGCCGGGCGTCTACGTCTCCCGGCGGGACCTTGCGGGCTCCAGCCCCGTGACCACCTTTGACCTGCGCATGACCCGGCCAAACTTTGAGCCGGTCATGAACACGGCGGAGGTCCACGCCATCGAGCATCTGGGAGCCACCTTCCTACGCAACGACCCGGAATGGAAGGACCGGGTGCTGTACTTCGGCCCCATGGGCTGCCGCACGGGCTTTTATCTGCTCCTGTCCGGCAGCCTGGAGAGCCGGGACATCCTGCCCCTGGTGAAGGCCATGTTCACCTTCATCCGGGACTATGAGGGCCCGGTCCCCGGAGCCAGCCCCAGAGACTGCGGCAACTATCTGGACATCAGTCTGCCCATGGCCAAATATTGGGCCGGGCGCTATCTGTCCCGGACTCTGGAATCCATCGACGAGGCGCATCTGCGCTACCCGGACTAAGGAGGAGCTATGATAAAACTTGGAATGATCGGCGCTATGGAGCCGGAGGTCGCGCTGCTGCGCGGCCGTCTGGAAGCCCCCAAGGCTGTCAGCGTGTGCGGCCGGACCTTCTATGAGGGGCGGCTGAACGGTCTGCCCGTGGTCGTTGTGGTCTGCGGCGTGGGCAAGGTGAACGCCGCCCTGTGCGTGCAGATCCTGGCCGACCGGTTCGGCGTGACCCATCTGCTGAACACCGGCATTGCCGGCTCCCTGGATTCTTCTCTGGACATCGGGGACCTGGTTGTCAGCCAGGACGCCATGTATCATGACTTTGACGTCACGGCCTTCGGCTACCCCAAGGGGCAGGTAGCCGGGCTGCCCGTCGCCGCATTCCCGGCGGACGAGGCCCTCCGGGCACTGGCGCTCCGGGCCTGCCAGTCCGTCCACCCCGGGCACTGCCGGACCGGCCGGATCGCCAGCGGCGACCAGTTCATCTGCCGGGCAGAGCAGAAGCGGGAGATTATCTCCGTCACCGGCGCGGTCTGCACGGAAATGGAGGGTGCCGCCATCGCTCAGGCGGCCTATCTCAACCGGCTGCCCTTTGTGATTCTCCGGGCGATTTCCGACAAGGCGGACGAAAGCGCGCAGATGGATTACCCCACCTTTGAGCATCTGGCCGCTCAGCGCAGCGCCGCCGTGGCCGAGGCTCTGGCGGGCCTGCTGGCCGAAGCGGAATGATATAAAAGCGCGGAGCCTCTCCGGATTTTTCCCGGAGAGGCTCCTCAGACTGTCAATAAACCCCCGGACCGTTAAAATGCGGAGTAATCCACGGGAGGATTTTCCGCCGTTTCGCAATACTCTACGGGCTTAGGAATTCGAATAAAATGTCCGGAATATGCCGAAAAAATTAGCATTTTAACTTACTGCGCAACTTGCATCCTACCGTACCTCTGTACGCCGACGGATGCAAGTTGCTTGTCTCCGGCGCTTTCTTGACGTCTGGCAGTGTGTCAAAAAACGAGTTTTTTGACACACTGAGGAGCCTCCCCGGAAAAAACCGGAGAGGCTCCTTTTTGATTCTATTTTTATCGCTTATGCCGCCGCAGGCCCCACATCCGGAACAAAGTAGCGACCAGGATAATCGCCACCGCCATGACCCCGGCGATTCCCGCCGTGTGCAGCCCCGTGGCGGTAAATTCACTCAGCTCTCCCCGGACCATATGGTCCATGGCATAATAGATGCCCCCACCGGGGATCAGGGGGAAGAGGGACACGATCAAATAGGAGGCCGCCGGGAATTTCCGCACCCGGGCCATGATCTCCGCATAGAAGGAAGCCTCCAGGGACGCCAGGAAAAAGCTCATCAGGTCCGTACAGCCCAGGGCCAGCCCCAGGCGATAGGTCAGCCAGCACAGGATGCTGCCGGACACGCACAGCCACACCCCGCGGCCATGGATATTGAACAGGCCGGAAAAGCCCAGGCAGCCGATGAGGCAGGCCAGGCATTCCACGGGCAGGCACCAGCTCTGGGCGCTCATGCGCTCCGCCGCACCGAACAGCATCCGCGACAGGCTCACCGCGGCGCCGGTGCCCACGGCCAAGGCCACCGCAATAATCAGGACCTCCACCAGGCGGTTCACGCCGGAGTTGGTGTCTCCATAGATCACATCCCGGACGCTGTTGATAAACAGCAGCCCAGGCACCAGGATCATGAGCGCGCCAATGATCACCGCGTCCACATTGGACGCTACGCCCACCCGCTCCAGCAGGCACGCCAGCAGGGCCATGGCAAAGGCGGAGCTCACCGTCTTAAAGAAGGTATTGGTTTTCAGCCGGTCCATGGCGCGCAGGCACAATCCCGTGGCAACGCCGCACAGGCCGCCGCTGAAGAAATCCGTCAGCCTGCCGCCGCTGAACACCGTAAAGCCCCCCGCCGCCAGGAAATCCGCCCCCAGCTGGGCCAGCAGCGGATACACCCGCTTGCCCGCCCGGGCCTCCGCCAGCAGCCGCATGGTCTCCGGCAAAGGCGGCGTCTGGGCACACAGCCGCCGGGACAGGGCGCTGAAGCGCTCCACCCCGTCCAGGTCGATCCCGTGATAGGGAATCCGCCGCATCCGGGTGCGGGGGCACTCGTCGCCGGTATCCATGCTGATAATGATGCAGTTTGGGATCGCCCAGACCTCGCCGTGGGTCCCGTAGGACTCCAGCAGCCGCCGGACGGACTCCTCCACCCGGTAGGTCTCCGCCCCGCACAGCGCCAGCTGGTAGCCCAGCTCCAGGGCCGCCTCCAGCAGTTCATCATAATCCATGAGCTCCGCCCCCTTTCGCCCAACAGTATAGCAGTCCGCGCCGAAAAAAGCAAGGGGCGGCGCCGCCTTTTCGCAGCACCGCCCCTCAATCTGAGCGCTTACAAATCGATCCAAATGCCCTCGTCCCGAATCTGCGCGCGGGGCAGGCACCGATAAAACCGCTGCGCCTCCTCGTTTGAGGCGATCAGGCCGATCAGCGTATCGGCCCCCCGCTCCTTCAGCTTTTCCCGGAGAGTCTGCATGAGCGCCTGGGCGACGCCCCGGTGCCGGTAACTCCGGATCACGCAGATCCAGTCCAGATACGCCTTGGTGGAGCCGTCAAAATGGCTGCACAGCAGAGTCGCGTCAATTCGCCCCACCACCTTCTGATCCATATAGGCAAGCAGAGACAGCGAATTGGCAAAGGCCGGATCTTCAAAGCTCGCGGTCACGGCCGCAAGGTATTTCTCATCAATCTCCCAGCCCCAGAAGTCCTCCTCGGCCCGCAGGTCGCGCTCAAATTGCAGCACCTCGGCAATGCGGTCTTTGGTATAGATTTTGATCTCCATTGGATTTCTCTCTCCCGGCAGGGCCCTTATTTGACATAGACCACGCAGGTATAGGTCGCGCCGTCATACTCGCCGGTGATGTAGGTCTTGCCGGAGGACACCCCGGTCACCACGCCGGTGGCGTCCACGGTGCAGATCTCCTCGTCCTCAGAGGACCAGGACGCGTCCACCTTCACTCCGTTTACCGTCAGGGAAATGGTGAACTTCTCGTCCACCGCAATGGTCACATCCGTATGGCTGAGCTTTCCGCTGCCCGTAGAGCCGGATTCAAAGCTGCACCGGACAATGCAGGTCAGGTCCTGATCGCCCACCTTTGCATGGATGGTGGTCGTACCGCCGCCCACGGCGACGACCCGGCCGCCATTATCCACCGTCGCCACCGCCGGATCCTCGCTGGACCACTCCACGGTCTCCTCCGTCACGCCGCTGACCCGCAGCGTAGCCGCGTCTCCGGCATAAAACAGGGTAAAATCCTCAGAGGACAGGGCATAGGCTACCGGCTCCGTGGGGGCCTCCGTAGCAGGGGCCGTGGGCTCCGTCACCCCGCCGCCGAAGTCGCAGGTCACGGTTAGATCCTTCCGGAAGGCGCCGCAGGTCACGGTCACCACTGTGGTCCCCTCCCCCACCGCCGTCACAACGCCGGTATCGCTCACCGTAGCCACATTGGGATTCGCCACGGCAAAGCGGATGGGGTCTGTGGTATCTGCGGGCTGGGCCTCCACGCTCACGGGGCTGGTCTGCCCGGCCTGGGTAAAGACCACCTCATTCTGCCCCAGCGACAGGCTTGTGCAGGACACCACCCCGGAGGTGGGCGTCTGCACGGGCTTCGCCGTGTGATAGGGCTTCCAGAAGCGGTAGCCAATGTACAGGCCCAGCAGGACCACCAGCATCCCCAGAACGGAGCAGGTCACCTTGGCCCGCTTCTTGGCCTGGGCCCGGCGGTAATACAGCTCCTCCCGCTCCAGATTGGTCTGCGGCTCGGCAGGAGCCTCCTCCCGGCGGGACTTTTTGACCGGGACCTGCTCTTCCGGCTCCTCCTGCGGCTGCTCCGGGGTCGCATTGCCGCAGATGGGGCACTCCTTCAGGGTGCTTTTATAGCTGGTCCCGCAATATTCACAAATGATCTTCGCCATGCTGGCTCCTCCCTTTCGTTTCCATATCGCGTGGGAATATCATACCATCTTGCTTTCCATAATGCAAGACGGATTCGTCCGTCCGATTGTAAACTTTTTCGCTGTTTTCCCGCTCCCCCGGGGATTTTCTCCACCCGGAGGGCAAACTGCGTCTTGCATTTTCAGCCGTTTTCGCTTATCATTATAGTCGAGTTGATATAAGGAGGCGATGAATTTGTCAGATTTGAAAGCGGTCTCCCCTCTGACCGACGGATTTGCCATCGGCGAACCAATCCATTCTCACTTTGGGGTCTCGTGCTATCCTGCGATTCATACCGTCAGTAAAGAAAAATTTATCCTCAAGCGGATCTCCATCCCGGAATCCCAGTCTCAGATCGACGCCCTGCTCCTCACCGGAGCCTGCGCCG
Source organism: uncultured Oscillospiraceae bacterium (assembly GCA_934565775.1). GTDB lineage: Bacteria > Bacillota > Clostridia > Oscillospirales > Oscillospiraceae > Faecousia. Next base: position 22,954 of record CAKTIN010000004.1, read on the forward strand.
ACGAGGCGGCTGTGCGGGAATATTATAAAAATGTGGTCGAAGAGCTGCGCCACGAAATCGAGCTTCAGCAGCAGATTTCCTCCCTGCCGGGCTTTGCCCCGATTTACGGCTACCAGATTGAGCCGAAGGAGGACGCGCCGGGCTACGACGTCTATCTTCTCAGCAGCTACCGCACTACCCTGGCCGCCTTTGCCAAGAAAAACGCCCTGACTCACCTGAGCGGCGTGAACCTGGGCATTGACCTGGCCTCCGCCCTGGCGGCGTGCCATCACGCGGGGTATCTGTACCAGGATCTGAAGCCGGAGAATATTTTCATCACCCCGGACCGGCAGTTCCAGATCGGCGACCTGGGCTTCGTGCCCCTGGCCGGGCTGAACTACGCCACCTTCCCGGACAAGTACCTCAGCCCCACCACCGCCCCGGAGGTCCAGGATTTCATGGCCAGCATGAATCCCACCATTGATATTTACGCCCTGGGCATGGTGCTGTACTGGATCTATAACGGCTGCAAGTACCCCTTTGAGGACGAGTGCGACCCGGCGGAGGCCAAGCGCCGCCGTCTGGCCGGAGAAGCCCTCCCCGCTCCCGTATACGCGGACTATGAGCTGGCGTCCATCATCCTCAAGGCCTGCGCCTTCAAGCCGGAGGAGCGCTGGCTGGCCCCGGCAGAGATGTCCCACGCGCTCATCTCCTATATGCAGCGCAACAGCGTAAACGACTCTCTCATCGGCCCGCCGGTCCTGGCGGACCCCGCGCCGCTGGAGGCCCCCTCGGAGACCCTTCCCTCAGACGAAGGGGCGGAGCCGGAGGCTTCTCCGGAGACGGCGGACACTCCGGCGGAGGCCGAAGTCGAAGCCGGCGGGGAGCCTGCCGCCGGTGAGGACGAAAGCGCCCCGGGCGAAGCGGATGTAGACGAGGATACCGCCGCCCGGGACGAAGACACCGCCGGGATCCTGGAGAAGGCCAACGAGCTTCTCGCCCAGGAGGGCGGCTCCGAGGAAGCCCCCGAGGAACCCCCGGCAGAGACCGAGGCCCCTGCGGAGGTCGGCGAGGCCGCCGAAGCGCCCCTGGCGGAGGAAGCGCACGAGGAGACGGAGAAGGAGCACCGCGCCAAGGAAAAGGCCGCCAGAAAGGCGGACCGTCTGGCCCGGAAGGCCGCAGAGAAGGCCAACGGCAAGAAGCACAGCCGCGCCTGGCTGACGGCGATCATTCTGCTGGTCGTGGCGGCGCTCCTGGGAGGCGGCGGCTTTGCCGCCTACCGGCTGTATTACTGCGTGCCGGTCTCCGACCTGGCCGTCACCGCTACGGACTCCGACACCATCGCCGTCTCCTTCCAGTGCAAGGCCGACCCCCAGACGCTGCTGCTCACCTGCAAGGACACCTACGGCAACACCCAGCTGGCCATCCCCACGGACGGCGCCGCCTCCTTTACCGGCTTGCTTCCCGGGACCCAGTATAACATCAGCCTGTCCATCACCGGCTTCCACAAGCTTACGGGCAGCACCCTGGTAAGCTACACCACCGAGACCGTCGCCAAGGCGGAGAGCTTTACCGCCGTGACTGGCAGCGAGGACGGCTCCGCCATTGTCAGCTTCACCGTCAGTGGCCCCGAATCCGAAAGCTGGATCGTTCAGTATGAGGCCGAGGGCGAGGCCCAGCGGCAGGTGGTCCTGTCCGGGCACAGTGGCACGATTTCCGGCCTGACTCTGGGCAAGACCTACACCCTCCGCCTGTGCGATAAGAACGGCAATCTGCTGATGGGCTCCAGCACTCTGAGCTTCACTGCCGGGAAGGTGCTTCTGGCCCAGGATATTACCTTCGCCGACTGCACCGGCACAGCCCTCACCGTCACCTGGTCTCAGCCGGAGACGCCCGTGGCCCATTGGACGGTCCGCTGCTTCGACACGGCCAGCGGCTACAGCGAGGCCCAGGAGGTCTCCCAATGCTCTGCCACCTTCACCGGCCTGAGCGCGGATAACGGCTACACCGTAGAGATCACCGCCGAGGGCATGACCAAGGTCGCCAGCGCCTCCATTACCAATGATCCCATCACCCTGTCCGGCGCTCCCTCCTGCACCCCCAACGACCAGGGCGGTCTGGACATTTCCTGGGAGTTCACCGGCAAGGCCCCCAGCGGCTGGGTCCTGACCTATACGGCGGATTACGCCCCGGACGACCCTGTAAGCGTGAACACCGACGGCCCCGCCTGCACGCTGGACGCCGTCATCCCCGGCACCCATTATGACTTTACCATCCACCCGGCGGACGGCCGCACCTTTCTGGGCGCGCCCTTCTCCTATGACGCCCCTGCCGCCGGAGACTTTACGGACTATAACACCTCCCCCGCCTCCATGAGCCTGTTTTTGATCGAGCCCCCGGAGGGCAGCGGCTGGGAAAGCCGCTGGATCAACGTCTCGGACATTGCGGAGTTCACCGCCGGGACGCCCCTGCGCTTCGTGCTCATGGCCCCCAATAACTACTGGGCGGGAGACAGCACCTATCAGGCCCTGTACGTCATCCGGGACGGGGACGGCAAGGTCCTGCAAACCGCCACGGAAACCGTAAATTGGGGCTCCATGTGGCAGCAGCGGCACTATGTTCTGGATCTGGAGCCCCCCGCCAACGCCGGGCGCTACAGTCTGGAAATCTATTTCAACGGCCTGTTCGTAAAGTCTTACGACTATACCCTGGTCTCTGAGGTCTGATCCGCAACTTTCAAATCCAATCTCCCGGAGCCCGGCTCCGGGAGATTTTTTGTTGCCAAAATGCGGAAATCCGTGATAAAATAGAGAAAAAGGGAAGGAGGCGAAGTCCATGCGGAAGCTGCCCCGGTTTGCTCTGGGCTTGGGCGCAGGCTGCGCCCTCGGGCTCTACCTGCACCCCGGCATAGGCGCCGCGCTGCTCTCCGCCGGGCTTCTGCTCCTTTCCGTCGTGCTGCTCCTTCACCGGAGAGAGAGCCGGGCGCTGCGCACCGCCGTCTGCCTCCTGCTGGGTCTGACCCTGGGCCTGGGCTGGAGCAGGGCCTATGGGCAGCTGTTTCTGCGCCCGGCCTACGCCGCGGACGGGACGACGGTCTCCATTCCGGTCACCCTCTCCGACTATGCCGCTCCCACGGCCTATGGCAGTGCCGCAGAGGGGCGGATCCGTCTGGAGGGCAAGTCCTATCGGATCCTGCTCTATTTCCCGGACGAGGCCCCGGATCTCACCCCCGGCGACCGGATTACCGGCTCCATTCGCCTGCGGCTCACCGCCGAGGGCGGCGCCCGGGAGCCCACTTACCACCGCTCGGGCGGTATTTTCCTCCTGGGCTATGTGCAGAAGGGCTACGCCGCCCTCCGGGGCGCCCCCTCCCTCCGGGACCTCCCCGCCCAATGGCGCAGAGCCATTCGCGGCGCGCTCTATGCCGCCGCAGACGAGCAGGCCGCAGGCTTTCTCGCCGCGCTCCTACTGGGCGACAAAAGTGGCCTAAGCTACGCCCAGCGCAATACCCTCAGCGTAGCGGGTCTGTCCCATGTGGTAGCCGTCTCCGGCCTGCACGTCTCCATTCTGTTTTCGCTGCTTCTGCTTCTCACCGGGAACCGCCGCTGGCTCAGGATTCTCCTGGGCCTGCCTACTCTGGTGCTGTTCGCCGCTCTGGCCGGGTTCAGCCCCTCCGTGAGCCGCGCCTGCATGATGGAGGGTCTGCTGCTTCTGGCCCTGGCCTTCGAGAAGGAGTATGACCCGCCCTCCGCCCTGGCCTTTGCGGCGGTGGTCCTGCTGGGGCTCAACCCCATGGTCATCGGAAGCATCAGCTTTCAGCTCTCCTTTGGGGCGGTGGCCGGGATCTTCCTGGTCAGCGGGCGTATTTACCGGGCGCTCTCTGGCACCCCGGGGAAAAGGGGGCTCCTGCCCCGGCTTCGCCGCTTTCTGGCAGGAAGCTTCAGCGTCTCCGCCGGAGCCGCTCTGTTTACCACCCCGCTGGTGGCCTACTATTTTGGTCTGGTGAGCATTCTGGGCTTTGCGGTGAACGTACTGTGCCTCTGGGCCGTGAGCCTGGCCTTTTATGCCGGCGCTCTGACCTGCCTTGCCGCGCTGCTCTTTGCCCCGGCAGGGCGGATCTGCGGCGCTCTGGCCGCCTGGCCCGTACGCTACATTCTTACCCTGGCCGGGGGCGCGGCAAAGCTCCCCCACTGCGCCCTGTACACCGAAAGCCTGTATACCTGGCTGTTTCTTCTGGGGGCCTATGGGCTTCTGGGACTGTTCTGCTTGCAGCCGAAGCGCCGCCCCCGGCAGCTGATCTCGTGCCTGCTCGGGCTGCTGCTCGTATGCGAAGCTCTGGCCTGGGCGGAGCCAAAATGGGACAAAATGCGGGTGACGGCTCTGGATGCGGGCCAAGGCCAGAGCATTCTGCTGGAGGCGCAAGGCGCCCGGTACCTGGTGGACTGCGGCGGCTCTTACGCCGACCAGGCCGGGGAGACCGCGGCGCGGCTGCTGCTCAGCCAGGGCGTTACCCGGCTGGACGGCATTGTCGTGACCCACTATGACGCCGATCACTGTGCCGGGCTGCCCCAGCTTCTGGGCCGGATCTGCTGCGACCGGCTGTATCTGCCGGAGGTACCGGACGAAAGCGGCCTCCGGGCCGAGCTGGAGGGCCTGGGCGTCCCGGTCCGGTATGTAAACCGGGACCTGGTCCTGGGCGATTCCCGGTTCACGCTGTCTCTGTTTGCCCCGGTTTCTCAGGAGGGCGGCAACAAAAGCTGTGTTTCGGTGTTGTTTACTGCGGCAGAATGTGATACACTGATAACCGGCGATCTGGGCCAGGCAGAGGAGCTGAAGCTCCTGGCCACCCACAATCTGCCGGAGCTTGAAATTCTCATCGTCGGGCACCACGGCTCCGCCGGGTCTACAAGCCCCTGGCTTCTGGCCCGGCTGCACCCGCAGGCCGCGATTCTCTCCGTGGGGGAGAGCAATCCCTACGGCCACCCCAGCGCCGAGGTCCTGGACCGGCTGGCCCAGGCCGGCTGCGCCATTCTGCGCACAGACCGGCTCGGCTCGATTCTCATTCGGAGGTAATCTCATGGCAAAGTCCACCGCTCCCGAGCCCCTGCAGCAGCTCAAGCAGGAGATCCGCGCAAAATCCCCTGCCCGCTGCTATGTATTCTGGGGGGAGGAGACCTATCTGCTGCGGCATTACTGCCAGCAGCTCTACAAGGCCCTGATCGACCCCATGACGGAGGAGTTTAACTTCCACCGCATGAACGGCGAAACCTATTCCACGGATGCGCTGATCGACAGCGTGGAGGCCCTGCCCATGATGGCGGAGCACACGCTGGTCCAGGTGGATGAGATCGACCTGTTCAAGCTTCCGGAGGAGGAGCGGGAGCGGCTGTGCGCCCTGTTGGAGGATTTGCCGGATTACTGCTGCCTGGTCTTTACCTATGAGACCACCCCCTACAAGCCGGATAAGCGGCAGAAAAGGCTTTATGAGGCGCTGACCCACAACGCCGTCCAGGTCGAGTTTGCAAAGCAGAGCCCCAGGGAGCTGTCCGCCTGGATCAGCCGCCACTTCCTCAGCTACGGGAAGCGGATTGCCCCGGACCTGTGCGCCTATCTCATTGACATCACCGGGGGCACCATGACCGCCCTGGGCAGCGAAATCCCCAAGATTGCCGCCTACGCCGTGGACGAGCAGGTGCGCCGGTCGGATATTGACGCGGTGACGGAGCCGGTGCTGGACGCGGTGGTCTTTCAGCTCTCCGACGCCATCGGCGGCGGGGACTATGCCCTGGCTCTGGCCAAGCTCCAGGTCCTGCTGAAAATGCAGCAGGAGCCCATTGCCATTCTGGGCGCCATCGGCGGGCAGCTGCGGCGGATCTCCGCCGCACGCACCCTTCTGGACCGGGGGCAGGGATCGGACGCGCTCATGCGCCTGACCGGGCTGAAGGATTATCCCGCCCGGAAAACCATGGCCCTGGCCAAGCGCTTTCCCGCCGGGCTATGCCGGGAGGCCCTGCTGCTGTGCGAGGAGACGGACTGGAAGATGAAAACCTCCTTTGACAGCAGCCAGCGGCTTCTGGAGCTGCTGATCCTCCGCCTGGCTCAGGAGGCGAAGCATGGTTAAAATTCGGGAGGTCCTTCTTGTGGAGGGCCGGTATGATAAAAACGCCCTGCTCCAGGTGGTGGACGCCACGGTTCTGGAGACCCGGGGCTTCGGTATTTTTAAGGACAAGGCCATGCAGGCCTATCTGCGCCGGGTCGCCCGGGAGCGTGGGGTCATCGTGCTGACGGACTCCGACGGGGCGGGCTTTGTGATCCGCAACTATCTCAGAAGCATCCTGCCGAAGGAGCAGGTCAAGCACGCCTATATCCCGGATGTGCCCGGCAAGGAGCGGCGGAAGGCCGCGCCGGGCAAGGAGGGCAAGCTGGGGGTAGAGGGAATGCCCCCGGAGGTGCTGCTGGCGTGCCTGGAGCGGGCAGGGGCCACGGCGGAGGGCGAGTCCCCCGCGCCCCGGCAGCCCATCACCAAGGCGGACCTGTATGATCTGGGGCTCACCGGCGGCGTAGGCAGCAGCGAAAAGCGCCGCCGCCTGCTTGCGGCCCTTCAGCTTCCTGCGCATCTGACCACCAACGGCCTGCTGGAGGCGCTGAATCTGCTTTACAGCCGGGAAGCCCTGCCTGCGCTCATGGAAATGATAGGAGAAACTCCATTATGATCGATATTTCAGTCAAAAATCTTGTAAAATCCTTTGAAATCGGGAATAATCTTCTGGACGGCCTGTCCTTTGAGGTCCAGGAGGGAGAGTGCGTCGCCATTCTGGGCCGGAACGGCTGTGGAAAAACCACCCTGTTCCGGATTCTGACTGGGGAGATCGGCTATGACGAGGGGGAGGTCTACGTCAACCCCAACAAGCGCCTGGGCCTGATCTCCCAGATCCCCCGCTACCCCGCAGGCTACGCCGTGGAGGATGTGCTGCGCACTGCCTTCGCCGGTCTGCTCCGGGTGCGGGAGCAAATGCACGCCCTGGAGGCGGAGATGACCGCCAGCGCCACCAAGGCCCAGCTGGCGGAGTATGACCGGCTCACCAACCGCTTTGCCGCCGGCGGGGGCTACGACATGGACGTGAACACCGACAAGGTCTGCAACGGCCTGGGCATTCCAGCGGAAATGCGGGAGCGGCCCTTTGACAAGCTCTCCGGCGGAGAAAAGACCCGGGTCAATCTGGCCCGGCTGCTCCTGGAAAAGACGGAGATTCTCCTGCTGGACGAGCCCACCAACCATCTGGATCTGAGGAGCGTGGAGTGGCTGGAGGGCTATATCAAGCGCTTTAAAGGAACGGTGCTCACCATCTCCCATGACCGCTACTTTCTGGACCAGGTGGCCCAGCGCATTGTGGAGATCCACGACGGCATCGGGGAATTCTATTCCGGCAACTACACCTTCTATATGGAAGAAAAGCAGGCCCGCTTCGATCTTCAACTCAAGCAGTATGAGCAGGAGCAGGCCAAGCTCAAGCAGCTGGGCTTCACCGTGGAGCGCATGAAGGGCTGGGGCATCAACAACCGCACCCTGTACCGCCGGGCCATGTCCATCCAGCACCGCATGGAGCGCATTGAGAAAACCAAGCGTCCTCAAAAGGAGCGGACCATGCACGCCTCCTTCGCCCAGCGGGACTTCTTCGGGGACCTGGTCTTTGAGACGAAGAAGCTGTCCAAATCCTTTGGGGACAAGGTCCTGTTCTCCGACGTGAACCTGGTGGTGGAGGGCGGGGAGCGCATCGCCCTGCTGGGAGATAACGGGGCGGGGAAAACCACCTTTATCCGCTGTCTGCTGGGCCTGGAGCCCTGCGAGGGAAAGATCAAGTTCGGCCCCTCCGTCCGCTTCGGTTATCTGCCCCAGATCATGCACTTCGACCACCCGGAGCGGAGCCTCTACGACACCATGCTCTATGAGAAAAGCCTCACCCCCCAGGCCGCCCGGGACCGGCTGGGCGCTTTCCTGTTTCAGGGGGAGGACGTGTTCAAGCCCGTAGGCTCCCTGTCCGGCGGCGAGCAGTCCCGGCTGCGGCTGTGTATGCTCATGGACGAAAAGATCAATCTGCTCATCCTGGACGAGCCCACCAACCATCTGGACATCGCCTCCCGGGAGTGGGTGGAGTGCGCCATTGAGGAATTTGAGGGCGTGCTGCTGTTCGTCTCCCACGACCGGTATTTTGTGGAGAAATTTGCCGACCGCATCTGGGAGCTCCAGGACGGGCAAATCCGGGATTTCAAGTGCGGCTACGAAAAGTACCGCTCCATTCTGAGCCACGAGGCCGCCGCCCTGACCCCGCCCCCCGCCGCCCAGCCCCAGAAAAAGCCGGAACCGCCTAAAAAAGAGGTTCCCAAGTCCAAGGAGCAGGAAAAGCTGGTCCGCCGGCTGGAGCGGGAGATCGAAAAGCAGGAGAAGGTTGTCAAGGACCTGGAGGCCGACATAGAGGCCGCCGGCGCGGACTATCAGGAGCTGGCCCGGCTCATGGCCCAGAAGGAGCAGGAGGACGAAATTCTCCTGGACCTCATGAGTCAGTGGGAGCAGGCGGAGGCCGGGCTGGGGTAGGCCTTGACCTACCGGCACAAATGGCATATAATAAGGAAAATTGACAAAAAGGAGCATCCCATTATGAGCGAATCCTGTAGCGGCAACTGCGCCGCCTGCGGCTCCGACTGCGGCGAGCGCAAGGCCGAGAGCCTTCTTGCCCAGCTGAATCCCAAATCCACCGTGAAGAAGGTCATTGCAGTGGTCTCCGGCAAGGGCGGCGTAGGCAAGAGCACCGTCACCGGCCTGCTGGCCGTGGCCCTGGCCAAGCGGGGCCTGCGCACCGCCATCCTGGACGCGGATATTACCGGCCCCTCCATTCCCAAGGCCTTCGGTGTAAACGAATGCGCCCGGGCAGACGAGGATGGGCTGTACCCCGCCGTGGCCGCCAAAGGCACCCAGATCATGTCGGTCAACCTGCTCCTGCCCGAGGAGACGGACCCGGTCCTGTGGCGGGGCCCTGTGATTGCGGGGGCCGTAAAGCAGTTCTGGACGGACGTGATCTGGCAGGACGTGGACTGTCTGCTGGTGGACATGCCCCCCGGCACCGGGGACGTGCCCCTGACCGTATTCCAGTCTCTGCCGGTGGACGGGGCCATCATTGTCACCAGCCCCCAGGACCTGGTCTCCATGATCGTGACCAAAGCCTACAAAATGGCCCAGATGATGCACATTCCCGTGCTGGGCCTGGTGGAAAACTACAGCTATCTCCAGTGTCCGGACTGCGGTAAGAAAATCGAAGTATTCGGCAAGAGCCATGTGCAGGAGGTCGCCGCCTCTCTGGGCCTGCCGGTGCTGGCCAAGCTGCCCATCGACCCGGACCTTGCCGCTCTGGTGGACGCCGGGCAGATTGCTCTGGCGGACCCCGCAGCTCTGGACGGCGCTGTAGCCGCCATTGTAGGGAAGTAGGGAGCGCGCATGAACTGTCCCTACTGCCAAAAGGAAATGGAGCCCGGGCTCATGGAGAGCTCCCAGGCCCTGCACTGGTATTGGGGGCTGAAGCGCCGCCGGACCGGGATCTTTATCCCGGAGGAGGACAAGCTCCTGCTGTCGGAGACAGATATGCTCCGGGGCTCCGCCGTGCTGGCCTACCGCTGCCCGGACTGCAAAAAGCTTCTGATCGACTACAGCCGGCCTGATTGCGACCGGAACAGCCTATAAGCAACGTCCCCCGCCCCGGATCCGAACGGATCCAGGGCGGGGGACTTGCTGTTTGATTACGCGCTCTAGATCAGCTGCTGCTCGTTGATCATGAGCTTGAATTGCAGCCCCAGCTTCTCCGCCGCCTTCCGGCAGAGGATCATCCGCTGCATAAAAATCTCAAAATAGTCCATGACGGAGCCGAAGTGGGTGTCAACGGACAGCTTCAGCTTAATGAGCGTATGGGCCTCGTTGATCTTCAGCTCCGCCTTGGTCACGGAGTAATTCACCCGGTCGTGGATGTCAAAGGAGCCGGTGTCCTGATTCCGCACCCGGTTCCGGCGCACATCGCTCTTATCCGCCAGAATCAGCGCCGCCGCCATGGGGCTCACCGGCACGCCGGTGCCCTCGTCATGATTGCCGATGGCGGAGACAATGGCGCCGGTCTCCTCCGGGGGGAAGCCCAGGCGGTCCAGGATCCGGAAGGCCATCACCGCGCCGCTCTGGCTGTGATCCACGCGGTTCACCAGGTTCCCAATATCGTGGAGGTATCCGGCAATCTTGCCCAGCTCCACCGTCCGCTCCGGATAGCCCAGGGTTTGCAGAATATACCCTGCCTTCTCCGCTACTGCGGTCACATGGGCGAAGCTGTGCTCCGTAAAGCCCAGGGCCGAGAGGGACTCGTCCGCCTGGCGGATATAGCAGTTGATCTCTTCATTGTGCTTGATCTCTTCGTAAGTCATAGCTGCCTCCATTCTCTTCTCTTCCGATTCTACCGCGCCTTTGTAAAATCCACAAGCAGGGCTTTGAAAAAAGCGGGCCGCATCTTTCATGGGCCCGCTTTTCGATTTTTATACGTTGAACAGGAAGTTGACGATGTCCCCGTCCTTCATTACATACTCCTTACCCTCGCTGCGCACCAGACCCTTGGCCTTGGCCGCGGCCATGGTGCCGCAGGCCTTCAGATCCTCAAAGGCAATGACCTCTGCCCGGATGAAGCCCCGCTCGAAGTCCGTATGGATCTTGCCCGCCGCCTGGGGCGCCTTGGTTCCCTTCTTAATGGTCCAGGCCCGGCACTCGTCCGACCCCGCCGTCAGGAAGGAGATCAGCCCCAGCAAAGCATAGCTGCTGCGGATCAACCGGTCCAGGCCGGATTCCTGCATCCCCAGCTCCTCCATGAACATGGCCCGCTCGTCCGGATCGTCCAGCTCGGCAATGTCCGCCTCCAGCTTGGCGCAGATGGGCAGGCACTGGCTCCCCTCCCCGTCCGCAAGCTGCTTCACTGCCTGATAATAGCGGTTATTCTCCGGGTCATTGACCTCATTTTCCGACATATTCGCCACATAAATGGTCTTTTTCAGAGTCAGCAGGTCGGAGGTGGCGATCAGCGCCGCATCCTCCTCGGAGCAGTCGTAGGTCCGGGCCAGCTTGCCCTCGTTCAGATGCTCCAGCAGGCCCTGGAACACCTCCGCCTCCCGCAGAAAGCGCTTATCGCCGCCCTTGGCGGCCTTCTGGGCCTTATCCACCCGGCGCTCCACCATCTCCACATCGGCCATGACCAGCTCCAGGTTGATGATGTCAATATCCCGCAGCGGGTCCGTGGAGCCCTCCACATGGGTGACGTTGCTGTCGTCAAAGCACCGGACCACATGGACAATGGCGTCTGTAGTGCGGATGTTGGACAGGAACTTGTTGCCCAGGCCCTCGCCCTTGGACGCGCCCTTCACCAGACCCGCAATGTCCACAAACTCGATCACAGCCGGGGTAAACTTCTTGGGCTTGTGCATCTGCCGCAGCCACTCCAGCCGCTCATCCGGCACATTCACCACGCCCACATTGGGGTCAATGGTGCAGAAAGCATAGTTATCAGCGGGCACTCCCGCATTGGTAATCGCATTGAACAACGTAGACTTGCCCACATTGGGAAGCCCCACAATTCCTAATTTCATGCTCATCCATCTCCTTGCATTTGGCAGAAAACCGCCTGACCGGTAGCCATTATACCACGGCTCCGGCGGGTTTTCAACCTATTTCCCGGGAAAATAGCCCTTAATCCCGGCCAACCCGACGTCGATCGTAAAACCGGGCCAGGCCGCCCTCGCTGGTCTCCCGGTACTGGTGGCTCAAATTGATTCCCGTCTCATACATGGCCTTGCACACCATGTCGTAGCTGATATTCCGGGAGCCGCAGAGGTAATAGCTCAGGTTGCAGGCATTCATGGCCCGCATGGCCGCAACCGCATTGCGCTCAATGCAGGGGATCTGCACCAGGCCGCCGATGGGGTCGCAGGTCAGGCCCAGGTGGTGCTCCATGGCGATCTCCGCTGCGTACTCTACCTTGTCCAGATTCAGCCCATACAGCTCCGAAATGGCCGCTGCCGCCATGGAGCAGGCAGTGCCGATCTCCGCCTGGCAGCCGCACTCCGCCCCGGAAATGGAGGCGTTGCGCTTGGTCAGTGCGCCGATGATCCCGGCGGTCCCCAAGGCCCGGACCACCTGCTCGTCGGAGCAGTGCCGGGTCTCCTGGACATACCGGAGCACCGCAGGCAGGACCCCGCTGGCCCCGCAGGTGGGGGCGGTGACAATGGTGCCGTTGCTGGCGTTCTGCTCCGAAACGGCATAGGCGTAGGAGCAAATCACCCGGCACTCCCGCATCTGGGGCAGCTCCTCCGGGCGCTGCTGCTCATAAAGAAACTTTGCCTTCCGCTGGACCTGAAGCCCCCCGGGGAGGGTCCCAGAGGCGGCCAGGCCGTCCTCGATGGACTGCTTCATGACCTTCCAGACCTCGGACAGGAATTCCCAGATCTCCGGTCCCTCGTTCATCTCCACATATTCGCTCAGGGTGCTGATATACCGCCATTTGCAGAAGTCCGCGATCTCCGCGAAGGAATTCTCCGGGTAGACCTCGTCCTCCCTCCCCACGGGGCGCCCCTGGATGGCGATGTCTCCCCCGCCCACGGACTCCACCCGCATGAAGCCCGTCCGCTCCTGGCCGTGAAACGCCAGAAAATCCATGGTATTGGGGTGGCGCATATCCGCCGGAGTCTCCTTGCTGAACACGATCTCCGTCTGCATGGGGGCCAGGACCTGCCGCAGGACCTGATCCGTCCCGTGCCCCACCCCGGTCTTGCTCAGGGAGCCATACAGCCGGACCTCAAACCGGTCCGCCTCCGGATGCTCGGCGCGGAACACCTTCGCCGCCTGCTCCGGGCCCATGGTATGGGAGGAGGACGGCCCCTTCCCGATCTTATAAATGCCGCGAATGGATTTCATAGCAGCCTCCTATCCGCCGGGGATCCCGGCGCAGTCACCTTCTTCCCACAGTATACCAAATTTCGCCGGGTTTTACAACCGCTTTCCACGAAAAGAGCGCCCCGGGAAGATCCCGGGGCGCCCCCAAAAAAGGGAGAAATAGAATGGGCAGGGTTAGCAGCCGTCTTAGGCCAGCGTGCGCAGGTTTTCCTCCACCATATCCCAGAAGTGGGGCAGGTCCACACCCGTTCCCACCAGGGCGTTGGGGCCGTGGTCCTTAAACCGGAAGAAATCGCACTCCGTCCGGCCGTAGCAGATCCCCTTGTCCAGGCAGACCTGCACATAGGCGGGCTCCACGGTGAAGAGCTCCGGCGCCACCACATAGGCCATGGCCGTCACATCGTGCACAGGGCCGGCCTCCAGCTGGTTGAACTTCTTCTGGGTCTCCAGGGTAAAGCGCATAATATCGCCGAAAAGCTTGCCCGCCTTGTTCCCGATGGCCTCCATCCGGTGGATAATATTCATGTCGGCAATGGTCTGATTGGTCAGGTCCAGACCCATCATCACCACAGGCGCCCCGCAGGAGAACACCACATGAGCCGCCTCGGGATCGGCATAAATATTGAACTCCGCGGCGGGGGTGCTGTTGCCCTGGTTATAGGCGCCGCCCATGAGCACGATCTTCTCGATCTTATCCACGATTCTGGGCTCCAGGCGAATGGCCATGCCGATATTGCTCAGAGGGCCCACGGGAACCAGGGTGATTTTCTCCTCGGACTCCATTAGGGTGCGGATGATATAGTTTACCGCGTGCTCCTTCTCCTCCCGGATATGGCAGGGCTCAAACACGGGGCCGTCCAGACCGGACTCTCCGTGAATATTTGCCGCCACGATCTGGTCCCGTACCATGGGCCGGTCCATGCCCCGGTACACCGGGATGTTCAGCCCCAGGTGCTGCACCACATTCAGGGTATTTGCCAGAGTCTTGGGCAGCGTCTGATTCCCGGCCACGGCGCAGATGCCAATCAGATCGATCTGCGGATGGGCCGCGCCCAGCATCAGCGCAATGGCGTCATCATGTCCCACATCACAGTCCAGAATTACCTTGATCTTCTTACTCATAGTGTTGAACCTCCCAGTTAAATATGGTAGAATGGAGGGGCTTAGCCCGGCTTCTGCCACTAGTATAGCAAAGAAAGGCGGTTTGTGGTAGGAAATAATTCCTATTTTGCCTATGAAGATTCTACATGACCCTGCACTGCTCCAAAAGCTTCTGAGCAGCAAAGCCTGTACGGACTATTTTGCGCCGCAGTTCCGCCCCCATTTTTCCCTGGTGGAATTCGCCCCGGGAGAGCGGGTCATCCATCAGGACGCCCCGGCGGACCATCTGTTTCTGATGCTCGACGGCCGGTGCCACGTCCGCGTGGGGCTGGCCAACGGCAAATCCGTCATCCTGCAAATGATGCAGCCCCCCTGCCTGATCGGAGAAATGGAGCTGCTGCGGAACGTATCCCCTTTTACAGTCCTGGCCCTGGAGCCTTGCCGTATGCTGGCCCTGCCTATGGCGGTCTGCAAGCCCATGCTGCTGGAAAACGCCTATTTCCTCCGGCGGGTCGCGGCGGATTTGGTGTGGAAGGAGCGGGGCATGACCCTCACGCTTCTGCACACCTTCGGCTATCCCCTGGAAAACCGCCTGGCCAAATTCCTCCTGGATAACCGGCAGGGAGACTGCTGCGACATTCGGAAGGTGGTCATGGCGGAGAGCCTTGGAGTCTCCTACCGTCACGTGGAGTCCGTCATGAGCCGGTTCGTCCGGGAGGGGTATCTGGCCAAGGAAGGGCTGACCTACCGCATCCGGGACCCCCAGGCCCTGGCCGAGCTGGCCCGAGACCTGGAAGGCGAAATCTGAATTCATGTGCAAGCGGCGAAGTCCTCCTGAGGGGGCTCCGCCGCTTTTGGCCGCTATAAACGGAAACGACGGCAAGTTGCCTTGCCGCCGTTTCCTTGAAGAAGGTTATCATCGATTCCGAGGCAAAGCTTAGTTCGCCTTCAGAATGATTTGATTGTTCGCCGCATCCAGCTCCAGATGGAATCCGTCGTGGAAGGATACGAACTTGGCCAGGTCGGCCTCGGTGAGGGTGTAACCGTTCACGCCCTTGACCGCTACCGCGTCCGCAACGGCAGAGCTGTGCTGGAGGGTGATTACGCCGTTCCAGTTTGCAAAGCTCTCGTCGATGGACAGGTACTGACCCTTGCCGCCCAGGCAAATCGCGTTGGCGGGGAGCTCCATGGCGGGCTTCAGGATGAAGTCGCCGCAGTTCGCACCGCGGGACGCGCTACCGATGCAGATCTGGCTGCTGGCTGCGTAAATCATATTGGAGGTCAGGGTGTTGCCGTAGATCTTACCGCCGTTCAGACGGACGTTGCAGCCGGTGTTATCCGTAATGCCCGCGCCCTTTCTGGAGACGTTGTTCCGGATCTCGCCGCCGTTCATAATGAAGGTAGCCGCTGCACCGGTGAGGTACACGCCGCCGGCAGAGGTGGTGGTGTAGTTGCCCTCGATCACGCCGCCGTTCATGATCACGGTGGGTGTGTAGTCCCGGAGGGCACAGATGTACATCGCGCCGCCGGTGGAGTTGTTGGTCATGCCGTTGCCGTTGTTGCACAGAACCGTACCGTCGTTGATGGTCAGAGTGCTGTTGTTCACCCGGATCATCGAGTTATTGGTCACATTGTTCCAGCCGCCGTTGCCGTCGATCACAATGTCGGACAGGGTCAGGTTGCCGGACTCGTCCGCAGAGGCGTTGGCATTGCCCAGAACGATCATGTAGCTCTTGAAGGTATCGCCGCGCATGACCTTCGCGCCCTCAATGCCCTTCAGGCTCCAATCCTCATCCTTGGTGATGTAAACGGTGTTGGTAATGTAGATCCAGTTGTTGCCGCCGGCAACTGCCTTGCTGGCCAGCAGGGACTTTGCCTTGGCGAAGGTCAGCACTGCGGTTTCCGGAGTGAGGCCGTCGTTGCTGTCGCTGCCGTTCACGCCGTCCAGATAAATGGCGGTGTCGGGCTCGAAGGTCTTATCCAGGACGATGGCGTTGGCGCTCAGAGCCGTCTTGAGCATTCCCTTCAGATCGTTGTTCACCTTTACGGCAGCCAGATCCTCTTCCGTAAGCAGGTACTCCAGACCGCCAACGGCAATCTGCGTCCCGACGCCCGCGCCATTAAGGGTCACGGACCAGTCGCCCGCCACATTGGTCAGCGGCTGCTCGACCAGGAGCGCACGCTGCTGAGAGGTGGAATTTTTCTCAAAGATCGCGCCGTTCAGCGTCAGGGCGTCCTTCTTCTCCACGGCCATCACGACCGCGTTGGAGCCGTTGCTGTAGTAAATCGCGTTGGGCGCCTTCCCGGCGTCCAGCTTGCCGGACTTCAGAATCAGCTTGCCCGCCGTGTTGATCACGCCCAGGGAGCCTTCGCAGTTCTCAATGGTCGCGCCGTCCAGGGTGATCTGGATGTTCGCGGTGGTGGAGCTGTAGATCACGCCGCCCAGGGTCTTGGCGTTGCCGCAGTTCCGGATGGTGCCGCCGTTCAGGTTCACATAGGTCGTGGTCTTGGAGGTGGAGCCGGCCACGGAGAACACGCAGGCATTCTGAGAAGCGGCAACGGAGTTGTTGCGGATATTCTCAATCAGGCCGCCGTTCATGTTCACGGTCGCGCCGGAGTTCACCTGGGCCATACCATAGTTGCTGCCGCTCTTATAGGTGCCGGTGATATTGCGGATGGTCGCGCCTTCCTCAATGTTCATCGTACCCATCACATAGAAGCCGCTGGTAGAGCCGGAGGCCGTGTTATCCTCCACGATCGCACCCTTACCCAGGGTCAGGGTGCCGCCCACGGCGATCTGGAAGAACATATAGCCCTTCTCATTGCCCTTGAGGTCCAGGTTGGTGAGCGTCAGGCTCGCACCGGCCCGGATGATACCGGCATAGGAGGTATTGGCCGCGTCCGTCACAACGTAAGCGCCGGGCACGTCGCTCAGATCCCAAGTCTCCGTGTCCGCAATGGTCACGGTACCGGTGATGCGAATGACCTTGGTCTTAGAGAACACCAGGAGCTCCTTGGCCCGGGCAAAGGTCTTGACCGCGTCCGCAGGGTTCGTACCGGTGTTGTTATCGTTGCCGGTTCTGCCGTCCAGATACACGTCCTGAAGATCGCCCGCGAACCATGCCGCGTACAGGTCCAGATCGGCCTTCACACTCTGGGAGAAGTTATAGGTGGTGGTCAGCTCGGGATCCGTAAACCAGCCGGCGAAGGTATAGCCCTCCCGGGTGGGATTGGTGGGACGAAGGAGCTGCTTGTTGTACTGGACCTGCACCGGGGCGATCTCAGAGCCGCCGTTGGTATGGAAGGTGACGGTGTAAACGTTCAGCTCCCAATCGGTGTACAGGACCATATCATGGGTCACAGGAGTGGAGAAATCAAACTGCTGGGTCATCTCCGGATCGGTGAACCACTTGCCGGACAGATGATAGCCCGTGCGGCCCATGTTGGAGATGTCGGGCTCCACGGCGCACTGCCCGTGGGTCACCTGCTGGGTGCCCAGATCCCGGTAGCTGGCCATGACTCGGTAAGAGTAGGAAATGGTATAAACGTTGAGCTCGGCGCCCACGGAAACCGTGGTGTTGCCCTGAATGTTGCTGACGATGTACAGGTTGCCCAGCTTCGCCACCGCAGCCTGATCCGCAGAGGCGTCAGTGGAGTGATAGCCCTCCTGGCCGATCGCGTTGAACACCACATACTTGGTACCCGCAGGGGCCTGGATGGTGTTGGTCTTCTCGCCGTTGTAGTAGAAGTCCAGATGCTCGCCCTCCAGGGTAACGGTGTAATTCACCGGGGTGGGAGGGGTCTGCACGGTGCCGATCTTCACGGTCACGTCGCTCATGGCGGAGACGGCGTAGTAGCCGTTGCCGTCGGACTCCAGGGTCTCGTCCCCGGCCACCACAGCAGCGATCTCATAGCCCTCGTCGGCAACGACGCGGAAGGTCACCTGCTCCCCCGTGGGGGAGGTCACGGAAGTGACCTCCTCATCGTTGACCAGGACCTTGGCGTTCTCCGCCTCAAAGATCACGGTGTACTTCGCGGGAGACAGACGGAACAGCCGCATCAGCATCGTTGCATACTGAGCTCTGGAGCAGGTAGAGATAGGCAGCAGATACAGCTTGCCCTCATCGGCAGAGCCCTGCACCAGGCCGTTGGAAACAGCCCATTCCATGGCAGCCTTGGCGTAATCCTGGACGCTGCTGCCGTCGGGGTAAACGCTCAGATCCGCCTTGCCCGTGGTCTTAAGCTCCGCAAGCTTGGCGTACCGGTACAGGAAGGTCACGACCTCCTGACGGGTAGCGGGCTGGTTCGGCAGGAAGGTGCCGTCCTCATAGCCCTTGGCAATTCCGGTCTCGGAGGCCCACTGGGCCGCCGCGCTGTAGTAAGCGCCCTCGGGCACATCCACAAAGGAGGTCTTGCCGGACACCGCAGGCGCACCGGCCGCGCGGTACAGGACCGTCACGATCATGCCCCGGGTAATGTTACCGGCAGGATCAAACTCATTGTCGGAAACGCCGTTCATCAGGCCGTTGGCCACCACGAAGTCCACGCCCTCGTGATACCAGGAATCCGTGTTCACATCGATGAACTTGGCGCTGGGGCAGAAGTGGGTGATGCTGCCCGTCACGTCAAAAGCCTCGGCATCGATCTTCTCTTCGCCGTTAAACAGCTCCTTGGGCGTCACGGTAAAGGTGTATGCACCCAGGTTTCCGGAGAACTTCAGCTCCAGAGCCAGGTCGCCGGCCTTCGCCGCGCCCACGGTCGCCCAGGCGACGGTGACCTTGCCGGGAACAGCAGTGTTCACCGTGTTCACGCCGTCGGAGGCGATGGAGGAGCTGGCGCTCTCCAGGGTCAGGCCTTCGGGATAGTCCACGGTCACAGAGCCGTTCTTCACCGGCACGTTGGTCGTCAGGGTCAGGGTCAGGCCCTCCGCCGTGGAGACGGTCTCCGCGGACAGGGGGGCGGCGGGCTCCTCATCGGAGGGAGCCGCCAGAACGCCGGTGGCCATAGTCGGCAGCACCGCGCCAAAGAGCAGAACGAAGGAAAGGAGAACCGCTAACAGTCTTTTCATAGTCTAGCCATCCTTTCTTCACTGGGCGAAGCTGCCGGTCACAGCAGACTCCGCAAATTCGGTCATTTCGGGCAGATCGGCGATCATCTGGGTCTCGGTCGTGCCCTCCACCTTCACAGCCTCATCCTGCTTCATAAACAGAGCCAGGACGGACTGCGCACCGGAGAACTGGCCCATGAGCCGGGCCTTTGCCACGGTCTTGGTGCCGGACTTCTCCAGATACACGTTGTAAATCTTAGCGCCCACGGTGTAATACAGCTTATCGGTGCTGCGGTCGTACATCAGGCCCTGGCTGTGCAGGTCCTCGTTGCAGGCCACGCCGATGGTGTTGTAATCGCCGTATCTTGCGCTGTAGTTGCCGTCGGCCTTCTGATACACGGCCCACAGCAGGGTCCGGCCGGTGTTGGTCACCAGCAGGCACACGTCCATCTCTCCATAGGTCGCGTCCGTCTGGGTGAACATATAGGCCGCGCCCACCAGCGTGTCGGTGTCGATGATGGAGGAAAGGTCAAAATAGTTGATCGACATGGAGTCCATATCCATCAGGCCGAACTTCTCTCCGCTCACCACGGCGCACTTGCCCATGGTGGGCAAATAGGTAATGTCGCTGAAGTTCCAGGCATCCACCAGCTTGGCCGCCGCAGTCACCGCATAGTTGCTGCTGCTCATGGTCACGATGGTGCCGCCCACGTTACCGTAGATGTTGTCGTTGGCAAAGGCCGCGCACTCTACGGCAGCGGAAGCGCTGGTCACGTCTGCGACCTTGGTGGTCTTGACCGTGCTCATATCCACAGTCGCCCAGACCGCCTTGCCGTCGGAGCCGGTCACGACGCCGTAAATGTTGTTGTCAGGCTCCGCGCCGGGGTTATCGCCGTCATCCCGGCCGGAAGAGGCCAGGCTGATGCTGCCTGCGGTGGTGTTGCCAGCATAGTCAATGGCAATCAGCGTGAACTTATTGCCGGAGACGTTGCCGATGTCCATGCGGACCTGGGTGGTCTCGCCCAGAGTGGACTGCTCCACATTGGTCCGGGCCAGGACCGCGTCGCCCTTCTCATTGGCCAGGAGCAGCGCCGCCACATAGCGGTTATCCTGCACCGTAATGGTCAGGTAGTCGTTATTGCCCCACAGATCGTCGGAATAGTACACAGACTTGATCTCGGGCGCGGTGTTATCGATCACGAAGGACTTGGTCAGGTAAGCGCCGGAAGCCAGCTTGTCCTTATCAATGACCCAAGTGCCATCCTCGTTCTTGTGGGTATCCAGCTCGGGGGCCGCCGTGCAGGTCACATTGACCTTGGTGCCGTCCGGCAGGGGGTTGCCCTCGGCGTCCGTGCCCAGCCAGCCGTAGTTGCCGCCCAGGCGGACCGTGGAGCTCGTTGCGCTCCAGGCGGAGCCATTGGCGTACCAGTAAGCGCTGGAGGGAGCGGACTGGACGCTGTAGTAGACCTCGCCGGTCTCCGCATTGGAGATGGTGGTCTCCATCCGGCCCACGGAACGGATCAGCGTCGGCGCAGCCTGATAGATGGAGCCGCCGGCCGTAGCGGAGAACACATAGTTCCGCTCGGGGACGAAGTCCTCATCGGTGGCGTAAAGGTTAAAGCCGAAGATGTAGGTCTTGGAGCTCTTGGCATTGGGCCGCATGGTCAGCACATTGACCTTGCTGTCCGCCATCACATAGCTGTCCTTGTCGTCCAGGCCGTAGTAGTGCTCCATATAGCTGGCGCGGTCGAACATGGACGACTCGGTGTAGTTGCCATAGAAGGCCATGAAGGGCACGCTCAGGGTCACGTCGCCGTTCAGATACACATAGCCCTCGACGAAGTTGCCGTTGGGATCCTTCTCCGCCAGATAGGCCCGGTCAGCCTCGGAGAGGTTGATGCGCACGGTGACCTTTACGGAGCTGTTGGCCTTGACGATGATCTTGTTGGTCGCGGCATTGGCAGCGTCGTTGGTCAGCATTTCCAGGAACAGGTAGGTATCCACGGAGTTCACAACGCCGTCGGCATTGAAGTCCGCAGCCGCAGCGGCCTCGTCGCTCAGGGCCTTGACCCCGGCCACGCAGTCGTTGAGGTACTGGGCATCCAGCAGATCCACAACGCCGTCCTGATTGAAGTCGTACAGGTAGCTTGCGCCCGCGCCCTCGGTCTCATAGGACACATCGGCGCTCAGGCCGCGCATGGACAGGCTCAGGTAATCCACGCCGTCCTCGGTGATAATGTTGGGGGTCAGCACGTCCGCAGAGGGCACATAGGTCAGGTCCTTGTCCGTAATGTTGTACACATTAAAGGAGAAGGCATAGCTACCGGTGCGCTTTGCGTCCTCGCCCAGCTCCGCCTTGACCTTACCGTCGGCGGCAGTGGCGCAGGAGCTCTCATCCATCAGAATGTAAGCAGGGGAGGAAACTGCCAGGCCCGCATTGCCCAGGCCGGCGCCCTGATTCCGCACGGAATAAGGCAGGTTAGACTCGGGGTCCGTCAGAGGCACGGCGGTGCTCATGAGTAGGCTCATGACCAGCGCCCGCTGGGACAGGCCGGTCTTTTCCGCCAGGCCCTTCTCCCGGATGTACTGGGCTACAACGGCGCTCTGGCCGGTGATGGAGGGAGCCGCCATGGAGGTGCCGCTCATCACGCCGTAGGTCCCGTTGTTCAGGGTAGAGTAAATGTTGCCGCCGGGGGCGGTGATCTCAGGCTTGATCGCCAGATCGCCGGTGGTGCCCCAGGAGGAGAAGTCGCTCATGGTGTAGCCGTCGCTCATAGGCATGGTGGTCACCTTGCCCTTTACCAGGACCTTGCCGCCCCACAGGCCGTTTGCATCCTGGGTGGAGCGCTCCAGCACATCCATGGCGTTGGATTGCAGCATAAACACGCAGGGGGTGGAGGCGGTGGAGCCCTGAAGGCTCATGGAAATAGAGCCGGAGGCGTTGTTGTAAACCACGACCGCCGCAGCACCGGCGTTGAACGCAGCCATGTGCTTATCCGCAAAGCTCACGCCGCCGCCACGGGAGACCAGGACGACCTTACCGGTCACATCCACGCCCTCATAGTCGGCCGCAGTACCGAACTTCTTGGTATCGTTCGCGTCCTTGGGGTTGCCCAGGAAGATATAGTCATACTCCGTTCCGGTGAGGTCCTCGGTGGTATCCAGCGTGGCCCAGGTATTCATGTTGGCAGGAGCCGTGCCGGGATCGGAAACGACCACATCCAGGCCGGAGAAGCTGCCGCCGAAGCCGGTCAGAGAGGTGTTCACCGCAGAGGCCACGGTGAAGGAGTTCTTCATGGAGCCGGGGCTGCCGCCGGTCTGCTGGCTCACATCCTCGGCATAGTTCAAGCCCACATCGTTGGCCACATTGTGCTCGGCCCAGTAGCTGTTGTTACCGGCGGAGAAGGCCACCACGGTGTCGGAATTCACCAGGCTGTCCATAATCTTGTCGGTATAGGCAATGCCGGAATAGCTCTTGCCGGGAACCGCAGAGCCCAGAGACAGGTTCACCGCGTCTGCGCCCAGGAGCACGGCGTCCTCAATGGCTTCCATATAATCGCTGGCATAAGCGCCGCCGCCCCGGCCAAAGACCTTCATGGTCATGATCTGGGCATTGGGAGCCACGCCGCACACGCCGTTCTCCTGCTTGACGAAGGAGACTGCGCCGTTGTCCGCCACGTGCTTCACATAGGTATTGGAAGTGGCAATGCCGGAGACGTGGGTACCGTGGTCGCCCTGGGTGTCTTTGTCATGGGTGACGTCCAGGCCCTTATCCACATAGTTAAAGGCATAGGCCAGCTTCTCGTTCCGGTACAGATCCGTAGCCTTCAGCGCGGGCATCCGGGTCTTGGCGTTCAGCAGGGGCAGCACCTTCTCGATGTCGCTCACCGTGAGCATCCGGTAATCGGACACGGACTTGCCGTTCTCAATGGCGTCGATCTGAAGGGCGTAATGATAGGCGTCGGGATCAAAGGAGGGATGATCCGTATCCAGGCCGGTATCGATGATGGCAACCCGGCTGCCCGCGCCGGTATAACCGGCAGCCCAGGCATTGGGTGCGCCTACCATGGTCCCGGCCGTCATCATCTGAGGCTCGGCGGTCTCGTCGTTCATCACCTCAAACTGAGGCACGATGTACACACCGGCGAAGGCCTCGCCATAGGTCTCGGTCAGGTACGCCTCCAGCTTGGCAATATCGCCATAGCGAATGTCGGCGGTAAAGGCGTCTGCAATCACCCGGAGATTGCCCTCCACCTGGAAGCTGCCGTCGGTGATCACGTTCTCCGCGATGTCCTCGGCCACATCCTTCTGGAGCTTCTCCAAATTCTCCACATAAGCCATAGCCTCCTGGTTGGAAGCGATGTCCTTGGTGGAGAACCCGGCCTCCATGGCGGAGGCCTTGGCCATTACGACAAAAACGCGGACGGAATCGGTATCGGCGTATTCCGGTGTCTCCTCCGGCGCTTCCGCCCCGGCGTTTGCCAGGACCGCGTCGGGAAGCTCCGCGTTATCGATCTTCGTGAAGTCAATCTCCGAGCCGGAGGTAGCCATAGCCATTCCGGACATGAGGGAGATCAGCAGCGCGACGATCAGCACAAGAGCCAAAAGGCTCGAATGCTTGCTGTTCTTCATGCGTTCGTCATCCTTTCCCGATCCCATGGGCCGCATCCCGCAACAAGGTGCAGTTCACAGAATCTTAAAATATAAGGGTATTCTACCGCATGATTATGCAGATTGCAAGATGGCAGTTTCCCCTATCTCTGGCCCTGTTTCGCCGGCTTTTTTGTGCATTCTTGCGCTATTACTGGAGCACGGTGCCCCTTTAGCATGAAAAAGCAAGTTTTTCGCCGCCGCTTTGTGAAATTCTAAATGAAATTCTTGTAATTTTGCATATAGTGGTGTAAAAAGCAGCGGATGCAAAGTGCATCCGCTGCTGTAAAAATTCGTTATTTCAATTTTTTCTTTCGAAAAAACAACGCGCTAAACGCTGTTCCCAGGGAAAAGCCGGCAAAGTCGATCCATACGTCCGCAACGCTGGAGCCCCGGCCGGGAATGAATAACTGTATGAGCTCATCCCCTGCCCCGGCCATGAGGCCGAACAGCAGGCAGATAGGCAGCAGCTCCGCCCCGGGCCGCCGCCACTGGAAGAAAAACCAGCGCGCAGCCAGGGCCAGCAGAAGGAATTCCGAAAAATGCCCGGCCTTCCGCAGAAGCACATGGAAGGGCTCCTGCAAAAGCCAGTCTCCCAGCACCCGGGCCAGCGTCTCCAAAAGGCCGCCGCTGACCTGCCCGGAGGTCTGCCCGGGCAGGAGGGAATTGCCCCAGATAAAGCCCAGGGCCAGGGCCAGCACCACGGCGGACGCCGCCCGCCGCCCAGGAGATCGCCTCCTCATGGGCCCTTAGTAGGCCACGCCCCAGTACACCATCTTCTTGGCGGGCTTGCCGCAGATGGGGCACACATCGGACAGCTGCTCCTGCTCAAGGGGCATACACCGGGAGGACATTCCGCCCACTTCCTTCATCTTCAGCTCGCAGGCCACATCGCCGCACCACATGGTCTTAATGAAGCCGCCCTTCTCCTCCTGGAGCTGCTTGGCCTCCTCCAGGCTGAAGGCGGGGTAAATGTGGGCCTCCAGATCCTTCTTGGCCTTCTCGTACATCCCCTGGTGGACCAGCTCCAGCTGCTCGGCCACGGCGGACTCCAGCTCCTCCAGCTGAATGACGGTCTTTTCGCCATCGTTCCGCCGGACCAGGACGCACTGGTCATTCTCCAGGTCCCGGGGGCCGCACTCCACCCGCAGAGGCACGCCCTTCATCTCATACTGGGCGCACTTCCAGCCCATGGAGTTCTCGGAGGAATCCATCTTCACCCGGAAGCCCGCAGCCTTCAGCCGCTGGGTCAGGGCCTCGGCCGCCTCCAGCACCCCGGGCTTATGCTGGGCGATGGGCAGGACCATCACCTGCACCGGGGCGATCTTCGGCGGCAGGACCAGACCGTTGTTATCGCCGTGGGCCATAATGACCGCGCCGATCATCCGGGTAGTGCTGCCCCAGGAGGTCTGGAAGGGATATTGCAGCTTATTATCCCGGCCGGTAAAGGTCACATTATAGGCCCGGCTGAACTTATCCCCAAAGTAATGGGAGGTCGCGCCCTGGAGAGCCTTATGGTCCTTCATCATGCACTCCACCGTATAGGTCGCCTCGGCGCCGGCAAACTTCTCCTTCTCCGTCTTGCGGCCGGGGATCACGGGGATCGCCAGCACATTCCGGAAGAAGCCTGCATAGCAGTTCAGCTGCTGCTCGGTCTCGGCCTGGGCCTCCTCGGCGGTCTCATGAATGGTGTGACCCTCCTGCCACCAGAACTCCCGGGAGCGCAGGAACGGCCGGGTGGTCTTTTCCCAGCGAATGACGGAGCACCACTGGTTATACAGCATGGGCAGCTCCCGGTAGGAGTGCAGCACATTGGACCAGTGGTCGCAGAACATGGTCTCGGAGGTGGGCCGGAAGGCCAGGCGCTCCTCCAGCTTCTCGCTGCCGCCCATGGTGACCCAGGCCACCTCCGGGGCGAAGCCGTTGACCAGCTCGCCCTCCTTTTTCAGCAGGCTCTCGGGGATCAGCACGGGCATGGCCACATTCTCATGGCCGGTCTTTTTGAACTCCCCGTCCATAATCTTCTGGATATTCTCCCAGATGGCATAGCCATAGGGACGCAGGATGGTGAAGCCCTTCACGCTGGAATACTCCACCAGCTCCGCCTTCCGGCAGATGTCGGTGTACCATTGGGCGAAGTCCTTCTCCATATCCGTGATCTGTTCTACTTTTTTCTCTTTTGCCATATTCCCAGCCCTCTCGGAATGATTTTTGTACTTGAACCTAATTATTGTAGCACGGTTGTCAAGATTTGCATAGGATGAAACGGCATTTTGCTCCGATTTTTCTCAACAGGAGGCGCCTATGATCCAAGTGACCCTTCTTCTGGAGCCTGCCGCAGCCGCTTTTTACCGCCGGATCGCCCAGGAGGCCGGAAGGCCCCTGGAAACCGTTCTGGCGGACGCCCTGTTCCGGCTGGCCGGAGAACTGTCCCTCAGCGCTCTGGAAAAGGCTGGCGGCTGCCGGGATGCAACATAACGATCTGCCCCCGGACCCCGGGGGCAGATTTCTGCCTTTTGGTCCTCCCTCACAACCTCGTCCCCGGCCGGTCCGTCTTTCTAAAAGAGGGCTTTTCAAATTTCGCCCCCTGTGCTACAATAAAGAAAGAGGAGAATCTGTCATGAACGCAAAACGCAAGGTACGCGCCCTTCCTGGGCTGCTTCTTTCTCTGCTGTCCTGCATCCTGCTGGCGGGCGGTCTGTTCCTGGCCCTTACAAATCGGGTCTATATTGTGACCGGTCTGCTTCTGGCCGGAGTGGGCTTTACCTTTTTATTCTATCGCTGGATCCGGCGCCTGAGCCGGACGCACCACAAGCTGGGGAGGCTGCTGGGCTTGTTCTATACCGTCTGCCTCTGCCTGGGGGTGCTGGCCGCCGGGATCACGGAGGGCTGCATTCTCTCCGCCAGCCGGGGCAGTCCGGAGCAGGACTGCGCCTATGTGGTTGTCCTGGGAGCCGGGGTCAACGGCAGCACCCCCTCCGTATCCCTCCGGGACCGGCTGCTGGCGGCGGAGGCTTATCTGAACGCCCATCCGGACACAGTGGCCGTGCTCTCCGGCGGGCAGGGCTACGGCGAGAATCTCTCGGAGGCCCAGTGTATGTTTAACTGGCTCACCGGCCGGGGCATGGACCCTGACCGGCTGCTGCTGGAGGACAAGTCCACCACCACCCGGGAGAACCTGGCCTTTTCTCTGGCCCTTCTGGAGGCCCGCACCGGGCAGCGCCCCGGCCACATCGGCATCCTTTCCAGCGAATATCACCTTCTCCGGGCAGAGCTCATAGCCCGGGGGCAGGGCGCGGAGGGCGTGGGGATCCCCGCCCGGACCTCCCTGTGGTATCTGCGTCTGAACTACTTCCTCCGAGAGATCGGAGGGATCTGGTACTATTTCCTATTCTAACAAAGGAGAACTTTCCCATGCTGACTTATGATTATGCAAAATTCGCCGCAGAAAAGGCCATGGAGCTGCTGGCCATCGACAGCCCCACCGGCTTCACCGCCCGTGCCGCCCAGTGGGTCCGGGACGCCTTTTCCGCCCTGGGGTATCCCGCCAGCCTGACCGGTAAGGGCGGCGTGCTCATCGATCTGGGCGGCAAAAACGACCGGGACTGTCTGCTTCTGGAGGCCCACACGGACACCCTGGGGGGTATGATCGCGGAGGTCAAGGGCAGCGGCCGTCTGCGGCTGACCAACCTGGGCGGCATGAATGCCAACAACGCCGAGGGAGAAAATGTGCGGGTCTATACCAAGTCCGGCGCCGTCTACGAGGGCACCTTCCAGCTGTGCAACGCCTCCATTCATGTGAATGGCAGCTACAACGACACCAAGCGGACCTTTGACAGCTGCGAGGTGGTACTGGACGAGAAGGTCTCCTCCCGCGAGGACGCGGCGAAGCTGGGTATCCGGGTGGGGGACATGGTCTGCTTTGAGCCCCGGACCCGGCTCACCGGCTCCGGCTATCTCAAGAGCCGCTTTCTGGACGATAAGCTCAGCGTGGGCGTTCTCCTGGGTCTTGCAAAATACCTGCACGACTCCGCCATCGTGCCGGAGCGCCGGGTCTACGTCCATGTGACCGTCTATGAAGAGGTGGGCCACGGCGGCTCCGCCTCCGTCCCCGCCGGGGTCACGGAGGCCATCTCCGTGGACATGGGCTGTGTGGGCGACGGGCTGACCTGCACAGAGCGGCAGGTGTCCATCTGCGCCAAGGACTCCGGCGGGCCGTACAGCTACGAGGTGGTCTCAAAGCTCATTGCCGCCGCCGAGGCGGAGGGCGCGGACTATGCCGTGGACGTGTACCCCTATTACGGCTCCGATGTGGAGGCCACCCTCCGGGCCGGGGCCGATCTGCGCCACGGGCTCATTGGGGCCGGGGTTTACGCCTCCCACGGCTATGAACGCAGCCATGTGGACGGGGTATTCCAAACGCTGAAGGTCCTGAAGGGCTATCTGGGAGTGTAACCATGAATCGGAAACGCTATTACGCCTTCCTGCTGCTGGGGCTGGTGCTTGTGGCCGCCCTGGTCCTGCCCAAGCGGATCGAGCAGAAAAAGGTAGACGCCTTCGCCAAGGCGCTGTATACCCACGCCATCCCCGACGGAGTGACGGTGATCCAGCGCTCCGTCGCCAAGGACGACAGCGGCGGCTGCACCGCCGCTCTGATCGTCGCCACCGACCTCACCCAGGAGGCGCTGGAGCAGTCCTACGGCGATGCGGACTATCCCCCCTTCCGGGCGGGGCAGGCCGTGACCCTCAAGGCCAAGCCCCTGGACGCGGACAGCCTCGCCGCCCTGGAGCAGGCCGGGCTCAAGCAGGAGGGCAAAACCTACTGGTTCGTGTACCTTTACAGCGCGCCGTAGCGCCTCCCCTACAGTTCCCTGCAAGCGCTGCCGGCTGTCCTTTCCCGGCGGCGCTTTTCACATAGTTTGGTCCGGATTGCTTAAAATAGCATAAAACGCCTCTTTTTGCCGCGCAGGTTTGTGCATGATTCCCGGTTGACTAAGTATAGATTTATCGATATAATATTACCGATAAAAGAACACAGGAGGTACTGCTCATGAAACTCGCATTCTTTGACGCGAAGCCCTATGACAAGCCCGGCTTTGACGCCCACGCCGCCGGGACAGATCTGGAAATCAAGTATTTTGAAACCAAGCTCAATGAGGACACCGTTTCCCTGGCCAAGGGGTTCGACGGCGTGTGCGTGTTCGTTAACGACACGGTGAATGCCAAGGTCGTGGACGCCCTGTACGATCTGGGTGTGCGGGTCATCGCCCTGCGGTGCGCGGGCTTTAACAATGTGGATACCCGGGCCTGCTTTGGCAAGCTCCATGTGTTCCGCGTCCCCGCCTATTCCCCCTACGCCGTTGCGGAGCACGCCATGGCCCTGCTGCTCACCGTCAACCGCCACACCAACAAGGCCTATATCCGGACCCGGGACTTCAACTTCAGCCTCTCCGGCCTGACCGGC
>CAKTIN010000005.1 GCA_934565775.1 uncultured Oscillospiraceae bacterium
AGTTCTACGCAGAGCGCGGCTTCCAGAACGAGCCCCAGCGCTGCAAGGCTTGCCGTGACGCTCGCAAGAACGCCACTCGCGGCCCCCGTGAGTTCTTCACCGCGACCTGCGCCCGCTGCGGCGGCGAGGCCAAGGTGCCCTTCGAGCCCAAGTCCGACCGTCCCGTGTACTGCAGCGAGTGCTTCGCGCAGATGCGTGCCAACGGCTAATTCCATTGCAAACCAAACGAGGCTGCTTTCGCAGCCTCGTTTTCTTTTTGCTTCAGAACAGGTCCAGCATCGCGTCCAGGTAAATCTCCTCCCGCACCCGCAGCCAGTACTCCGGCTTCGTCAGATAATAGAGCAGAAATTCCAGGATCAGCGCGCTGCCCAGCCCCCGGCCCTCGATCTTAAAATTGGAAAAGCCCAGGGGCAGATAGGTGCCAAGAATCTCCGGAACGCCGATGAAGCTGGGGTTTTCCATGGCCCGGGAGAAGCGATAGCCCCCGGCGGCGTCCGGCGCCGGGCAGCGGTGCTCCGGCCCCGGCTCCCCCAGATTTTTCCGGCTGACCGCCTCATAGCAGGCCTTCCGCTCCCGGCAGCCAAACCAGCAGCATTCGTTGCACAGAAATTCCGTCTTGTCCTTCAGCGCCTGGGGCAGCGCCACCAGCTCCCGGGCATGATTCAGCCGGAAATCCGGCACCACATAGCGAAACTCCTCCCGCTCCAGCTCCTGTCGAAGGTCCTGGAACCGGGTCAGCACCTTGGTGGTGGAGGAGACAAAATAGAGCCCCGGGTAGCGCTGCCGCAGGGAATCCAGAAGCAGCTCCGAGTGGACGATCACCCCGCCGCCCGGGGTCTCGCTCAGCAGGCGGCACAGGGCGTTGCACCGGGCATCCGCCAGATGCTCCTGCCGCAGCAGGGAGTTGCTGAAGGTCAGCCGGGGCGAAATGCCGTATTCCCGCACCAGGGCAAAAACCTCCCGGGGATCCTCCCGGCCGGTCCCCACCCGGCCGCCGGCCCAGATGGCATCCGCCGGCGCGCCGTAGATCGAGCCGATGCCGCACCAGTCGTAGAAATATTCCCGGTGCTCCCGGTACAGGGGCAGAAACACCCGGTACAGCTCATAAAAGGCGAACAGCCCGGGCAGATGATACCAGGCCCGCGCCCCGTTTTCCGAATTCATAACCGGTTTTCCTCCCTGTTTGGAGCCCGGGCCGAAGCTCTTCGGCCCGGGCTCTCTTTCTCGCTTTTTACCGGATCTCAATATAGGGCAAAATGACGCTCATGGACTCCACCATGGTCCAGTATTGATCCCGCACCTGCCGGTCCTTCTGCGCCAGAATGGCCCGGTAATCGCAGTCCCAGGTGGCCAGGGCCAGGAAGCCGCCGCCCCACTGCCCAATGACCCGATAGTGGGGCAGGTCGATCATGCCCTCGTCGGTATAGCCGGTGAGCCCCAGGGTGAAAAGGGGATAGCGCTCGCCGCCGGGGGCCAGGAAGTACAGGGTGCTGGCCATTTCTCCGTCCTCGACCTGGTAATACCCGCCCCACTCTCCGGGCGCCGTAAAGGCGAAGCGCCCGTTCAGCGGCGCGATCTCAAAGGCGTCTCCGAAGGTGGAGGTCCAGGTGGAGGCGGCGTTGGCCACCTCCCGGATGGATTCCATCGTGAGCCGCTGGGCGCCCTCTGGGACGGGATAGGGATCGTCGTCGTTCAGATAGAAGCTCTCCGTGCCCTGCTCGGTGAGCCTTCCGTCGGTCAGGGTATAGACCGTGTTCAGCACCATCCCCTGATGGGCAGAGGAGAGGGCGACGCCGCCCTTGCCGTCGTACCCGAAGAGGGTGCTGCCGCCGGAGGTGGCGGCCCGCCCCAGCAGGGTCACGCCGCTGTCGCCGCCCTTGTACACCAGGAATGCGGCGTCTGCGTAGGAGAGCTGGGCCAGGACCAGAAGCTCGTCGATCCCGTCCCGGTCCATATCATAGAAGCAGTAGGACCCCAGGTCCCGGGCGGAGAAGTCCTCCACATTGCTCAGCTCCAGCCCCGCGTCAATGAGCCACTCGTAGTGCCGCAGAAGGGTGCGGTACTGGGATTCATACGGGTTCACGCTCTCGGTGGGCACCACCGGGTCGTTCTCCCCGAAGCTGCCCGGGGCGATGTCCGCGTTTTTCTGGTAGAAGAACAGAGCGTCGGTAAAGCCGTAAAGGGTATCCAGCTCCTGCTCCACCTGCGTCTGGACCCGGCTGACGGCCCCGGCGAGGGTCTCGTCAAAGCGCACCGCCTCATAGGACTCCCAGGCCGTCCGCAGATACAGGACCATGGCCCCCCGCAAAAGGGCGGCCCGCGTAGCCAGAGGCTCGTCGCTGTCCTTCGCCAGAGCATACATTTTTGCAAAGTCCTTTTGCAGCTCGGCAGCCGCCACCAGGGTCAGCACCGCGCTGTTTTTCTTGTTGACCTGTAGGGTATGCGCATCAAACAGGTTGATAGCGGTTTGCAGAACCTTGCTCGCCGGGTCCTGGATCACCCATTCATCCTTAATTGCGTCCCCCACATAGGTGTTCAGGCACTCCTGCACCACCAGAGACACGCCGTCTTTCAGCAGGTAGCTCCGCTCATCGTCCTGATAGCTGGCATAGGAGCGGAGCACGGACTTGCCGTTCCGGCACAGAGCGCCCGGCGCGAAGGCCAGCCAATTCTTGTCCTTTGACGTATCGACCTGGTCCAGCAGGGCCCCCAGGGCGTCTGCGTAGAAGTCGGAGATCTGCTCCACCTCAAACAGATGGGCACCGATCTTGAGATAGTCCCGCAGGGACAGGGTCTCCCCCTCGTCCACGTCCTTGATTCCCTCCAGAATCTGCCGGAAGGGCGCGGTACCGGCCTCGCCGAGCAGAAGGCGTCCCTCCCCGGGGATGCTCTCCCCCAGGGCCTCGCAGAAGGCCTCATAGCCGTCGTTGACCCCCAGGGTGACGGTGATCGCCTGGTCCAGGGTCTTGGCCCGCTTTGCCATGACCTCCAGCAGATTGTCCGGGCTCCCCGCCGGGCGCAGGATCTTCAGCAGGAAGTCCTGGTAGTCGTCGTCCTGGGCCTTGCCCCAGAGGGCGTCGATGCGCAGATTCCAAACTGCGTCATACAGGGCGGCGAACAGGGTCAGCGCATTTTGGGCCTCCTCCCCGCCGCTGAGATTTCCCAGCAGATCGGCGGAATACGCACCGTTGGACAGGATCCGGTCCGTCTCGGCCAGCATCCGGTCCAGATTGTCCGCCGCGGTGTTGACGCACAGCACGCCCTGCCGGTTCACAAAGACGCAGGCCTGGAACTGGTCCATCAGCCCGGCCAGGGGGAACAGGGAGAAAATGTCCACGCTCTTGACGGTCAGGTCATAGGGGTCCGGGTTGAGGCGGACGTACCCGTTCTGGGTCACAAAAGAGCCGTCGCTGTCCTGCCGCAGATTCAGCATGGCCGCAGCGGCCTCCAGGGTCATATAATAGGACCCGTCTGCATCGATCCACAGCTCGGTCATCCCGGTGTAGTCGCTGAACAGGCGGCAGTACGGCACGGAGACCGCCAGGAGCTCCTCCCCGGCGGCGCTTACGGGAACCGGCAGCAGCGCCAGGATCAGCAGCGCCGCGATCCAGCGCAGAAAGGTTCTGTGTTTCATGCGGCAGCCTCCATTTCTCCCATCAACTGCTCCAGATAGGTCAGCAGGCCGCCGTACATGGCGTCTGCAAAGGCCCAGGAGTCCGCAGGATGGCCGTTTTCGTCAATTTCCAGGGTCAGCTCCGTGACCTTGGTGGGGTAGGTCCCGGTTTTCAGCGCCTCCAGAAGTTCCTCCGGCCCGCCGCCGGAGGCCAGGATCTCCGAGGCCAGGGCCGAAATATCCGGCGCGGTGATCTCCACCTGGGCCGTCTTGTCGTCGCTCTGCTTCACCTTCAGGGTCGAGGCCTCTGCAAGCACCTGCTCCAGCTGGGCCCCCAGGGTGTCCGGCGCCTCCTCCGGGCTCGCGCTCTTTAAGTAGCTCTTCAGCCGGGATCCGGCGTCTTGCTTCTGCGCAGATGTGGAGCTGGTATGGGAGGTGCTGGTGGGACGGCGCTTTTTGGTACTGCAGCCGCTCAGCAGCCCGGCCGCCAATAGGATCAGCGCCAGGATCCGCAGAAAATGTTGCTTTTTCATGGAAAATCTCCCCTTTCTATCAAAAATATACCATAGGTCCAGGGAGAAAGCAATCACAAAAAGCAGATTGGCGCAGAAATCGGCCCCCGGGTCCCGGGGGCCGATCGTTTATTGCGCAGCCGGTGCGGCGGCCGGTGTCCGGCTGCCCCGGATCTCCACGGTGCGGCCGCCGAGGCAATCGTAAATGCGGTGAGAGATGGACAGGACCGTGCGCCCCTGAGAGGCCCGGTGCAGCGCCTCCAGGACCCGGGCCTCGGTCTCGGCATCCAGATTCGCCGTAATCTCGTCCAGCAGCAGCACCGCCGGGTCGGCCGCCGCCGCCCGGGCGATGGACAGCAGCTGCCACTCTCCCTGGGAAAAGAGCCCGTCCGTGCAGGGGGTGTCGTACCCCTGGGGCAGGGCCAGGATCCCCTCGTCGATCCCCGCGAGCCTTGCCGCATTTTGGGCCATTTCCCTTGTGATTCCCGGATCGCCCAGGGTAATCTGGGCCAGCACCGTCCCCGGCACCCGGGCAAAATGCTGCTCCACGCAGCCGACGCAGGCGCGGCGGCTGCCGTCGGGAATCTGCCCCACATCCACGCCGCCGATGGTGACCGAGCCGGCCTGGGGCCGGTACAGCCCCAGGAGCAGGCAGAAGATCGTGCTCTTCCCGGCTCCCGTCCGGCCGGTCAGGGTGACCTGCTCCCCCTGCCTGACGGTCAGGGAGAAGTCCCGCAGGACCGGCTCCTGCCCGTAGCCGAAGGTCACATGGGACAGCACCACATCCCCGCCCGGGACGGCGCCCCCCTCCGCCGGGATTTTTCGCTCCGGCTGGCTCAGGAAAGCATCAATCCGCCGCACCCCGGCCAGGGCCGACTGAATGGTCTGGATCTCCATGCCCAGGCTCTCAATGGGGGCAAAGATCCGGGAAATATAGCTGATAACGGCGACCGAGGTACCCACGGACATCCCGAACAGCGCCAGGATCTCCGCCTTGCCAGAGGCGGACAGCAGCATCACGATCCCCACCACCGCGGCATTCAGCAGCAGCACCACAGGGGAGTAGACCGCGTCATAGAAATTCGTTTTTTCCACGGCGGCATAGCTCTCGCCGATGGAGCGGTCATAGCGGCGCTCCCGGTAGGCCTCCAGCCCAAGGGCGCGGATGGTGCGGATGTTGTGGAGGGTCTCCGGCACCTGCCCCGCCACGGCGGCCACCGCCCGGCGGTTTTCCAGCTGGGCGGCCAGCATTTTCTTCTGCACCCGCCGGGTAAAAAGGGCGAAAAGCGGCAGCACTCCCAGCAGGACCAGCGCCAGTCCCGTATTTTTCACCGCGATTACCCCCAGAATGGACACGATCCGGCAGGCGTCTGCGATCATGCTGATAATGCCGGAGGTAAACAGGGCCTCCACCGTATCCACATCCCCGGAAAAGCGCGCCGCGACCTCCCCGGGCTTCTGCCCGGCCAGCGTACTGGCAGGCAGCCGGGTCAGCTTTTGGGACATTTCCGACCGCAGGGCATGGGTCATCTTCTGGCCGAAGAGCACCAGCAGGGTCTCCTGCCCCGAGGAGAGCGCCCCCTCCAGGGCCAGGCTCCCGAAATACAGCAGCACCGCCGCGGCCGGCAGGGGCAGCCCCCCGGTCAGGCGGTCAATCACCCGGGCAAGGAGCAGCGGTGGCAGCAGCGACGCCCCCACCGACGCCGCCACGCACAAAATCGTACCTGCGGCAAGCAGACGGTGGGTCCGCACCGCTGCCCGGAGGGCGGCAAGCACCCCGGCTTCAGTTCTGCGTTTCATGGGGATTCCCTCCTGTCTGACTTTCATAAAGGCGGCGGTAGGCCGGGACGGAGGCCATCAGCGCCTCGTGGGTTCCCACGGTGGCCCTCCTGTCCTCCAGAAAGACAATCTGCCGCATTTGCGGGAAGTGATAAAGCCGGTGGGAGATCAAAAAGACCACCTTATCCCGGGCATACGCCCGGAGATTTTCAAAGACCGTATCCTCGGTTTTCCGGTCCAGGGCGGAAAAGGGATCGTCCAGGACCAGCACCGGCCGGGGATGGGCCAGGGTCCGGGCCAGAGCCAGCCGCTGGGCCTGGCCGCCGGAAAGGCGCGTCCCCCTGCCGCCGATCTCCGTCTCCGGTCCCTTTTCCATGGCGCAGACCTCCTCCTTCAGCGCCACGGCGGAGAGATACGGTAGAAGGTCCTGCTCGCTGCCGCAGAGCACATTCTCCCGCACCGTATCGCTGCTGAGCTCCGGGTCATGCCCCAGGTAGCCCACCGTCCCGGCAAGCTCCCGGGGTGAAAGCGTGGAAAGCTCCCGCCCTCCAAAGCGGACCGAGCCGCCATAGGGCGCTTCGCAGAGGAAAACCCGGCCAAAGGTGGATTTTCCGCAGGCTACCGGCCCGGTCACCCCGATGAGGTCCCCGGGCTGCGCCGTCAGGGAAAGCTCCGAGAATACCGGCGTCTGCCCGTAGGCAAAGGAGAGCCGGTCCAGCGTGACCGCCGCCGCAGGCGGCACCTCCAGCGGTGCCAGGGGCTCCGGCGCTTTCATCAGGGGCCGGATGCGGTTCCAGGAGACCTGGGCCTTCTGCACGGAATTGAACAGCTTGGCCACCTTGGAGGACTTCACCGTCAGCTTCGTAAAGCAGGACAGGAAGGTCGTAAAGGCCGCAATGTCCCAAGCCCTCCAGCCAGTCCCCAGCACGTTCTTCGCACCGAGCCACAGGATAAAGCACACCCCCGCCTCCGACGCCGCCAGATACAGCGGCGGCAGGGCCGACTGCCACACGTTGGACCGCACGGCGGTTGTTTCATAGCCCGCCAGGGCCTGCTCATAGTCCCGCTCCCGGACGCTCTCGCAGCCGTAGGTCCGGTAGGTCACGGCGTTTTCCGCCCGGTCCAGCGTCGCGGCGCTCAGCGCCCCCGCCGCCCTCTTATAGGCCGCTCCTGCCCGCTGCACGGGCTTTTTCATCCACGCCGCGCAGACATAGGAGGCCGGGGTGAAGAGCAGGCTGAGCAGCGCCAGCCGCCAGTCATACACAAACAGCATACAGGCGTAGCCCACCAGGGCCAC
Source organism: uncultured Oscillospiraceae bacterium (assembly GCA_934565775.1). Lineage (GTDB taxonomy): Bacteria > Bacillota > Clostridia > Oscillospirales > Oscillospiraceae > Faecousia. The sequence continues at coordinate 7,202 of CAKTIN010000005.1, forward strand.
CCCGGTGTCAAAGACCTCCGTGGTAAATTTCCGCATTCCCTCCACGCAGTCGTCCACGTCGGAGATGGCCTTGGTCAGCAGCGCCCCGGCGCCCTCCCGCTCCAGAGCGGCGCGGCTTCGCCGCACCAGATTGGCATAGAGCACCCCCTTCATCCGGCGGTTGACCTGATTGGCAAAGCGCCGGACATAAAAGCGCTTGACAAAGCGCGCCCCCTGGACCCCAAGGGTCACCGCAAAATAGGCCAGCACCAGAACGGCCATCCGCCCGGTGGCCGCCCGCCCGCCGAGAATATCCGCAAGGCACTGGGCCATCCGCCCCTCAAACCAGGGCGCGGCCAGCAGCCCTACATTATAAAGCAGTCCGGAGGCCGTCACAAAGGTCAGCGGCAGCCATTCGGCCCGGAAATAGGCGCCAATGCGATCCGGGTGCGCCATATTTTTTGTCTCCATCGCCCCGATTCCTTTCACTTTTGCAGAAAATGGGGAAAGCCCGCCCGGCTTTCGGTTTTTGACGCGGCATACAGCTTATCCAGCAGCGCCGCAAACACCGCCGCTTCCTCCTCGGTCAGGGCGGAGGTCAGGTATTCATAAAAGGCTGACTCGATCTCCGCCTTGGAGGACTTCAGCGTCTCCGCCCGCTCCGTGGGGAACAGGAGCTGGCTGCGCCGGTCCTTGGGGTCGTCTCTGCGCACCAGAAAGCCCTTGGCCTCCAGATTTTTGGTCCGCCGGGCAATGGCGGCCTTATCTGCATGGAGGAGCTCCGCCAGCCTGGCCTGGGTGCAGCCGGGATTGTGCCGCAGGGCGTGGATAAAGTCCAACTCCGCCGTGCCGACACCCTCCTCCCGCAGGGAGAGCAGCACCAGCTTTTCCCCCTCCCGGGCAATTTTCGTGATTTTCCGTTCCGTTCGGTCCATACCGCGCCTCCATAGTCGATTCGTTGTACCTACATCCTTGTAGCTACAACGATTATAGTCCGCCTCTCCGCCTCTGTCAAGAGGGAAGGGGCGGGATGCTTCATCCCGCCCCTTTTGGTCATGCCCCGCCCACAGAATAGAGGGCAAAAAACTGCCGGATATGCCGCCGGATCCGCTCCATTGTCTCTTCCTCCCGCTCCGGCTCCCGGTCGCAGAGGTTAATCCACACGGAGATCGGCAGGCAGAGCTGCGCCGCCAAGGTCTCAGGGTCGCCGCCGGCCAGCTTCCCCCGGCGGATCAGAAAGCGCACAAGGCCGGTGAAGTAATGCAGCACGTCCGTATAGTTCTGCTTGGTTTGCAGGGCGCTCAGCTCCGGGTTCCGGAACTGCTCAACGGTCAGCATCTTCCGGGATTTGCGGATCCGGGGATTGTGGAGGATGTACCGCACCTGCCCCAGGATCATCTCCTCCGCCGTATCGGCGGTCAGGTCCCCCTTGTCCCGTGTAAAGGCGGGATCGTCCCAATCCCCCCGGGCAAAGAGGGAACGCCGGTTGTATTCCTCCAGCCCCTCCCGCACCAGCGCGTCCAGAATTTCCTGCTTGCTGCCGAAATGGCTGTACATGGACGCCTTGCGAATGCCCACCGCGTCTGCGATCTGGGCAATGGAGGTTGCCTCATAGCCCTGCACCGAAAACAGGTCCAGCGCCGCGTCCAGGATCGCCTGTCTGGTATTTCCCTTTTCCATCCCGCTCTCCGCTCCCTACCTATCAAATGGATTGCTCCTATTATAACGACCGAACGTTAGTATGTCAACCGGCTTCCTCCCGCCGCTCCCACGCTCCCCGGCTGATCCCGTAGACCGCCGTCCGCTCCTTCTCGCCGTCGATGAATTCCCCCAGCCGCGTCATGCCCATCGCCCGGGCCGTGGTGGAGGACGGGGTATTGGCCTGCTTCATATAGGCGTACACCATGCCGAAGGTCGTATGGGTAAAGGTCCAGTCCCGGACGGCCCGGGCTGCCTCTCTGGCATAGCCCCGGCGCTGATGTGCCTTTGCAATGTGATAGCCGATCTCCGGCAGGATTGTCCCGTTGATGTTCTGCATGGTCAGCCCGCAGTCGCCGATCATCTCTCCCGTGGCGCGCAGGCAGACCGCCCAGAGGCCGAAGCCAAAAACCCGGTAGCGCTCGCTGTTTTTTGCAATCCAGTTTCGGACCCGGCCCTCGTCAAAGGTATAGGGGTAGTGCTGCATGATGTCGGAATCCGCGAGCACAGTGTACAGGGCGTCAAAGTCCCCCGGCGTCATCTCCCGCAGAAGCAGGCGCTGTGTTTCCAATTTCATCTCAAAGAGTCTCTCCTCTCTGCGCGGGCCGCTTTTCGTCCCGGGAATAAAAATGAAAAGAAAAAGCCAGAAATCCCGAGGAATTTCTGGCTTTTTTGTACACTGGATAAGAACTCAGCGCTTGCTGAACTGCGGAGCCCGACGGGCGGCTTTGAGGCCGTACTTCTTTCTCTCCTTCATTCTGGGGTCGCGGGTCAGGAAACCGGCAGCCTTCAGAGTGGGGCGGAACTCGCCGTTCACAGTCAGCAGAGCCCGGGAAATGCCATGACGGATGGCGCCGGCCTGGCCGGAAACGCCGCCGCCGGCGACGGTGCAGACCACGTCCACCTTGCCCAGGGTATCGGTGGAGACCAGGGGCTGCCGGACGATGAGCTTCAGGGTGTCCAGGCCGAAGTAATCGTCGATGTCACGGCCGTTGATAATGATGGAGCCGGTGCCGTTCTCATACACACGGACTCTGGCCACGGAGCTCTTCCGGCGGCCGGTGCCGTAATAATACTTTTTCTTGCTCTCGTACATAGTCGCTTACCTCCAAATTAGTCCAGGGTCCAGACTTCGGGCTTCTGGGCGGCGTTGTTGTGCTCCGCGCCCTTGTACAGCTTCAGGCGGGTCAGAGCGGTACGGCCCAGGGTGTTCTTGGGCAGCATGCCCTTGACGGCCAGCTCCATGGCGAAGTCAGAGCGGGACTCCATGAGCAGACGGTACTTCGTCTCCTTCAGGCCGCCGATCCAGCCGGAAACCCGGCGATACATCTTCTGCTCGCCCTTCTTGCCGGTGAGGATCGCCTTATCGGTGTTGACAATGATGACATAGTCGCCGCAGTCAACGTTGGGAGTAAAATCGACCTTGTGCTTGCCGCGCAGCAGATTGGCGGCCACAACGGCGGTACGGCCCAGGGGCTTCCCGGCCGCGTCGAGAACGTACCACTTGCGCTGTACGGTCTCCTTCTTGGCTAAAGTAGTGGACATTATTTTTTCCTCCGAATGGTAAAAATAAAATAATTTTTTGACAAATTCAGGCGCGCGGGGTACAATATCCTTACGCACGCCTGTTCTTTATACCACATCCGCGCGGTCTTTGTCAATAGGATTTTTCAAGAAAATCATTTCCGCCGGAGAGAACTCTCGGATTCTCTTGAATTCTCCCTCCAGCTCTCTGATTCTCGCTTTCAATTTTTCGCCCGGCTTGTCCGGTCCGGGCCGCTTTTAGGAGGAAAACCATGCAAAAGCTCGTGGGTCTGGTGCGCCGCTGCGTCCAGGATTATGAAATGATCGTCCCCGGGGACCGGGTGGCCGTGGGCATTTCCGGGGGGAAGGACTCTCTGGCGCTGCTGACGCTGCTGGCCACCCTGCGGGACTACGATCCGGAGAAGTTCACCCTGGACGCCATTACCATTGATATGGGCCTGGGCATGGACTACACCCGGGTGGAGGAAATGTGCCGGGATCTGGGGGTGCGCTACACCCGGATCTCCACGGAGATCGGTCCGATTATTTTTGACTACCGCAAGGAGAAGAACCCCTGCTCCCTGTGCGCAAAAATGCGCCGGGGCGCCCTGAACCAGGCCGTCCGGGACCTGGGCTGCAACAAGGTCGCCCTGGGGCACCACTATGACGACGCGGTGGAGACCTTCCTGATGAGCCTGCTCTTCGAGGGGCGCATCAGCTGCTTCCAGCCGGTGACGGAGTTGGACCGCAGCGGGGTGACCCAGATCCGCCCCATGCTGTATATCCACGAAAAGACCCTGGCCCACTTTGCCCAGCAGCAGCACCTGCCGGTGCTGGAAAACCGCTGCCCGGCGGACAAGCACACCAAGCGGGCCGAGGTCAAGGACCTGATCTTTGCGCTCAGCAAAACCTACCCCGCTCTGAAGGAGCGGATCTTCGGCGCCATACAGCGCTACCCGCTCCCGGCCTGGGAGCCCAAGGGGCCCTATAAGCGCCCCCGGGACGAAGGCGGCGAGGATTGACCGGAGAAGGCCGTTCTCTGCATAAAAAGTCCCAGCTTTTGATCTATTTCTGCCTTTTGGAGGAAATTTTATGCTAGATTTTATTCGAATCGCCTGCATCAGCCCCAGGGTCAGCCTGGGCGCGCCCCTGGAAAACGCCGAGACGGTCCGCAAGGAGGCCGCCGCCGCTGCGGAGCAGGGGGCGGATCTGGCCGTGTTCCCGGAGCTGTGCCTGTCGGGCTATGCCTGCGGGGACCTGTTCTTCCAGCAGACCCTTCTGGAGGGGGCGAAGGAGGCCCTGGCCCGGGTGGCCCGGCAGACTGCCGCCCTGCCCTGCGCCCTTGCCGTGGGGCTGCCCCTGGCTCTGGAGGGCAAGCTGCTGAACTGCGGGGCTCTGCTTCTGGGCGGCCGGGTGCTGGGGCTGGTCCCCAAGACCTTCCTGCCCAATTACAATGAATTTTACGAGGCCCGGTGGTTCGCCTCCTCCGGAGATCTGACCGCCCAGAGCCTCTCCAGCGCGGAGCTGGGGCTGGAGGGTGCGCCCTATGAGGTCCCCATCGGCCGGAATCTGATCTTTGACCTGGGGCAGGTCCGGGTGGGGCTGGAGCTCTGCGAGGACCTGTGGGCCCCGCTGCCCCCCAGCACCTATCTGGCCCTGGCCGGGGTGGAGGTCCTGCTGAACCTCTCCGCCAGCAACGAAACTATCGGCAAGGGCGCCTATCGCAAGTCCCTGGTGAGCCAGCAGTCCGCCCGGTGCCTGTGCGCCTACGCCTACGCCTCCGCCGGAGCCGGGGAGTCCACCACGGACGTGGTGTACTCCGGGGCCTGCCTGATCTATGAGAACGGCGCCTGCCTGGGGCAGACCCCCCAGGGCGTGGGCCGGGAGGGCCGGGTGCTGGCGGACGTGGACCTGGGCCGTCTCCGGGCGGACCGGCTGAAGAGCACCACCTACCGGGACTGCGCCGCCCTGTATCCCCGGGAGCCCGGGGCCCGGGTGGTGCGCGCGCCGATGGCCCTGCGCTCCGACGGAAGCCTGTATCCCCTGCGGAAGCTGCCCTTTGTCCCTGCGGATCAAGCCGGGCGGCTGGCCCGGTGCCGGGAGATCTTTGAGATGCAGGTGGCGGGCCTGGCCCGGCGGCTGGAGCTGCTGGGGACCCGGGCGGTCATCGGCGTTTCCGGCGGGCTGGACAGCACCCTGGCCCTGCTGGTGGCGGCGGAGGCCATGCGCCGCCTGGGCCGCCCCACCTCCGAGGTGGTGGGGGTGACCATGCCCTGCTACGGCACCACGGACCGCACCCACCGCAACGCTCTGGACCTGATGGCCGCTCTGGGCGTGACCGCCCACGAGATCCCCGTGGGGGACGCGGTGGCCCTGCATTTCCGGGATATTGGCCACGACCCCGCCATTCTGGACGGGACCTATGAAAATTCCCAGGCCCGGGAGCGCACCCAGGTGCTCATGGACTACGCCTCCCAGGTGGGAGGCATCGTGGTGGGCACCGGGGACCTGAGCGAGCTGGCCCTGGGCTGGTGCACCTACAACGGCGACCATATGAGTATGTACGGCGTAAACGCCTCCATCCCCAAGACCCTGGTGCGGTGGATGATCGACGCCATCGCCCGGGAGGGTCTGTTCCCCGGGAGCGAGGACACCCTCCGGGACATTCTGGACACCCCCATCAGCCCGGAGCTTCTGCCCCCGGACGCGGCGGGAAAGATCGCCCAGGTCACGGAGGATCTGGTGGGGCCCTATGCTCTGCACGACTTCTTCCTGTACCATATGCTGCGCTTCGGCTTTGGGCCGGAGAAGCTGTACGCCCTGGCCTGCCGGGCCTTCCGGGAGGACTTCGACGAAAAGACCGTGCTGAAATGGCTCCGGGCCTTCTGCCGCCGGTTCTTCAACCAGCAGTACAAGCGCAGCTGTCTGCCCGACGGGGTGAAGGTGGGCTCCGTATGCCTGAGTCCCCGGGGGGACTGGCGGATGCCCAGCGACGCCTGCTGGGCGGACTGGAGGGTCCGGCTGGACCGATTGGAGGCGGACCATGTTTGAGGGATACCGGCCGGAGACCCTGGACTTTCTCTGGGGCATCCGCATGAACAACAGCCGGGAGTGGTTCCTGCCCCATAAGGGCGACTACACCCGCTATCTTTACGAGCCCACCAAGGCCCTGGCCCAGGAGGTCTTTCAGCCCTTCCTGGAGGTGCCGGGGCTGGAGCTGAAGGTCAGCCGCATTTACCGGGACGCCCGGCTGCACCACCCGCTGCCCTATAAGGAGAGCCTGTGGTTCTGCATCCGCCGGGAGGTGGACAGCTGGAGCGAGCACCCTGCCCTGTTTTTTGAGATCAACCCCGAGGGCGCGTCCTACGGCTTTACCCTGTGGCGTCCCCGCCCGGGGACCATGGAGGCCTTCCGACAGGCGCTGTTGGCCCGGCCGGAGGCGTTCCTCTCCCTTCTGGAAAAGACCCAGGCGGCTGCGGGTCTGCCCATTACCGCAGAGTACTACAAGCGGGAGAAGCCCTGCCCGGATCCCCGGGTGGCGGCCTATTACAATTGGAAGGCGGACGTGTCCTGCATCCTGCGGGAGCCCGTGGGCCCCGGCCTGTTTGAGCCGGAGCTGAGCGGCCGGGTCCGGCGCTTTCTCACCGCCCTGCTGCCCTGGAACGAGTATTGGCAGGGGATCGCCGACTGACGGTCCCCCAGTGCGCTATTTTACACGAATCATGGAGGACCGACTATGTACTGCGTCAAATGCGGCGTGAAGCTGGCGGACAGCGAGACCCGCTGCCCCCTGTGCGGCACCGCCGTCTATCATCCCGATCTGACCCGCCCGGAGGCGGAGCCCCCCTATCCCCCCTTTCAGGGCCGGGAATACATCCCCAACCCCAGCAGCTGGCGGCTGGTGGGCACCCTGGGGGCGCTGCTGGCCGCCGTGCTGTGCATCGTGGTGAATATCACTACGGCGGGCCGGGTCACCTGGGCGGGCTTTGTCGCCGGGGGGATCGGCCTGGGCTATCTGCTGTTCCTGATGCCCGGGATGTTCGACAAGCCCCTGCCGGAGGTGCTGCTGCCCCTGGATCTGGCGGGGCTGCTGGGGTATCTGCTGTACATCGATCTGAAAACCGGCGGCCGGTGGTTTCTTTCCTTCGCCTTCCCGGTGGTGGGCATTCTGGGCCTGCTGCTTATAACCGTGGTGGTCCTGTGCCGCCACCTGCACCGGGGGCGGCTGTTCGTATTTGCCGGAGCCTTTTTCTTCCTGTCCGGCTTTATGATGCTGTTGGAGCTGTTTCAGGTCATTACCTTCGGCGGCAAAATGTTCCGCTGGAGCCTGTATCCCACCGGGGCCCTGGGGGCCATCGCCGTTTTTCTCCTGGTCGCGGCCCTTGTGCGCCCCCTCCGGGAGGCCTTGCAGCGGAAATTCTTCCTGTAGGAGCTTGCTATGCTGGTAAAAAATCAAGTTTATGAGGCGGAGATCACCGACTACACCGCCGAGGGCCAGGGCGTAGCCAAGATCGAGGGCTGCGCCGTGTTCCTCCCCAACGCCATTGTGGGAGAGCGGTGCCGGGTGCGCATCGAGAAGGTGGGCAAGACCTGGGCGGCGGGGAAAATGACCCTGCTGCTGGAGCGGTCGCCCCACCGGATCAACCGGACCTGCCCCGTAGGCAAGCTCTGCGGCGGCTGCGACTTTCAGCACATGGATTATGAAGAGGAGCTGCGCCTGAAGGCCCGGCGGGTGTGCCAGGCCCTGAACCGGCTGGCCGGAGAGCGGCTGGAGGCCGTGCCCATAACCGGCAGCCCCGTGCAGACCAGCTACCGCAACAAGGCCCAGTACCCCCTCGCCCTGGAGAAGGGCCGGGCGGTGGCGGGCTTTTACCGGTCGGGGACCCATCAGGTCGTCCCCACGCCCCGGTGCGCCATTCTCATGCCCCAGGCGGACCAGGTGAAGGACGTGGTGCTGGATTTTGTCAATCAGTGCCGGGTCCCCGTCTATGACGAGATCACGGGCAAGGGCCTGCTGCGGCATCTTTACGTCCGCTGCGCCCCGGCCACCGGGGAGGTTCTGGTGTGCCTGGTGGCCAACGGCAATCGCCTGCCCCATGCTCAGGAGCTGGCGGCGCTGCTCCGGCAGAAGGTCCCGGGCTACCGGACTCTGGTCCTGGCGGTGAACACCCGCCCGGGCAGCGCCATCCTGGGGACGGAGTTTCTGACTCTGGACGGACCGGGGTATATCGAGGACCTACTCTGCGACCAGCGCATCCGCCTGTCTCCCCGCTCCTTTTATCAGGTCCATCATGACCAGGCCGAGGCCCTGTACCGGGCGGCCATCGCCGCGGCGGGCATCACCCGGGCGGATACGGTTCTGGACCTGTACTGCGGGGCAGGGACCATTACCCTGGTCCTGGCCCAGGCGGCTGGAAAGGCCATCGGCGTGGAGATCGTTCCCCAGGCCGTGGAGGATGCCCGGGCCAACGCCGCCCGGAACGGGGCGGAAAATGTGGAATTTTACTGTGGGGACGCCGGGCAGGCGGCCCTGGAGCTGGAGGCCCGGGGGCTGCGCCCGGACGTGGTGGTAGTAGACCCGCCCCGGAAGGGGCTGTCCGGAGAGGCCATCGAGGCCATGGGCAAAATGGAGCCGAAGCGGATCGTCTACGTCTCCTGCGACCCGGCGACTCTGGCCCGGGACATAGCCCTGCTGAAGCCCCTGGGCTATGCCCTGGCCTCCGCTCAGGCCTTCGATCTCTTCCCCCGCTGCGCCCATGTGGAGACGGTTGTCTTGCTTTCCAAGGGTGAGATCGACTCGAAAAATATTCGGGTTGAGTTCTCTTTGGAAGATATGGATATGTCGGAGTTTCAGGACGGCGCAACCTAGCGCCGATGGAGTATGCTGGACTGGTGGTATCTGGGGAGATGGAGTGTTACCTGAAAGGTACTGTACTTCACGGAACGGAAGATTCGTTTGCCGAAAAGCCGACGTATTGTGATAAAGGATACATCGGCTTTTCAAATATTCACTAACTACGACAGTTCCCAAATAATAATCAACGCCCCCCAATCCTATAAAAGCAGGATTAGGGGGCATGCTTACTCTCACAAAAGCTTTCAGAAGCAGGTCCAGCCGCCGTCGCAGGTAATGGTGGTGCCGTTTACAAAATGGGATTCGTCGCTGGCCAAGAACAGTGCCGCGCTGGCAATGTCCTCCGGCAGTCCCATCTCCGGGGAATGGGCCAGCAGAGAGCTGGTGCGTCCAAAGCCGAATTCATTCGCCTTTGGCATGACTAAGGGAATGTCCGTCAGAATGCCACCGGGGGCAATGGCATTGCAGCGGATACCCTGGTCGATATACATGAACGCGGTATTCTTGGTTGCGGAGGCGATTGCCGCCTTGGATGCGCAATAGGCAACGCCCGCCGTCTCATGGGCTGCGCCTACGGAGGTGATATTGATAATATTGCCGCTGTCCTCACCCTGTGCCAGAAACACCTGCACAGCCTTGCGCATGGCATATAAGGGGCCATAGGTATTGACCCGGAAGAGCCGCTCGATCATTTCATTGGACACATCGCCCACAGCGGTGTTGTCGTCCATGATGCCCGCGTTATTGACCAGCACATCCAGCCGCCCAAAGGCTTTCACGGCGGCATCGATCATACCGTCGCAGGAGGCGGGGTCAGACACATCCCCGACGTAGGGGATGACCTTGCCGGGGGCATCCTTTAAGGACTCTGCCAGCGCGTCCAGGCGCTCTTTCCTGCGGGCAACCGCAATAATATTGGCCCCCTCCTGGGCAAACAATGTGACGATGGCCTGACCCATGCCCGCGGAAGCTCCGGTAACCACAATGGATTTGCCTTCCAGTTTCATAGCTTTGTTTTCCTCTCTGCCTCGTTAATTCAGCCAGTTCTTTTCGGTGATCACGCAGTCATGGCCGTGGATTTTGATCCTGTCGCCGACCTTCAGTGCGCCCTTTTTCGCCAGAATATAGCCGTTGTTGACTTCCTTCACATAGGAATAGACCAGCTTGGAGACCCGCCCCACTTCCTCCTCCTCGGAGTCAATGAACACGGCCTCACCGGGGCCGCCGTACTGCTTGGAGCGAATGTAATAGTCATCGTCCAGCACCTCAAAGCCAACCATTTCCCGTTCCGGGCCATTTTCTTTTACTTTCAGCAGCGCTTCCTTGCCAATGAAGTCCTTGTCCCACTTGATGTTTTTATCCAGGCCCACCTCGATCGGGTTGGTATGGGCCAGATCCCGCATATAGAAGATACCGGCCTCTGTGGGCAGTGTCCAGGCCATGATCTGGAATTCGGTTACGCGCCTGCCGCCGTTCTTTACGACCTCGGCATCCACCAGGGCCTCGATGGCTTCCAGCTCATCCGGAGACATATAGATCTCATAGCCCCACTTTTCGCCGGTGTAGCCGCCTCGGTTGATCTTCACGGGAATGCCGTTGATCGTATTGTCCCGGATCTCAAAAAACTTCTGATCTTCTACGGAATTCGCGCACAGGGCTTCAATAACGGCCTTGGACTTAGGTCCCTGGACGGCCAGCATTTGCCAGTCCTCTGTGATCTCGCTCCACTCCACGTCGAAGTCGCCCTGGTGGAAATACCACCAGTCATCGGCCTTGGTGGCATACAGGGTGGAGACCCAATAGGTATCCTCGGAAATACGCATGATCACCACATCATCAATGATCTCGCCCTGCTCGTTCAGCATGGTAGTATAGCGGTCCCGGCCTATGGCCAGAGAAGCGATATTGCCGGTATACATATGGTCCAGGAAGGGAACCACGTCAGGGCCGGTGATCTCCAGCAGTTGGTGGGTCCAGAAATACCAGCCCACATTGTTCCGCACGGCCATGTGCTCGCTGCGCTTCATATCGTCATATTTGAAGATGTTCTTATTCATGGCGATTCCTCCCCATTACATGAATTTATCGGTTTTCTTTGCGATTTTAATGCGCATCTTCTTGGCAGGGGAATCCTCTTCCCAACAGGACCACTGCGCGTTGATCAGCGTCTTGGACATGCCATACCACATAGCCAGATGGGCCTCCGGCACGTCCTTGGTTCCGGTGATCTCCAGACCGCCCCGGTCAATGACCAGAATGCACTCTTTCTCGTTGAAGGCCTCCACCTCATAGGCGCAGACCAGGGATTGCAGCTGGACCTCGATCAGGCCCGCCAGCAGACGGCCGTCCTCGCCGATGGAATTGGGAACGCCCATCCAGTCCCGCAGGGCCTTGATGGCATACCGCTCGCCAAACATGGCTTTCCCGGCGGCCTCCAGCACGCACCACAGGATGTGGTCTGCCTGCTCCCTGGTGACGATGCCCCGCTTGACGGTCTCCGCAATGGCAGGGAGAACGTACAGGGAGGCCGCGGTGGACAGATTCATCATCTGATTGGAAGAGTCCGTCTCGTTGTTGGTGCCGTTGACGAAGTGGTAATTGCACTCCTCCCGGAACATCATGGAGTCCTCAACGGTGTCCGGCTCCTCGGTATACTTCTTGTAGTCATCGGTGACGGCGGGGCCGAAGCTCTCCCACAGTTCGTGAGCCGGCGCAGGATATTTTTCACGGTTCTCCGCGATGATTCGGCAGTGGCGATCACCGCAGCCCTTGGCCTCGACCATCATATAGTCCAGGGTAGGGCCATTGGGGCGGCGCTCCGCGGCAGCCTTTGCCTGCCCCTGCAGGGACATGGTCGTGGTACGACAGAGCTCGGAACCGACAATATCCCAGTCGCACACGTCCAGCTCCTTTTCGCAGCGGTAGGTTCCGAAATCCTGGCAGCGACCGCACATCAGCAGAGCATCGTCGCCCTTGTCGCCAATCAGGGCGCCGGGGTAATCGCCGCACATGAAAGGATGAATGCCGAAGCCATCGTCATTGCCGTAGTATTTTCCGGTGATGTATTGCCGCTGGAAGGCTTCCTCGCACATCAGCTGCGCCCGCTCCCGGTAATCGGGGATCATGATCCGCAGGGCCTGCTGGGTGGCGGCGGACAGCACGGATTCAAAGCGGCTGATATAATGCATGGCATCATAGTAGCTGATCAGCTTATTCCAGGGTGTCTGGACGGCCACATACTGCTTGATCCCGGCGCCAACACCGGAATCCTGGGGGATTCTCGCGTCGATTTTCTTGCTCATTGGAAAGCTCCTTTCTTACTCCTCGGGGGGATACTGTTCGATTGCGGGCTGGAAACGGAAAATATTGTGGCTGGCGCCGGAATCGGCAACAACGCACTCACCGGTAATGCCGTCGCCCATGGGGGTAGCTAAGGCATAGGCGATGATGGCAACTTCATCCACAGGCTGCTGTCCGTCGGTCTGCCAGACCATCAGCTCGTCATAGAATTCATCCTGCTTCTCCTCCGGCAGCAGCTCGGAAGCCAGATTTCCGGCAGCGCCGGGGGTGACCATGCCGCCGGGGGCTACCGCGTTGACCATGATCCCGTAGCGTTTCAGCTCCTTGGCAGCCTGGGTCGCCAGGGCTACCACCGCGCCCTTGCTGGCCGCGTAGTGGGAATAGCCGCCGAAAACGGGATAGGGCATCCAAGGACTGTTGGAGGCGATGAATACCATCTTGCCGGGAATTTTCTGGTCGATCATGTAGCGGCTGACATATTTCACCAGATAGAACGCGCCGTTTACGTTGGTATCCATGACCCTTTCCAGGTCCTCTCTGGGGAGATCCCTCAAGTGGGCATAGTTCCAGGTTGCCGCGGAGTTGATGAGAATGTCCAGGGAACCGAAGGCTTCCACGGTGAAGTCCACCAGCTTTGCCACCTGTTCCTCCTCCCGCACGTCACAGAAGCAGAACTTCACGGAATCCCCAAAGCCATACTTTTGCAGCAGGTCCATTGCGGCATCTTCCTCTACCGTGGAATTAGAGGCGATGACGACCTTTGCGCCGCCCTGGAGCAGCCGATAGGCAATATCAAAGCCCAGACCGGAGCTGCCGCCCGGAACCAGCGCAACCTTTCCCCTTACAGAGAACATGTCTTCCAATGGCCGGGCGACCTGAATATAGTCCTCCAGCATTGCTTTGTCATTGGGTTGAAACGCCATAGATAAGTCTCTCCTTTTCCGCATTGCCCGTCAATTTGACTGGCAGCAGTATATTCGTTGCTGTTTTTGGGAATGAACGCTGTGGTTATTGTATCGCGCGGAACGGAATGTGAATATACACAAAAAAGAGAAATATTGCAGGCGGTTTCCCTGTGTTTTGACGGTACACCCGTTGACATTGGAGGCCGACATGCCTATAATAAAAGCAAACGAGAGGGGTGGGCCGGAGCATGAAACTCAATGCCGATATCGTCTACGCAGAGCTGAAAGCGAAATATCCCGTTACTATGACGGGTCCCCGGACCACCAGGATGGCGATTTCCAGGCCGGAGCTGTACCTGGACCACGAGGTGACATTTTACGCGGATCACCTGTATCTCGCGACCATTGACCATCTCCCCGTGCGTCCCCAGCTGCAGGAGGGGGCCGTCATTGTGGTGATCGGAGAGGGGGCGAAGCTGGTCCATTACCGGGATCGGTGCTGTCTGATCGTTATTCAGGGAGATGCCGATTTCTTTGAGGTAAACCGCCGCCTCTGCCAGCTGTTCGACAGGTATTACGCCTGGGAACAAAAGCTGTTTGATATTTTCCTGGATACGGCGGATCTGCAGCGGATCGTGGATTGCAGCGAACCCCTGTTCGGCTGCTCCATCTTCGTTCTCGACGCTTCCTTTCACTACATCACGAAGGCGGAAACCAGACTGGAACCGGAGCAGATCGGGGCGTATCTGACGGAATTTGACCTGCGGACAGACAAAAAAGGGGCGTTTCTGCTGAAGCTAAAGGAGGTAGAATATCTCTGCGTCAATTTGTTTGACATAAACGGCGTATATATCGGATGCATTTATTTCAGCGGAAAGCCCCAATTCAGCGAAGCAGACCTGACTCTGGCAGAATTCATGGCCCGTCTGATTGAAAAGTCCATAGAACGGGATCCCTCCATTCTGACCAACGAACAATCCGCCTTAAAAACCGCCTTTTCCAGCCTTGTAAACGGCTATCCCCTGACCGCGAACCAAAAATGGGCCCTCAATCTTGCGCGGGATGGCAGGCATTTTGTCTGTATCACACAGCACAGCGCCAACCGGTTTTCCCGGCTGCCAAGGGACTATATCTGCGGAACCTTTGAGCAGGAATTTCCGGAATCCTATGCATTCCCAAAGAAAAACATCATCGTCTGTTTCCTAAATGTTGCTCCATTGATGGACAAACAGGGAGAATATTATGCGTCACTCAACAGCAGAATGAGTAAATTCCTCCGGGAGACAAACGGGGTAGCCGGTATCAGCAATGCCTTTACGGACCCCTATGGTGCGCATATCGCCTATATCCAGGCGGAGGCCGCTATTGAAAACGGGCGAATCACCAACCCGGATACCAAAATGTACTATTTTAAGACCTACGCACTGATCAACATGGTCATCAATTCCATGGGGAATCTCCCCGCAGAGGCTTATTTTACAGAGCGGCTGCAAAATCTGATCCGCCACGACAAAACAGGGCCCATCTCCTATCTGGAAACCCTGCGTGTTTTTCTGCGAACAAGTATGTCCTATTCCCAGACGGCAGAAGAACTCTTTGTCCACCGCAGTACTGTCGTGGATCGGATCAGCCGAATCGAGCGGGAGCTGGACATCAGCCTCAAAGACCCGGACACCCGCTTACAATTGGAGATCATCCTGAAAGCAATGGAAATCGAGGATATGGTCCACAACGCGAAAACCGCCGCGGAATAAACCGCGGCGGTCTGCTGTATATTTCGGTTCAGCGGGAGCACTTTTTCAGATCTTCGTCGATCTGATCGGCAAACTTCGCGACCTCGGCAGATTCGGGGTAGGACAGCAGCTTCCGGTAGGTCAGCGCACCAACCAGCTTCATGCGGGGGTCATTGCTGGTGCCGGGCGCGTACTTCTCCATAACCGCCTTGCCCTCCGGGCTGCGCAGAATATCACGAATTTTGGAATCCAGAGACAGTGCCATAATAGTATCCTCCTTCAAAATAAAAACAATGGATAAAGGTTTTCGGCCATTCCTTCCGGAAAATTGGACCACTTGTAGTCTAGCATACTTTCCCATTTTACAATATCCACAAAACAGAGGCTGCTTGGGCTTAAAAACACGACAAAATAACCGTTATCATTTCTACAATTCAATGCGGTAAGATAGGAGTTTAGCCATCTATAGCTGGATGTCAGATTTATAAACGAGTGCGTGCCTGTTAAGTAAGGATTAATCCCTACTTACATTTTTTCAAAGAGTGCTATATTTTTTGCCCCAGTAATGATTTCAAATCCACCACAGCAACTGTATCCAAATGCCGCAACTCCTCCACATAGTTGCAGGCTCTCCCCACAGAGAACAGGTAGTAGATATTATCATAGAACGGACGAACCAGTGTTGTCGCTGCCTCTATCTTTTGAAACGCCTCTTTTGGGAAACCTTTTCGAACATTATCCCAGATCTTCACATAAATTATGTGATCTTTCGTCTCCTGCACATAATCAAAGCGTACGCTGTTTACCATTACATACATCCCGTTGTTTCGGATCATCGAATTTGAGAAGCCCGTCCCAATAGCAGCCGTGATAATTCTTCTCCAGCCAGTTCCAGCAGACCTTTTTGAAGTATCCAGTATCCGATTTTCTGCTTTTTAAGCTTCATTTTTTCATTCTCCTATTTTTCCAACACCGCCGCAAGCTCTGCCATCATGGATAGAGCTGCACGGTCGCCCCAATAGCCGACACGCCACACAATACCATCGATGGACACTTCGCCTGTGCCGCCACAGGCGAAGTCCACGCGGTTCTCGCCGTGATCCAGATAAACATCGAGCCAATAACCGGCGTGATTGCCCTCCAGATCGTTCGCGCGCATCAGCGTTCGGAAAGAACGGTGATAGATATAGCGGGAAAGAATGTCTATGATCTGCCTAAACTCTGCGGAATCTGCCGAATAAGTTTCCTTTGTGATTGTGGGCGCGTAATCCTTGGCCGTATCGATGCGAAGAATTGTAATGGAATCGCATTCCGGCTGCAAACCGGCAAAGCTGTGGGGCCAGAGCAGGAAGCAAAGGCCGAGAAGGAGCCCGGCAAGGAGGGCTCCCCGCAAAAGCGCTATTGCGTTCTTTTTCATCGTTTTCCCCCTCAAGCAACACGCGTATGCGGACCTATCCGCTTCAGAAGGACAGCTCCTCCGGGCAGCGGAACGTCCTTGTATGGTACGGGACGGTCCTTGTGAATTGATTTTCCCTCTCCAGCTGCCGGAATTGCCCGTAATTCAGATGCACCGGGTAGGGCAGGAGCACCATGCCGCCCTGCCGGAGCAGCATCTCGCTGTAGGATTCCTTTTCCACCGTACCGGTCATGACCGCCCTTCCCCCCTGGGCCAGCACCCGCTCCGCGGTCTGCCGGGCCCCAGGACTGCGCAGCTGGGGGTCGCTGACGAATACGAGGCCCCGGGGCTGCCCGCCGTAGGGGCGGACCGAGGCGCCGATCTCCCCCGGCCGGTACCAGAAGCCGCCCGCGCCCTGCGCGGCAAAATTCTGTAAAAAAAGGGCGTCGGCGTAATAGGAAACGCCGGACAGGCGGCCGGAAAAGAGCTTCAGAAGCTCCAGCCCCCGCCCGTACTTCGGCACGGGAAACAGCAGCAGTCCGTGGGCCGCCAGCAGGCCCTCCGTCTCCCGGAGCAGGCGGCCGCAGGCCGCGTCATAAGGTGTCTCATCCGTCCCATAGGCACAGTCCAGCACCGCCAGGTCGGCCCTCTGCCCCCGGATGGGGTCACAGGCATAGACCTGGGTCTGCTCCGTATAATCCCCGGAAAAGAACACGGTCTTGCCTTTTTCGGCAAAGCGATACCACACGCTCCCCGCGCAGTGTCCGCTGCGCCCCCATGCAACGGCAAGCTCCCGGAACCGTCCCGCGCCGCCGGGGCAGAGCGCCTCCAGGGCCAGGGCCTCCGGCACCGGGAAGGGCAGCTGCCCCAGGGTCTCTCCGGAGGCGATCACCGGGCCCCGGAAGCCCCGCTCCCACAGCCAGGGCAGGGCCCCCGTATGGTCGGCGTGGGAGTGGGTCAGAAACACCGCGTCCAGCCGGGAGATTTTCTCCCCCGTCAGGCGGGGATAGGGGTCCTCCGGCGTATCCGCCATTTTTCCGCAGTCCACCAGAAACCGGAGGGTCTCGCCCTGGACCAGGAAGCAATTTCGCCCGTGCTCCCCCACGCCGCCTGCCAGATACAGCCGCATATTACCCCTCCTTTTTCCTGGCCGTAAGGCGGTTGAACACCAGCAGCGCCGTTGTGGTAATGAGCACGCACAGCACCGCCATGGCCATGCCCAGAGACACGCTGCCCTGCTCAAACTCCCGGTTGATATAGGTGGAGACCACCAGGGTATTGGGCGGCGCGATCAGGCTGGCCGTTACCAGCTCCCGGAAGGCAATGATAAAGATCATCATCCACCCGGCGAAAATGCCCCGGGAGATCATGGGCAGGGTCACGCGGCGGAACACATACCCCGGCGAGCCGCCGAAGATCCGCCCGGCCTCCAGCAGGCTCCCGTTCATCTGGGTAAAGGCCGAGGTCACATACTGCACCGTATAGGGCAGATAGAGCACCACATAGGCCAGGACCATGATCCCAATGGTATTGTACAGCGGGAGCACCTTGTAAACGGTGTTCCAGAACAGCATGATGCCGATGACCAGCACAATGCTGGGCAGCATCTCCGGTAGCAGACTCACCCCCTCCAGTGCCTTTTTGAGAAAGCCTCTGGCCTTCTGCACCGCCACCACCACCGCCGTGCCGAGGACGGAGCAGAATGTCGCGGAGGAGACCGCGAGGAACAGGCTCTTTCGGATGGAGGCCAGAGCCTTCGGCGTGGTCAGCAGCTCCTTGTAATGGTCCAGGGTGAAGTTCCCGGCGGCCAGGCCGTAGCCCCGCAGCTTGATCAGGGAGGTAGAGAGAATGGAGAAATACGGCACGCCGATGGCGACCAGCGCCACAAGGGCCACCCACAGCCACGCGCCGGTCTGCCCCACCACGGACAGCCGGGTCCGCGCCGGGCAGCTGCCCTTGCCGCTGACCAGCCGGTAGCTGTTTTTGTTCGTTATATAGTTTTGCAGCAGCCACATGGCCATGCAGATGCACACCAGGATCGACGACAGACTGGCGGAGCGGCCGAAGTCGATGGGGGCAGTGGTAGAGTAGCGGTGGATGTCCGTGGTGAACACATAAAAGCCGATCCGCCGCCCCAGGGTGTAGGGCGTTCCGTATTCGGAAAGCGTCTTAACGAACACCAGCAGCGCGCCGATGGCGTAGTTCCCGGTGAGCAGCGGAGCAAAAATTCTCCGCAGCCGCAGCCCGAAGCCTGCGCCGAACACCGCCCCGCTCTCCTCCAGGCTGGCGGGGATGTTCAGCATGGCATTCTTGAGCAGGGTCATCAGGAAGGGAAAGACGTGCAGACTCATAACCAGCACCAGGCCGTCGAAGCAGAAGAATCCCGCGGACCAGGCGCCGGTCCCGGGAAACAGCTGCTGAAACAGCCCCCGCTTCTGCATGAACAGGATCCAGCCCATGGAGGCGATATAGGGCGGGGTCATAAAGGGGATCATGAACACAATGTCCAGCCAGCCATGCCGCCCCAGCCGGGTCCGGGCCAGCAGAAAGGCGGTGGGCGCGGCGATCACCGTGGCGCACAGCACCACGCAGAGCCCCAGCAGCAGGGAGTTGCAGATGGTCTGCCCGTTTTCGGCATTTGCAATGGTCTGCCACGCCCGATGCAGGTCAAGGCGGCCATCTGTGATGACCGCCTTGGCGAATACTGTGATCAGGGGGCAGAGAATCAAGCCGGTTAAGAGCAGCAGCAGAAGGAAAGCCGGCAGGTTCCTTTTCAGATTCGTCTGTCTCATGGCTCCTCCCGGACTTACTTGCACAGGCTGTTCAGCTTGGCCGCCGTATCGGAGGCTACCTTCATCATCTCGTCCCAGTTCGTGGGAATCTGGGGGATGTCCGCCAGATTGGTGCGGGCCTCGCACTGCACGTCGCTGCGGCCGGGGAGCAGGTAGGCGTCGGCCACCAGCTTCTGGGCCTCATCGCTGAACAGGAAGTCCACAAAGGCCTTGGCGTTGTCCATGTTGGGCGCCGTCTTGAGGATCATGGCGGGCCTGGGATTGACCACCGTGCCGGAGGCGGGGTAGTAAATGTTCAGGGGCTCGCCCTTCTTCATGGAGGAGTAGGCGTTATAGTCCACACCGGCAATGAGGATGCCCTTCTCCCCGGTGGTGACCGCCTCCAGCGCCGCCTTGTTGGCGCCGGGAACCGTCAGACCATTGTCCGCCCAGCTCTGGAGGATGTCCTCGCCGCCCTCCAGGCCCGTGACCAGACCGGCCAGGAAATCCTTGCAGGCGCCGGACTTCTCCGGGTCGGGGATGGCGATCAGGTCCTTATACTGGCTGTCCGCCAGCTCGGACCAGTCGGCGCTCAGCTCGGGCACCACGGTGGTGTTGTAAATCACGCCCACGGCAGAGGCGCTGTAGCCGAAGAGGGTGCTGTCGCTGTCGATCCAGCCCTCGTTCACCTTGCCGGCGTTTGCAGGGGTGTAGCGCTCAAGCTGACCCTCCGCCTTCATGCTCAGGCCGTCGGACCAGGAGGCAAGGATCACCACGTCGGCCACGGGGTTGGCCTGCTCGGCCTCCAGCCGGGCCAGGATCTCGCCGGTAGTCCCCTGGAACTGCTCGACCTCCACGCCGGTCTTTTCGGTAAAGGCGGCGGCCAGCTTGTCGGCCAGGCCGGCGGGGCTGGGCATATAAACCGTCACCTTGCCGGAGAGCTGAGGCTCCGTGGCGTCGGTGGGCTCCGCCGTTTCGGAGGGCGTGGTGGACTCCTCCACGGGGGTCGTCTCGGTGGGCTTGGTCTCCTCCTGCCCCTGCTTTTCTCCGCAGGCCGCCAGGCTCAGGCAAAGGCCCAGAGCCAGAAGCAGGCTAAAAATACGCTTTTTCATGCTGATAAAACCTCTTTCTTTTGAAATGTGATTTTCTGATCGGGATCTATGTAAACGGACAGCTTCTGTCCGGGCGCAAATTTCCGCCCGCTGTGAAGCACCCAGGTTCCATTTTCGTAAGGCGCCGTGATCTCATAGGCGCTGCCCAAATACTGTACGCTCTGCACCGTCAGCTCAAAGCGCAGGGCCCCCGGCGCCGGGGTAAAGCCCGCGGCCTCCGGCCGGAACAGCTCCGTCTCGCTCAGCCAGTTGGACTTCCCCACGAACCGCGCCACAAAGGGGGCAGCCGGGTGGTGGTAAATCTCCTCCGGCGTGTCGTACTGCTCCACACGGCCGCCGTTCAGCACGGCGATTCGGTCGCTCATGCTCATGGCCTCCGTCTGGTCATGGGTCACAAAGACGGAGGTGATCCCCAGGGAGGCGGTCAGCTCCCGGAGCTCATGGCGCATCTCCTCCCGCAGCAGCGCGTCCAGCGCGGACAGGGGCTCGTCAAACAGGATGCACCCCGGATGCACCGCAACGGCCCGGGCAAAGGCCACCCGCTGCTGCTGGCCGCCGGAGAGCTGGTGGGGATAGCGCTTCTCATAGGCCTCCAGATGCACGGTGCGCAGCGCATCGCGCACCCGGTCTTGCAAATCCTTGGTATCTTTTCTGGCCCGCAGGCCGAAGGCCACGTTTTCAAACACCGTCATATGGGGCCAGAGGGCAAAATCCTGAAACACAAAGCCCAGGTTCCGCTTCTCCGGCGGCACCTGGATCCGCCGCTGCCGGGAAAAGACGCAGATATCGTCCAGCCAGATCTCGCCGTCGTCCGGGGTCTCCAGCCCGGCGATCATCCGCAGCAGCGTGGTTTTTCCGCAGCCCGAAGGGCCGAGCAGGGTGGTGAAACTGCCGTCCCGGATGGTCAGGGTAGTGGGGGAAATGACCTGCCTCCGGTCGAAGCTCTTTGCCACCTGGATCAATCGAATTTCCATAGCATTCCTCTTTTCTGGGTTCGCCCACCAGTATACGGGGGTTCTGTAAATTATACGACCCTTTCTGCGTAAAATAGATGTAAAAAGCGGCGCGTCCGGGCTTTCCCGGCTTCAAAAAAGCCGGTCCTGCACCGGCAGAGCAAGCGGCCTTCCGCAAGCTCCCCGCAGGACCGGTATTTTCTTGTTTTGCAGTAAAACGCCGCCGGTGCTTTTGGGTAAAAGCACCGGCGGGTCGAATTTTATCGGAATTGGGCGGTCAGGGCGAAGATACGGTCCTCCCCCCGCAGGCCCTCCAGGCGCAGGGTCTGCTCCTCCAGGCCGGAGTGCAGCGCCACCACGTCCCCCTCCCGGGCCTCGGACTGATAGGTGATTTGGAGCCGGGCCAGGGGATGGCTCTCATGGCAGGCCGCCGGGAGCAGATCCTCCATCCAGTCCAGATAGCGCAGGTTGGACATATGGCCGTTAATATCCAGCAGGCTGTAGTCCACCCGGCGCTCCCGGGTCAGGGGCAGGCCCATGGGGGCCAGGCTCCGGGGGGCGGGCAGCTCCCCGGGGCGGGTGCAGCCGGGGAGGGTCAGCCCGCCCTGAGCGGGCAGGACCATGGTCCGGCTCTTTGCATCCATCAGCAGCCACAGGGCCGTAGCCGTCGCCAGGCAGTTGCCCTCCCGATCCAGGACGGCATAGTGCCGGGGATAGGCCGCCCGGGTGGGAGGACCGGGCCAGGTCTCCACGGTGACGGTCTCCTCCAGCAGAGGCATCCGGCTGATCTCCAGCCCCTGCCGGGCCACCACCCACAGCAGGTCCCGCTTCAGCAGCTCCGCCGTCCCGGCGCCCAGCCGGGTGCAGTGGCCCAGAGCGGCCTCCTGGAGCAGGCCCAGAAGGGCCGAGGGCTTCAGCCGCCCCCAGCGGTCCGACTGGGCGGTAGTGACGGCTGCGGTATAACGAAAAATTTCAGACATTTTGGTTCTCCTCTCTGCCGGTGCAGGTGAACACAATCACCTGCCGGTCCTCCGCCTCCCGGCCCAGGACCTCCATGGCCAGAGCCAGGCGCCGGCCGTCAAAGCGCACCAGGGCGTCATCCAGGATCAGAGGCGTTCCCTGGGGCAGCAGCACCCGGCTCATGGCCAGGCGCAGCGCCAGATACAGCTGGTCCACGGTGCCGTCGCTGCGGTACTGAGCCGGGTGCAGGGTATCCTCCCCCACCGCTCCGGCGGATAGGGACAGATCCTGCTCCAGCAGCAGCCGGTCATACCGGCCCCCGGTGAGCCGGGTCATATACGCCGTGGCCTGGGCGGTCAGCTGGGGGGCGAACCGCCGCCGCAGCTCCTCCTGGGCCTGCTCCAGAGCGGCCAGGCCGTAGCCCGCCGCCCGGTAATAGTCGTTCAGGGTCTGCTCCCGGGCCTCCATCTCCCGGAGGCGCAGGTCCAGCTGGTCCGGCAGGGCCATGCCGGACAGGCGGCCCCGGGTCTCATCCAGCTGGGTCCGCAGGCGGAGCACCTGGCTCCTGGCCTGGGTCAGACGGAACTGGGTGGTCTGGGCGTCCTGCTCCGGGACCGGCAGCGCCTGCTCCGGGGCGGAGAGCCCCCGGGCCATGGCCTCCATGGCCTCCACATGGCTCCGCCACCGGGCCTCGTCCCGTCGGGCGTCCGCCGCCTGATCCCACAGGGCCACGGCCTGCTCCAAAATCTGGGCATACTGCCCCGGGCTTCGCCCGCCGGTGCTCTGCTCCAGCTCCCGGCGGAGGGTCTCCGCCCGGGCCGCCTGCTCCCGGGTCTGGGCCAGGGTCTCGGCATGGACCCGGTCAAAGGTCTCCCTCGCCTGGGCCGCCGCCTGGGCTAGTGGCAGGATCTGGGGCAGCTTTTCCGCCCCGTATGTCTCCAAAAGCCCGTCCCGCCGGGCCAGCCAGGCGGCGCGGCGCTTCCGGCTCCGGCCCCGGCACCAAAGCGCCGCCGCCAGAAGGCCCAGGGCCGCCGCTCCGGCGGCCAAGGCGGGCCACCACACTGGCCACAGGAAAAAGGCCAGCGCCCCGGCCCCCGCCAGAGCAAACATCATGGCCAGAAGCAGCGGCCAGATCCGTCCGGTTTTCGGGGCGGGGCCCAGCTTTTTCAGATCCTCAGCTGCCCTTGTCTCCATGTCCGCCGCCGGGATTCCCTCCAGCGCCGGAGGGACCGCCGGAGGCGTGGGGGCAGGGGTCTCCATGGCCCGCTCCAGCTCCAGGCTGCTCAGGGCCTCCTGCCGCTGCTTCAGCTCGGCCAGCCGGTGGACCAGCGCCTCCCGGGCGGGCAGAGTCCGGCACCGGGCCTGGGCCTGCTCCGTCTGCGCCTGGGCCTGGGCCAGGCGGGCCCGGGCCTGGGCCAGCTGGTCCAGCTTCTCCCGGTTGGCCTGGGCGGTCCAATAGGCCGCCTGCTTCTCCAGGGCCCCGGCCTCCTCCTGGGCCTGGGCCAGGGCCTTTTCCAGCGCCGCCTGCCGGGCGGTAAGCGCCTCCAGCGCCTCAGCCTCCCGGCGCAGGGCGGCCTGCTCCTGGCGAAGCTGGGGCAGCGCCCCGGTTTTTGTATTGGATTGACATTGATTCTTCAAATTCCGCAGGGCCTTGCTCAGAAGCTCCGCCTGGGTCCCGTCGGTCCCGGTGCTCACCAGGGCGTTCAGCCGCCGGAGGGTGGCCTCGTCCTGGGTCACGGGCAGGTCCTGCAAGCGGATGAAGCCGCTGCGGCGATACACCGATTCCTCTACGCCCAAAAGCACCTGCCCGCAGGTATCCGCCGTGAGGCCGGGCACATCCAGGCCGGTCTCCGGGTCAAAGGCCCGGAACACCCCCAGGGGAATCCGTCCCTTGGTCTGCCGCTGGATGGTGATCCGCCGCCCGTTCCACCGCAGCTCCAGCACGCCCTCCATGGGTTTGCCGGACCAGGGCTTATACCGCTCCTTGGCGGGGAGCACTCCCTTGGCTGCCCGCTGGCGGGTGTCCAGACCGTAGAGCATGGCCGCCAGAAAGGCGCACCAGGTACTCTTGCCCCATTCGTTAGGGGCGGTGAGGACGTTCAGCCCCGGCCGGAGCCGGAGGGTCTCATGCTCCAGCTTGCCGAAGGTGGCCGTCATGGATAAGATCTCTAGCATGGCAGCGCGACCTCCTCTCCGTCCAGAAGTCTCCGGCCCAGCTCCGCCGCCAGGCGCAGCTGGCGCAGGGTGTCCGGGTCCTGCTCCTGGGCAATGGCGTCCCGGAGCACCCGGAAGTACAGGCCCTCCAGCGTGTCGCTCTGGGCCGCCGCCTCCAGATCCAGAGGCGGATGGGTCTCGTCCCGGAGCTCCAGGTAGGCAAACCGGGGGGCCAGGGTCCGATTCAGCAGGTCCAGATCCGGCCGGGCCCAACCTGTCAGCGTCACGCGGTAGAGATCCTCCGGGGCAGCCTCCGGCAGCTGGCCGGGGATCCCGGCCAGGCCCTCTCCCTCCGCCTCCAGGCGCAGGCTCTCATACCGCCCCCCGGGCAGGGGGACAAACCGGGCCTCGGCCTTCCCCTCCAGGCCCACCACCAGGGCCCCCTTGGGCCCCGTCTCGTCAAAGCCCCGGCCCATGGCGCAGCCGGGCCAGGCGCACAGCGTCTCGCCTGCCCGGAAGGCCCCGCCCTTGTGGATATGGCCCAGGGCCAGGTAGGTAAGGCCGCTGCCGGCCACCGTCTCCCGGCTCACCGGGCGGCTGGGGGAGCCGGGCTGCACCGGGTCCCCGTGGAGGACCATGATCTGATAGGTCTCCGGCCCCGCAGCCCGGAAGGGAGGCAGGGCCGGGCAGTCCATCTGCCGGAAGGCCGCCCCCCACACCCGGCAGTCCAGCGCCGGGAAGGCGACGGAGGCAGGGGTCTCCTCCCGGAACAGAAATACATTCTCCGGCCAAGTCTCCGTCTCATAGACGCTCCCGGCGCGGTAAGGATCGTGATTGCCCGGGGCGATGCACACCGGCACCTCCACCGCCCGGGCCAGGGCCTTCAGGGCCTCAACGCTCTGGCGGCTGGGGTTGGGCGTGTCAAACACGTCCCCGGCCAGAAGGAGCATCCGGCAGTCCTCCCGGCGGCACAGGTCCCCCAGGGCAGTCAGGCACCGGCGCTGCGCTTCTCTGCGCCGGGCGGCCAGGGCCGGGGGCAGGGCCGAAAAGGCGCTGTCCAGATGGAGGTCAGCTGCGTGCAGGAGCTTCATCGGTCTCACCTACTCTCTCTACGGCCGTGCACCGGCCGGTCCGGGGGTCCAGGGTGAACACCACGGCCTCCAGCTTCCCCGCACCGGGGGCGGGCTGGTAGCGGCTGGTGGGGTCCCCCCGGAACTTTGCAATGGACAGCTCCGGCTTGATTCCCAAAACGGAGTATTTCGGCCCGGTCATGCCCAGGTCGGTGACATAGCCCGTCCCCTTTGGGAGAATCTGGGTATCCGCCGTGGGCACATGGGTGTGGGTCCCCCACAGGGCGCTGACCCGGCCGTCGAGCATATAGCCCATGGCCAGCTTCTCCGAGGTGGCCTCCGCGTGGAGCTCCACCAGGATCAGCCGGGTATCCACCTTCCGCAGGAGCTTGTCCACCAGCAGGAAGGGATTGTCCGGCAGGTAATCCATGCCGCACCGGCCGATGAGATCGATCACGGCCACCGGCCCGGCGGCGGTGTCAAAAATCCCATAGCCCCGGCCGGGCTGCTGGGGCGGCAGATTCGCCGGACGCAGGATGGCGGGGCAGTCGTCCAGATAGGCGGAGATTTCCCGGCGGCCGAAGGTATGGTTGCCCATGGTAATCACATCGGCCCCGGCGTCAAAAATTTCGTCGGCCTGCTTGGGGGTAATGCCCAGGATGCTGGCATTCTCCCCGTTGACCACGGTGAAGTCCGCCCCCACCCGGCGAATCAGCCGCCGCAGGCGGCGGGTAATCATATCCATGCCGCAGTCGGCGACCACATCGCCCACGGCAAGCACCTTAAAAGAATCCATAAAAAGCTCCTTTCCCCGCCGAGCTTGGCGGTTTGAAGGCAAATATCGTATCCTTGATCCGGAATGGTAAGGGCAAGCGCCGCCCGGCGCATTTCGGGCGGGTATGCGGCCAGGAGCTGTGACCCCTCAAAACGGCATCGCCGGGCCCTTGCCCCCATGCTTCCTCATTATATACCAAAAAACCCCGGGGTGCAACCGGGGGCTTTTGGCAGACCTGAAAAAAATTCGTTTTTTTCACCAAAACCGTTGCAAACCTTTTGTGAATGTGGTATATTTTCTAAGTATCAGCGAATTTCGAGTTCCATCGCAGAAGGAGTGCGAAGTTACTATGGAAAGTCAAGAAAATATTCGAAATATAGCCATTATCGCCCACGTTGACCACGGGAAAACCACCCTGGTGGACGAAATGCTCAAGCAGGGCGGCATTTACCGGGAGAACCAGGCGGTGGTGGACCGGGTCATGGACTCCGGGGACCTGGAGCGGGAGCGCGGCATCACCATCCTGGCCAAGAATACCGCCGTTCGCTATAAAAACACAAAGATCAACATTGTCGATACCCCGGGCCACGCCGACTTCGGCGGCGAGGTGGAGCGCATCCTGAAAATGGTCAACGGCGTTCTGCTCCTGGTGGACGCCGCGGAGGGCCCCATGCCCCAGACCCGCTTCGTCCTGCAAAAGGCCCTGGAGCTGGGGCACAAGGTCATCGTGGTGGTCAACAAGATCGACCGGCCGGACGCCCGGGTCCACGAGGTTATGGACGAGGTCCTGGAGCTGCTGCTGGATCTGAACGCCACGGACGAGCAGTTTGACTCCCCCACTCTGTTCTGCTCCGCCCGGCAGGGCATCGCCTCTTACGGCCCCGACGAGGTGGGCACGGATCTGACCCCTCTGTTCGAGACCATCGTAAAATATATTCCCGCCCCCGGCGGGGACCGCAGCGGCCCCACCCAGGTGCTGGTGTCCTCCATCGACTACAACGAGTATGTAGGCCGGATCGCCATCGGCCGGATCGAGCGAGGCATCCTGAAAACCAATCAGGAAGTGACCATCTGCGACTATCACGACCCCAAGATGCAGGAGAGAGCCAAAATCGTGGCCCTATATGAGTTTGACGGACTGGCCAAGAAGCCCGTGCCCGAGGCCGGGGCCGGTGAGATCGTCGCCTTCTCCGGCATTTCCGACATCACCATCGGCCGGACCATCTGCGCGCCGGAGGCCGTGGAGCCCCTGCCCTTCGTGAAGATTTCCGACCCCACCATCGAGATGACCTTCTCCGTGAACGACAGCCCCTTCGCCGGGAAGGAGGGCAAGTTCGTCACCTCCCGGAACCTCCGGGACCGTCTGACCCGGGAGCTTCTCAAGGACGTGTCCCTCCATGTGACCGAGCAGGGCACCGATGCCTTCAACGTGGCGGGCCGCGGCGAGATGCACCTGTCCATCCTCATGGAGACCATGCGCCGGGAGGGCTACGAATTCGCCGTCTCCACCCCCCGGGTGCTGACCAAGGTCATCGACGGCAAGCTCTGCGAGCCCATCGAGCGGATGGTGGCGGACGTGCCCGACGGGACCATGGGCTCCGTCATTGAGAAGATCGGTCAGCGGAAGGGCGACCTGGTGTCCATGACCCCCATGGGCAGCCGGTACCGCCTGGAGTTCCTGGTTCCCTCCCGGGGCCTGTTCGGCTACCGGAACGAATTCCTGACGGACACCCGGGGCGAGGGCATCATGTCCTCCGTCCTGGACAGCTACGCTCCCATGAAGGGTGACATTGAGCGCCGGCTGACCGGCTCCCTCATCGCCTTTGAGAGCGGCGAGGCCTGCTCCTACGGCCTGTTTAACGCCCAGGAGCGGGGCGTCCTGTTCATCGGACCGGGCACGCCGGTATACGCCGGTATGGTCGTGGGCTCCTGCAGCCGGAACGAGGATATGACCGTCAACGTCTGCAAGCGCAAGCAGCTGACCAATATGCGGGCCGCCGGTTCGGACGAGGCCCTGCGCCTGTCTCCTCCCCGGGTCATGTCTCTGGAGCAGTGCCTGGAGTTCCTGGCGGACGACGAGCTGCTGGAGTGCACCCCCAAGAGCCTGCGCATCCGCAAGCGGGAGCTGGACCACAGCATCCGGATGCGGGAGCTGATGAAGCGCCGCGCCGCAAAATAAAAGAGCAAGCGCCGGATGAGCAATCATCCGGCGCTATTTCTGTCTGATACGGGTCTCAGGTCTCCGGCTCCCAATGGGCGTACAGGGTCACGGGCTGCTGCACCCGCCAATCGGTCTGCCCGCCGGTCTCCCCGTAAAACTCCGCCGCCAGGAGACTGTGCACCGGCTCGCCGCCCTCGGGCTCCCGGTACCAGCCGGTAAAGCGCCAGCCGGGCCGGGTGGGCACCGTTGCGTCATACCGGGCGGTCTCCGCGCCGCCTCCGGCGTCCAGGGTCAGGGGCAGGAAGGGAGTCTCCCGGCCCTCCGCCGTCCAGACGCCCCGCAGGCGGATCTGGATCGTGCCGCCGTCGTCGGGCAGGCAGTCCGCCACGTCCTCCCGGCCCAGGGTCTCCCCCACGGCCCGGTCGATCCAGCCCTCCTGCCGGTCCCGGTGGACCAGGGCATAGCCCAGGAAGCGATAGCCCGCCTGGGGCTCCGGCTGGGGAACGGCGATTTGGGTAAAGTCCGCCCCGGAATAGGTCTCGTCCAGCAGCACCGTCTCCTGCTCCGCCTCGAGATCAAGATACCCCGGCAGAACCATCACGTGGATGGGCCCCAGCGTCTCCGGCTCCGTAGGGGCCTGGGTCGGTGCCTGGGTGGGGGCCTGAGTGGGCGCCTGGGTCTCCAGCTGCGTGGGGGTCTGGGTCTCGGTGGGGAGCTGTACCGGAGCCGCAGGCGTCAGCCCCCGCCCGGCGGAAAACAGGCCCACCAGGGCCAGAAACGCGGCAAGATATCCCTTTCCCCGCTTCTTCTGCGGGGCGGCAGGGGGCTGCACCTGTCCCGTCGGGGTAAACTCCGGCCCCGGCGAGGGAAACTCCGGACCGGGGCCGGTAAATTCCGGCCCCGGCGGGGTCAGCTCCTGCCCCGGAGGCGTCAGCTCCGCCCCGGGCGGAACGATCTGCGCGGGCTCCGCCTCCCATTCTTCCCAAGTCTGGCGCTTCATAGGCGCTTACCGGGTGTGCACGTCCAGCTGGGGGAAGGGGCACTCCACGCCCAGCCGCCGCAGACCCAGCAGCAGCTCCCGGTTCAGCTTGCGCTGGGTGGCATAGATATTCTCCTCGGACACCGCCGCCGTAAACCGCAGGACCACGGCGGAGCTGTCCAGGCTCTGGACCCCCAGATACTCCGGTTCGCTGGTCATCAGCGCCGGGTATTTCTTCCGGATGTCCGCCAGCAGCTCCGGCAGGGCCTGCTCCAGGGCCTCCAAATCCGTCTCATAGGGGATGCCAATATCGCACACCGCCCGGGAGGCCTTGTCCGACCGGTTCAGAATGTTCTTCATTTCGGAATTGTTGATGATCTTCACATTGTCGCCGCCGTCCACCACACAGGTGGTGCGGATGCCGATTCTCTGGATGGTGCCCCGGAAGCCGCCGACCTCCACAATGTCCCCCACGTTACACTGATTCTCAAAGAGCATGAACACGCCGGTGACCACATCGGCAATGAGGCTCTCCGCGCCGAAGCCGACAATCAGCGCCAGAACGCCCACGCTGGCCAGGATGGCGGAGACGTTCACCCCCACGATGGACAGCCCCCAGCACAGAATCACCAGAGCGGCGGTGTATTGGATCAGGCTGGAGATCAGCGTCAGCATGGTCAGCCCCCGGTGGCTTTTGGGCTTCAGCAGCCCCATGAGCCCCCGAAGCAGCCGGGCCAGAAGCAGCACCCCGGCGGCCATGGTCAGCAGCTTCAGCAGCGCAGCAGCGCTCAGGTCCCATTTGGCCTGGAAGTCCCCCTCCTGCCAGATGCCCGCAGCCCGGCAGCCCCACAGCAGCAGCCCCAGGGCGGCGGCCAGCAGGAGAATGCTCCACAGATTTCCCTTCTTTTTCATCGCAGTCCCACCTTCTTCAAATTCTCGCGTGGGGGCGCTATCCCCCTAGTATAATTGTATTATAGCAGAAAACGAGCCGTTTGCAAAGGAAATCCCCGGCCGCAAACTGCCCAAAGTTTCGCTTCGCGTTTTGTGAAAGCTGCCGGGAGCGGCCCGGCCCCCTTGCAAAAGCGGTCGGAATATGCCATAATAGGGGAAAGCCCCGGCCCGGTCCGGGTGAGAAGGAGACTATCATGAAGTACGATTTTACCACGTTTCTGGACCGCAGCGGCATGGATTCCATCGCCGCAGACAAGATTCCCTTTGACGCCCAGCCGGATCCCGGCTTTTCCCGGATTCCCATGTGGGTGGCGGATATGAGCTTCCCGGTGGCCCAGCCTGTGCTGGACGCCATTGAGGCCCGGCTGAAGGTCCCCCATTTTGGCTATTTTGACCTTTCTCCCCAGTATTTTGACGCGATCGTCTCCTGGCAGACCCGGCGCAACGGAGTCCGGGGCCTCCTGCCGGAGCACATCGGCTATGAGAACGGCGTTCTGGGCGGGGTCAGCTCCGCCATTCAGGCCCTCTCCGCCCCCGGAGACGGGATCCTGGTCCACTCCCCCACCTATGTGGGCTTCACCCGCACGGTCGCCGGTCTGGGCCGGCGGCTGGTCCACTCCCCCCTGCGCCGGGATGAGGCCGGGATCTGGCGCATGGACTACGCCGATATGGAGCGCCGCCTGAAGGAGGAGCGCATCCATCTGGCCATCCTCTGCTCGCCCCACAACCCCAGTGGGCGGGTCTGGGAGCGCTGGGAGCTGGAGCAGGCTCTGGCGCTGTTTGCCAAGTATGACTGCTATGTGATCTCCGACGAGATTTGGTCCGATATCATCATGCCCGGCTTCCGGCACATCCCCACCCAGAGCGTATCCGAGGACGCCCGCCGCCGGACCGTCGCCCTGTACGCCCCCAGCAAGACCTTCTCCCTGGCGGGGCTTGTGGGCTCTTACCATATTATTTACGACCGGTATCTCCGGGACCGGGTCTGCGCCCAGGCGGCCCAGAGCCACTATAACGCCTGTAACGTTCTGTCCATGCACGCCCTTGTGGGGGCTTACAGCCCGGAGGGCGAGGCCTGGGCGGAGGAGATGTGCCGCGTGATCGACGAAAATCACCGGTACGCCTGCGCCTTTATTGCCGAGCACTTCCCCGGGGTCCGGGTCATGCAGCCCCAGGGCACCTATATGCTCTTCCTGGACTGCGCCCAGTGGCTGGAGGACCACCATTGCACCCTCCGGGAGCTGGAGCTCCGGGGCGTGCGGGCCGGGGTCATCTGGCAGGACGGGGAGGCCTTTGTGCTGCCGAACTCCATCCGCATGAATCTGGCCCTGCCCAAGCAAATGCTGGAGACGGCCATGGAGCGGCTGAAAGCCTACGCTTTTATCTAAGCAAAAACCGGGAGAGCCCCTCAGCTCTCCCGGTTTTAGACTGCCGCCGGCCATTTTTTATACGCTGCCTGGGCCCCGGGTCCGGGCAGCGGCCCGGTGGGCTTTCGGCCCTTTCCCCCAGCGGAAAGGGCCCCGCGGTCGGCAGCGCAGGCCACCTCAATTGAACGCCGGTTCAAAATGGGAAAAATCCTTGATTGTAGGCCTTCTCAAAATGGGGGAGCTTCAATCCCTCAGTCAAAAATCAAAGGTTTCTATGTGGTGCGCTTGCCACCGGCAAGCGTCCTATTTTGATCCGCAGCGGGTTGCCCCCGCCCTTTCCACAAGGGAGCCTTTGGCGCTCCCGGCTTTTATTTGGATTCCGGGTCCGTCTCCCGGGTCAGGGGATAGTGGCAGGCCACCAGGCGGCCCTCCACCTCCCGCAGCTCCGGGACCTCCCTCCGGCAGGCCTCCGTGGCATAGGGGCACCGGGTGTGGAACCGGCAGCCGGTGGGCACGTCAATGGGGCTGGGCAGCTCCCCGGAGAGCACCCGCTTCTCCCGCCCCCGCTGCCGGGGGTCCGCCTGAGGCACCGCGTCCAGCAGAAAGCGGGTATAGGGGTGCAGCGGCTTGCGGTACAGGCTGGCCGTATCCGCCACCTCGCACAGCCGCCCCAAGAACATCACCGCCACCCGGTCCGCCATAAAGTGCACCACGGACAGGTCGTGGCTGATAAACAGATAGGTCAGGCCGAACTGCCCCTGCAGGTCCTTCATCAGATTCAGCACCTGGCTCTGGACCGACACGTCCAGGGCGGACACCGGCTCGTCGCAAACGATCAGCTTCGGCTGAAGGGCAATGGCCCGGGCGATGCCGATGCGCTGGCGCTGGCCGCCGGAGAACTGATGGGGATAGCGGTACAAAAATTCCTCCGGCACCCCCACGTCCTGCATGAGCGCCCGGACCCGCTGGGTGGTCTCCTCCCGGGTCTTAAACACCCGCTGGGCCTCCAGGGGCTCGGCAATCAGGTCCCGGACGGTCATCCGGGGGTCCAGAGAGGCGTAGGGGTCCTGGAAAATCAGCTGCATCTGCCGCCGGAGGGCCCGCCGCTCGCTCTTGCTCATGGCGGCAACCTCCCGCCCCTCGAAGGCGATGGTCCCGGCCTTCGGCGGCAGCAGGCCAATCAGGGTCCGGCCCAGGGTGCTCTTCCCGCACCCGGACTCTCCCACCAGGGCCAGCGTCTCCCCGGCATAGATGGTCAGGCTTACGTCGGACACCGCGTGGACCCGCTTGCTTCCCTTGGCAGGAAACTCCTGGACCAGATGCTCCGCCTGCAATAACACGTTTTGCTCCATTTACCGGCCCTCCCCGTTCCAGCAGCTGCACAGATGCCCGGCCTCCAGCGCCTCCAGCTCCGGCCGCTCCTCCCGGCAGCGGTCCGTTGCCCGGGGACACCGGGGGGCGAAGGCGCAGCCTTTGGGCAGGTGGAGCAGATTTGGCACCACGCCGCCGATGGCGGGCAGCCGCTCCGGCTGCCGGGTCATGTCGATGACCGAGGCCATCAGGCCCCGGGTATAGGGGTGGGCATGGCGCTCAAAGAGGGTAAACACATCCCCCTGCTCCACGATCTTCCCGGCGTACATCACATACACCCGGTCGCACAGCTCCGCAATGACCCCCAGATTATGGGAGATCAGCAGGATGCTGGTGCCGGTCTCCCGGCTGAGCTGCTGCATGAGCTGCAAAATCTGCGCCTCGATGGTCACGTCCAGGGCCGTGGTCGGCTCGTCCGCAATCAGCAGCCGGGGCTTGCAGATCATGGCCATGGCGATCATCACCCGCTGGCGCAGGCCTCCGGAGAGCTCGTGGGGATAGCAGCGGTAGCGCTTCTCCGGCTCGGAGATGCCCACCTTCTCAAAAATCTTCAAAACCTCGGCCTTTGCGGCCTTTTTCTCCATTTTTTCGTGGAGCAGCAGAGCCTCCCGGACCTGCTTGCCCACGGTCATCACCGGGTTCAGGCTGGTCATAGGCTCCTGGAAGATCATGGCCATTTCCTTCCCCCGAAGGGCGCAGAGCTCCCGCTCCGGCAGCCCCACCAGCTCCTGCCCCCGCAGACGGATGCTCCCGGAGACGATGCGCCCCGGGTATTTCAGCAGGCCCATCACGGACCGGGCGATCATGCTCTTGCCGCAGCCGGATTCGCCCACGATGCCCACGATCTGTCCCTTGGGGACCTCCAGGCTCACGTCGTCCACAGCGGGGACATAGCCCCCCTGGGTAAAGAAGCCGGACCGGAGATGTTCAATTTGAAGGGTCAATTCATCCATGGAACCGCTCCCGTTTCCTCAGTTTTTCAGGTGGGGATCCAGCACATCCCGCAGGCCGTCCCCCAGGAAGTTGCACGCCAGAACCACCAGCATAATGGCGGCGCTGGGGGCCAGGCTGATCCAGGGGGCGTTGTACAAAAATTGCCGCCCCATATTCACCATCAGCCCCCAGGAGGAGTTCGGCAGCTGAATGCCGATGCCCAGAAAGCTCAGGGAGCTCTCCGACAGGATGGCCGAGGGGATATTCAGGGTAAACAGCACGATCAGCGAGGGCAGACAGTTGGGCAGAATATGCCGCAGCATGATCCGCACCGGGCGGACGCCCATGGACCGGGCGGCCTCCACATACTCGCTCTCCTTGAGAGAGATGGTCTCCGACCGGACCACCCGAGCCACGCTGGCCCAGCCCACCAGAGACAGGGCCAGGAAAATGTTCACCACCCCGTCTCCCAGGGTGTACATAATCACCATCGCCAGCAGCAGAGAGGGGAACGCCAGCATCACGTCCGCCAGGCGCATAATGAGATAGTCCGCCTTCCCCCCCAGAAAGCCCGCCGTCATGCCCAGGACGATGCCCAGCAGCAGGGAGATCAGGGTGGGCACTACGCCCACAGCCAGGGAGATCCGGGAGCCGTACAGCAGCCGGGTCAGCACGTCCCGGCCCATTTCATCCGTCCCCAGCAGGTGCTTGACCGACGGGGCGGCCAGGCGCTGGGCGGTATCGCCCACGGTGGGGCTGTATGGCGTCAGCACCGGGGCAAAGATTGCCCCCAAAAGGAACAGCGCCAACACGGCGGCGGAAATCACCGCCAGCTTATTCTGCTTGGCCATGCGCCGGAGCTGCGCGCCGATGCTCTGGCTCTCCCCCAGGTCCGCGGCCAGATCCTCCGGCAGGGGGGCCGGGCTCCGCTCAAAATACGCCATGGCTAGGCCTCCTTCCGAATTCTGGGGTCCAGGACCGTATACAGGCAGTCCGCCAGGAGGTTGCCCCCAATGACCAGGACGGTGGTGAAGATCACGGAGCCCTGAAGCAGGGGGATGTCCCGGCCGGAAATGGCGTCCACGCACAGCCGCCCGATCCCCGGCAGGCTGAAGATCGTCTCGGTAATCACCGCGCCGGAGAGCAGAGAGGAAATCTGCATGGCCATGACCGTAATAACCGGCACCAGGGCGTTGCGCAGGGCGTGGAACAGCACCGTCCCCGCCCGGCCCCGGCCCTTGGCCCGGGCGGTGTCGATATAATCCGACTGCAAGACCTCCAGCAGGGTGGACCGGGTCAGCCGGGCCACGGAGCCCGCGCTGTTCCAGCCCAGGGCAATAGCCGGGAGGATATAGCTCTTCAGGCCCGCATCCGTGCCCTGAATGGGGAACCATTGCAGCCGGTAGGCCAGGAGATACTGCAAGGCCATGGCGGTCATGAAAACCGGCACGGAGACCCCCAGCAGGGAGAAGCCCATGCCCAGGCGGTCCGCCAGCTTATCCTTCCGCACGGCGGAGAGCACCCCGCAGGCGATGCCCACCACCCAGGCCACCAGGGCGGCCAGGGCCGCCAGCTTCACCGTGGTGGGGAAATAGGCGGCGATGAGCTGCGAGACGGGCTTATGATATTTCAGGCTGGTGCCCATGTTGCCGGTGAACAGGCCGGTAAGGTACACCCAGAACTGCACATACCAGGGCTTGTCCAGCCCCAGCTCCGCCGTCATCCGGGCGATATTCTCCTCGTTGACGTGCTCGCCCATCATGGTGGTAATGGCGTCTCCAGGGAGCACCCGGAGCATCAAAAAAATCAGGAGAATCACGCCGATAAGCACCGGCACGGAGCCCAGCGCGCGTTTTCCCACGCTTTTGAGTGTGTTCATAGGGAGATTCTCCTTCTTTCCAAATTTGCACGGATTGGGCGCCGGTCAGACCGGCGCCCAATTCAGGCAGGCATGAAACCGCCGGACCGTTAAAATGGGCAACATTCCATGCAATTTCCTCCCGCTTCCGCCTCTTTCCCAAGGAAGGGGGGCGATGCCGCCGTTCAGAAATCGCAGAAAAAACATTTTAACTTCCGGCACAACTCGCATCCTACCGTATCGATATACGCCGACGGATGCAAGTTGCTTGGCTCCGGCGCTTTCCTGCCGCCTGGCACTGTGCCCAAGTGCAAGCCTTGGGCACAGGGGGCGCCGGTCGGACCGGCGCCCAATTTTTATTTTATCACAAAGGTTCCCCCGATGCAAGGGCGCTTACTTCAGCGT